>JBIPLY010000334.1:0-4798 GCA_044369385.1 Acetobacteraceae bacterium | reverse complement strand
CGACGTTCATGAGTTCGACGGCGTCGAGCGCGCTGCGGCCCAGGTGGGGGGAGGCGGCGGCGTGGGAGGGGCGGCCAACGAAGGAAAAGTCGATGCGGGTGTTGGCGAGGGACATCGCGTCGTTGACGCCGGAGAAGGCGGCGGGGTGCCAGGAGATGGCGATGTCGACGTCCTTGAAGGCGCCTTCGCGGACCATGAAGGATTTCGCGGCGCCGCCTTCCTCGGCGGGGCAGCCGTAGTAGCGGACTCGGCCCTTGAGGCCGTTTTCGGCGAGCCAGTCCTTCACGGCGGTGGCGGCGAGGAGGGCGGCGCTGCCGAGGAGGTTGTGGCCGCAGCCGTGGCCGAGGCCGTTTCCGGGGAGGGGTTTTTTCTCGGCGATGCCGGCTTCCTGGCTGAGGCCCGGGAGGGCGTCGTATTCGCCGAGGATGGCGATGATGGGGCCGTCAACGCCTGCTTCGCCCATGACGGCGGTGGGGATGCCGGCGACCTCGCGGGTGATGCGGAAGCCCTGCTGTTCCAGCATGGCGGTGTGTTCGGCGGTGGATTCGTATTCGTCGTAGGCGATCTCGGGCTTGTCCCAGATGCGGTCGGCGAGGTCGAGGAACTCCTGGCGCTTGGCTTCGACGAGGGTCCAGACTTTGTCGGTGTTCTGCATTTTGGGGGGTCCTTAGGAGAGGAGGGAAGTTTCTTCTGCTTATGAAGAAAAAGAGACTCTTTGTTTTGGCTGGATGCAAACGGATGAAAGTTTTTTGGTTCTTTTTTTCAAAAAAGAACGCGCTTTCTTCCTATCAGCCGAGGTGGGTGCGCAAGGCGTGCGATCGCCTCCGTGTTTGTCTCACGGAAACGGGCCGACGCCGTGGGCCTGGATCACTGCGCCTTCGGGGCCGGTCCAGGCGAAGTGGCGGGTGCGGGCGGGCAGGTGGTAGTACGAGCCGGCGGGCAGCAGGCGGCCTTTGGTCTTGTCGAAGACCGGGCCTTCGCCGAAGCCGATGGCGCCGGAGATGACGGTGACGTGCTCGTCCGTCGGGTGGGTGTGCGGCGGGACCTCGATGTTGGGGGGGACGTTGAGGCGGATGACGTAGGGGATGCGCTTGGCGGGATCGCCGAACAGGATGATCCCGGAGCCGAGGCGGGGGAGCTGGGTCCATCGGATCTCGTCGGGGGTGATGCCGATCCGGCGGTCCTGGGCTGCGGCGGTGGGGGCGACGGCAGCGAGGGCGGCGAGGGTCAGGACGGCGAGGGTGGGGGCTGTGCGGCGGGGGGGCGGGCGCATTCTCGGTCTCCTGGCGTTTCGGCTGAGGTGAGGGCGGGGGGGGCGAAAGTCTTGCTGCGGGGCGCGGGTCAGGTGCGGCGCTGCACCACGTATGTCACGCCGAGGGTGGCGACGGGGCGGGTGCTGGTGGTCACGGTGATGCGCAGGGCGGCGCGGCCGCGGCCGGGATCGCGCGGCGAGGGGCTGGTTTCGGTCCAGGCGGCGGCGACGTCGTATTGGGTGTCTGGCCAGACGGGTTCGGTGAAGCGGGCTTCGTGCAGGGCGTATCCGGCGAGCACGGCGACGTCGGTGATGGCGCGGACCATGAGGCCGATGGCCATGCCTTGCGTGTGCAGGCCCGACGCGCAGAGGCGGCCGAAATAGGAGTTTGCCGCGGCTTCGTCATCGAGGTGGAACGGTTGGGGGTCGTACTGGGTGGCGTAGGCGATGATGGCTTCGCGGGTCAGGGTGAAGCTGCCGCAGGGGAAGGTGGTGCCGAGCGGCAGGTCATCGAGGTATTGCATCAGGCGGCCAGGATGAAATCGCGCAAAAGGGCCATGGCGGCGGCGGGGTCGTCGTTGTGGACGCCGTGGCCGGCGTTGGGGAAGACTTCGAGGCGGGCGAGGCTGGGCGGCAGGCTGGCGGCCAGCAGGCGGCTGCGGGTCGCGGGGGTGATCGGGTCGTCTTCGCCGGCGACGACCAGGCTGGGGCATTGCACGCGGGACAGGGCTTCGCGGTAATCCAGGCGGACGGCCTCGCCCTCGGGGCCGCCGAAATGGAAGGCGACGTCGTTGTTGTCGAGGCTGCGCAGGGCGGCGTTCGGGTCGCGGGCGGCGCGGCGGTTGTAGAGCGGGTAGCAGACCTCGATGTAGGCGCGCTGGGTTTCGGGGTTCGGGGTTTCCCAGCGGGCAACGGCGACTGCGCGGGCATGGGGGCCGCCGAGGCGTTCGAAGGTTGCGTAGTTCTCCGCGCGGTCGACCTTCGGGCTGGTGCTGTAGAAGATCAGCTTGCCGGCGTGGCCGGGGTGGCGCGTGGCGTAGGCTTGCAGGACCATGCCGCCGAAGGAGTAGCCGAGCACGATGGGTTTCTCGATGCCCAGGGTGTCGCAGAAGGTTTTCACGTCGTCGCCCCATTGGGCCAGCGTCCATTCGTCGGGCGTGCGGCGCTCCGAGCGGCCGTTGCCGCGGTGGTCGAGGAAGACGAGCTGGGCGATGTCGGCGAGCTCATCGAAGCGCGGGCGGAACATGGAGTGGTCGCCGCCGGGGCCGCCATGCAGGAGGATGAGCGTGGGGCGTTCGCGCATGGCGGGGCCGTCGGGGGTGAGCTTGGCGCCGAGCGTGTCGAAGAACAGGCGGGCGCCGTTGACGGTGATGTGCATGGCGGGCTGAGTCCGTGTGCGTTCGGCGGCCAAGGTAAGGGCGGCGGCGCGGCAGGGCAACGCAGCGGGGGCGGCATGGCGGGATTCGACTGGCACGCGGACCCGATCACGCGGGCGACGGTGATCGATGCCGGGTATCGCAACACGCAGAATGTGCGGCGGTTCTTCCGGGCGGAGTGCGGGGCGGCGTTTGCGTTCGACCGGGCGTTCATGGCGTGGATGAAGGCCAGCATCGGCACGACGATGGGGGATGCGGCGGCGGAGTGGCTGCGGCGCAACGGGTGAGGGCCGGCAGGGCGGCAAGCCTGGCTGGCGGGCGGGCGCGACGAGTGTCTTTGCTTGTTCACGTTCGCCTGGCGGCGTGATGCGCTACGGAATGGCGATTGTGACCTGAGGCGATGGGGCGGAACGGATGACGCACGATACCGGCAAGGACGAGGCGGCGGCGGAGACGGATTGGCTGCGCCGCGAGTTGCAGGACGATTTCGACGAGGAGCTGGAGCAGGAGATCGACGATTCGCGGCTGCCGGCCGAGCTGCGCGAGCTGCTGGGGCGGCGGGTGGCGAGCACGGTGGATCGCGGCGTCTATTTCCGCGAGTTGCTGCGGCTGCAGGCGGAGCTGGTGAAGCTGCAGGACTGGGTGATGCACCGGGGGCTGAAGCTGGTGGTGCTGTTCGAGGGACGGGACAGCGCCGGCAAGGGGGGGGTGATCAAGCGCATCACCCAGCGGGTGAACCCGCGCACCTGCCGGGTGGTGGCGCTGCCGGCGCCGTCGGACCGCGAGAAGACGCAGTGGTATTTCCAGCGCTATGTGCCGCACCTGCCGGCGGCGGGCGAGATCGTGCTGTTCGACCGCTCCTGGTACAACCGCGCCGGGGTGGAGCAGGTGATGGGCTTCGCCGACGAGCGGCAGGTGGAGGATTTCTTCCGCGACGTGCCGGAGTTCGAACGGATGCTGGTGCGGTCCGGCATCATCCTGGTGAAATACTGGTTCTCGATCACCGACGAGGAGCAGCAGCTGCGCTTCCTGATGCGCATCCATGACCCGGTGAAGCAGTGGAAGCTGTCTCCGATGGACCTGCAGTCGCGGGTGCGGTGGGAGCAGTACACCAAGGCCAAGGAGGCGATGTTTGCGCGCACCAACATCGCCGAGGCGCCGTGGTACATCGTCGAGGGCAACGACAAGAAGCGGGCGCGGCTGAACTGCATCGCGCATCTGCTGTCGCAGGTGGAGTACGGGCCGGTGCCGCACGATCCGATCACCCTGCCGGAGCGCGTCTACAACCCCGACTATGAACGGGCGACGCTGCCGCGGGAGCTGTACGTGCCCGACCGCTACTGAGGCCGGCCGGCGGGCGCGGCGGGGAGGCCGCCCCCACCGGGACCCTGCGCCGACCTGGCGCCGGGGGCCGCGCTCAGCCGCGGGCCTTGGCTTCGCGCCGGCGGGCGTGCAGGACGAACTCCGTGTAGCCGTTCGGCTGGGCGCGGCCCTGGAAGACCAGGTCGCAGGCGGCCTGGAAGGCGGCGCCGTCGAAGCCCGGGGCCATCGGGGTGTAGAGCGGGTCGGCGGCGTTCTGGCGGTCGACGATGCCGGCCATGCGCTGCATGGTTTCCATCACCTGGGCCTCGGTGCAGATGCCGTGGTGCAGCCAGTTGGCGACGTGCTGGCTGGAGATGCGCAGGGTGGCGCGGTCTTCCATCAGGCCGACATCGTGGATGTCCGGCACCTTCGAGCAGCCGACGCCCTGGTCGATCCAGCGCACGACGTAGCCCAGGATGCCCTGGAGGTTGTTGTCCAGCTCCTGCTGGATGGCGTCCGGCGCCCAGTTCGGGCGGTCGGCGAGCGGCAGGGTGAGGATGTCGGACAGGGCGGCCGGGGCGCGGGCGGCGAGCTCGGTCTGGCGGGCGGCGACGTCGACCTGGTGGTAGTGCAGGGCGTGCAGGGTGGCGGCCGTGGGGGAGGGGACCCAGGCGGTGTTGGCGCCGGCGCGGGGGTGGCCGATCTTCTGGGCCAGCATGTCGGCCATCCGGTCGGGCATCGCCCACATGCCCTTGCCGATCTGGGCCTTTCCGCGCAGGCCGGCGGCGAGGCCGGTATCGACGTTGTTGTTCTCGTAGGCGGCGATCCAGGCGGTGCTGCGCATGTCGCTCTTGCGGATCATCGGGCC
>JBIPLY010000047.1:0-14791 GCA_044369385.1 Acetobacteraceae bacterium | reverse complement strand
TGTGGATGCCGAGCATCGACGCCGCCGGCCGGCATTTTCCGCTGACGCTGGCCCATTGCGGCCCGCCGCCCGCCGATCCCCTTGCCTGGCTGGCCGATGCCGAGGCGCTGGGGCTGGAGGCGCTGGCCCGCGACCTGCCGCCCGATGTCATCGCCGCACGCCTGGCCGCGCCGCCGGCCAACGCCAGCGCCGATCCGCCCGCCGCCCAGCCGCACAGCGCCTGGTGGACCGAGGGCTCGCCCTTCGTGCCCGCCACCCGCCTGTCGCTGGCCGCACTGCCGGATGTGGCGACGTTCACGGAAATGCTGCACGCCAACGCGCAGACCCCGCAGCCAAGCGGGGCAGGGGGCATATGATGCGTTTCCAGTCCTGGGCCGTCTCCCATCCCGGCTCCGTGCGAACGCACAACGAGGACGCCTTGGTCGACCGCCCGGAGATCGGCCTTTGGGCGGTCGCGGACGGGGCCGGGGGCCATGATGCCGGCGAGGTCGCCTCCGGCAAGCTGAAGGAGGCGCTGGAGGCGATCCCGGCCGGGCTGTCCGCCTCCGAGCTGCTGGCGCAGGTGCGGCTGCGCGTGGCCGATGTCCACCAATGGCTGCGCGACGAGGCCGAACAGCGCGGCCCGCGCTCGATCATCGCTTCCACCCTGGTGGTGCTGCTGGCGCGCGACGGGCATTTCGCCTGCCTGTGGGCCGGCGACGCCCGCGCCTATGTGCTGCGCGACGGCACCATCGCCCAGGTCACGCGCGATCACTCGCTGGTCCAGGAACTGGTCGATGCCGGGACCATCACCGCCGAGGAGGCGGAGGGGCATCCGCGCGCGAACGTCATCACCCGGGCCGTCGGCGCGGCCGAGGCGCTGGAGCTGGACAAGGTCAGCAACCGGCTGGCCGCCGGCGACCGTTTCCTGTTGTGCAGCGACGGGCTGAACAAGACCCTGTCCGATGCCGAGCTGGGCGCGCTGCTCGGCGGCCCCGATCCCGGTGATGCGCTGATCGAGGCCGCGTTGGCCCGCCGCGCCACGGACAATGTCACCGTGGTGGCGATCGAGGCGTTCTGATCTTCGGAGGAAAAGCGGCGGCGGGCCGCCTAGAGCACGACCCGCGCTGACAGACGCGCGGCCCATGCTCTAGACCTTTGTTTGATCGCGTGATTCACGTCTCCGGCGAGTCCGCTTCCGACGATCACGCTCTCGCCCGGCGCCGCCCTTTCAGGCCTTCACCACCTTGCGCGCCGACAGGTCGTCGATCTGGGCGTCGGTGTAGCCGTGGTTCTTCAGCACCTCGCGCGTGTGTTCGCCGATGGTCGGCGCATGGGCGCGCGGCGTGCCGCTTTCGAACGGCGGCAGGCCGGGGATGTTGGGCATCGGCACCAGCTGCTCCAGCCCGGGCTGCTTCAGCCAGGCGATGATGTTGGTGGCCAGCACCTGCTCCTCCTTCAGGAACTCGGAGTAGGAATTGACCTGGCCGTTCATGATGTTCACCGCCGTCAGCCGCTCGCTGATCCAGGCGGTGGGGTGGGACTTGAACACCGGGCGCACCAGGCCGAGCAACTCGTCCATGTTCTTGCGGCGGGTGATCGGATCGGCAAAGCGCGCATCGTGCTCCAGGTGCTGGATCTGCATCGCCGAACAGAACGGCGCCCAGTCGGTGTTGCGCACCATGGTCACGTTGATCTGGCCGTTGGCGGTGTCGAACACGCCAGCCGGCATGATGCCGCGCTGCAGCACGCCGTTCTCCAGGTAGCCCGCGATCAGGCGGATCACCGACAGCATGGCGCCGCCCTGCATCAGGCTCGCCTCGATGTAGCGGCCTTCCTTGATGCCCTGCATCTTCTTCACGAAGATCGAGGTGGCGATCGCCTGGAAGCCCAGCAGCCCGGTGTACATGTCGATCAGCGAGATGGCGATGCGGTGCGGATGGTTGTCCATCTCGCCGCGGTTCTCGTGGACGATGCCGTTGAAGGCCTGCAGCACCGGGTCCATCGCCGGCCGCCCGGCCCAGGGCCCGACCTGGCCGAAGCCGGAGATCGAGTAATAGATGATGCCGGGGTTCTTCGCCTTCACCGCGTCATAGCCGAAGCCGTAGCGCTGGATGGTGCCGGGGCGGAACCCCTCCATGAACACGTCGGCCTCCTCGATGAACTTCCACAGGATGGCCTTGCCCTCGTCGGTCTTCAGGTCCAGCGCCACGGCCTTCTTGCCGAGCGTGCCGAAGAACGAGAACGAGGAATGGTCGCCATAGGTCTTGCCCAGGATGCGCGCCCAGTCGCCGCCGTTGTGCGGCGTCTCGATCTTGATCACCTCCGCGCCGTGCTGCGCGAACATCATCGCCGCCGACGGCCCGGCCACGCCGCCCGTCAGGTCCACAACCTTCAGGCCCTTGAAGGCCGAATCATAGCCCATCTCGTTTCCCCTCATCCACGCTGTGCGTCGTTGTGCGCCGCGTCCGAGTCATTTCCGGCGCGATGGACCGATGGTGCCAGCCTCGCGCGGTTTGGCCAACAGCCCCCGGCACGATTGTGACGCTATCGTGTGTCGAAATGCGCCCGCCGTGTCGCCGAGGGCCAGCGCAGGCGCCCGGTCAAGCGCCCCAACCCTTGCAATCCGCGCCAAACCGGCGTTAGCAACAATGGCGCAACTGGACGGACCCGCATGGACGCCAACCAGACCCCGCCCAAAGCAGCCACAAACGGGGACGATTCGCTCCGTTCGCGCCGCCGCGCCCCGGCGTTGACCATCCCGGAGCAGATCGCCAACCGCCTCGCCGCGGCCATCGTCAATGGCGAGTACAAGGACGGCGAGCGCCTGCGCGAACAGGAGCTGGCCGAGGCCTTCGGCGTCAGCCGCGGCCCGGTGCGCGAGGCGCTGCGCGCGCTGGAGCGCTACGGCCTGGCCATCCTGCTGCCGCGCCGCGGCGCCTATGTCGTCGGCCTGTCGCTTGATGTGATCGCCGAGGCGTTCAACGTCCGCGCCGCGCTGGCCGGCATCGCCGCCCGCCAGCTCGCCCGCCGCGGGGCCGCCGCCGACCCGGCCCTGGCCGAGATGGCAACGGCCCTGGACCACGCCGCCAGCCTGCTCGACGGCCCGCCCGAGGACAGCCATCTCTACCAGGCCGCCCTGCGCGAGACCTCCCGCTGCATCTACCGCAACAGCGGCGCCGGGCACATCGAGCGCGCGCTGACCGAGCAGGTCGATCGCTCGATCTGGGGCCTGATGTGGCGCCAACCGCTGGATTTCCAGCGCCGCGAACGCCGCGTCGAAAGCCTCGCCCTGTGGCGGCAGGTGCATGCCGCCCTGGCCGCGCGCGACGAGCACCTGGCCGAGACGCTGATCCGGCGCGAGCTGCTGACCACGCGCGACAGCGTGGTGGCGGCGCTGTCGGCGGTGCGGGGGGAGACGGTGGATCCGGCGTTGATGTTCAGGGAGTAAGCAAGCAGTTCTTTTTTGAAAAAAAGAACCAAAAAACTTTTCCCCTTTGGCACCCGCGCTTCCCCTGGAGAGCCGGACGCCAGCGGATAAAGTTTTTTTGCTTCTTTTTGTTCACAAAAAGAAGATTCTTTCTTACGCTATCGGCACCATCACGGTCGCCACGGCCTGCGCCGCGATCCCCTCCATCCGCCCGGTGAACCCCAGCCGCTCGGTGGTTGTCGCCTTCACGCTGACGCGCCCTGGCGGGATGGCCAGCAGCGCCGCCAGCCGGGCGATCATGGCCGGGGCATGCGGCGCGATCTTTGGCCGCTCGCAGATCAGCGTCACATCGACATTGCCGATCACGCCGCCGCGCGCGGCCACAAGGGCAGCGGCGTGGCGCAGGAAGATCGCGCTGTCCATGTCCTTGAAACTGTTGTCGCTGGGCGGGAAGTGGCGTCCGATATCGCCCTCGGCCAGCGCGCCGTAGATCGCGTCGCACAGCGCGTGGATGCCCACATCGGCGTCCGAATGCCCGGCCAGGCCGCGGTCATGGGGGATTTCCACCCCGCAGAGCATCAGCTTGCGGCCATCCGCCAGCACATGGACATCGAACCCGGTGCCGACGCGGGGCATCAGGCCGGGGGTCAGAATCCGCTCCATGCGGGCAATATCCTCGGGCCAGGTGATCTTGATGTTTTCCTCCCGGCCCGGCACCAGCGCCACGGCATGGCCGGCGGCCTCCAGCACCGCGGCGTCGTCCGTCGCCCCCGGGGCCGCGGCGCGGTGCAGCGCCAGCAGCAGGGCGTAGCGGAAGCCCTGCGGCGTCTGCGCCCGGAACAGGCCGGTGCGGTCGACGGTGCCGGCGATGAGCCCGTCCGCGCCGCGCTTCAGCGTATCGGCCACCGCCACCGCCGGGATCGCGCCGGCGCGGTCGGCCAGTGCGGCGACCACCGCCGCCACCGTCCCCGGCGGGATGAACGGCCGGGCGGCGTCATGGACCAGCACGATATCGGGCGCGAACTCGGCCAGCGCCTCCAGCCCCGCGCGCACGCTGTCCTGCCGCGTCGCCCCGCCGGCCACCGCCGGGCGGCAGTCCAGCCCGGCCAGGGCAGCCGCGATCGCGTCGTGATCGCCGACCGGCTGCACCATGACGCCCTCGGCCAGCAGCGCCGCGGCGGCATGGCGGATCACCGGCGCGCCGGCGCAGGGCAGGAACTGCTTGGCGACGGGGCTGCCGAATCGCTGCCCGCTGCCGGCGGCAACCAAGACGCAGGCGATCCGGGGCGGATGGGGCAGGGGCGGCGGCATGACCATCCCCCAGACTCGCCATCCCGCAAGCCGCCGTCAACCGGGAGAAAATCGCCCAAGGAATGCATTGCGTGGCGCCGGATCAGCCCCTAGTTTGCCCAAATCATGGGCACTTCTGACACCACCTTGCCGCATCTGGCCGCGATCGACCTCGCATCTATCGATCTGGCCCCTATCGATCTGGCCCCCATCGACCTGGGAGGCGTGGTCATCGACACGCCGGTCATCCTGGCGCCGATGTCCGGCGTCACCGACCTGCCGTTCCGCCGCCTGGCGCGCGAGCTGGGCGCCGGCCTGGTCGTGTCCGAGATGATCGCCTCCTGGGCGATGGTGCGCGAGAACAAGGCCACGCTGCGCATGGCCGGCGTGGATGGCCGCCCCACCTCGATCCAGCTTGCCGGCTGCGACCCCGCCGCCATGGCCGAGGCGGCGCGCATTGCCGTCGACAAGGGGGCGGACATCGTCGACATCAATTTCGGCTGCCCGGTGAAGAAGGTCGCCGTCGGCCAGATGGCCGGCAGCGCGCTGATGCGCGACGAGATCGGGGCCGCGCGCATCCTGGACGCCACCGTGCGCGCCGTCTCGGTGCCGGTCACGCTGAAGATGCGCATGGGTTGGGACCACCAGTCGCTCAACGCGCCCCGGCTGGCGCAGATCGCCGAGGAGTCGGGCATCCGCCTGGTCACCGTCCACGGCCGCACCCGCCAGATGTTCTACACCGGCACGGCGGACTGGGATTTCGTCGCCACCGTGAAGCAGGCCACGCGCCTGCCCGTCATCGTCAACGGCGACATCACCACGGAAGATGACGCGCTGGACGCGCTGCGCCGCTCCGGGGCGAACGGCGTCATGGTCGGGCGCGGCTGCTATGGCCGCCCCTGGTTCCCGGCCCAGGTGGCGCATTTCCTGCGCACCGGCACCCGCCTGCCGGAGCCCGACCTGGCCGCGCAGAAATCGATCATGCTGCGCCATTACGCCGCCATGCAGTCCCATTTCGGCACCGAGCCGGGCATGCGCCTGGCGCGCAAGCACCTGTCCTGGTACTCCCGCGGCCTGCCCGGCTCGGCCGAATTCCGCGCCACCGTGATGCGCATTCCGGAGGTGCCGGCGGTGGTGGCGCAGATCGACCGCTTCTACGACCCGCTGATCGAACGCGGCGTGAGCCGCGTGCGGGAAGCGCTGCCAGCCGCCGAGATGGCCGACGCCGCATGAGGAACATGCTGCGCAGCGCCGTGCGCCTCGCCGAACGCCGCCGCACCGTCGCCCCCCTCGATCCCGCCGCGCTGCTCTCCGCCCTGCCGGTGCCGGCGATCCTGCTCGATCCCGCCAACCGCCTGCGCTTCATCAACCACGCCGCCGAGCAGTTTCTCGGCGCCTCCGCCTCCTCGGCGGCCTCCTTGCCGCTCAGCGACTTCCTCGCCGCCGACAACCCGCTGTTCCTGCTGGTCGACCAGGTGCGCCAGCACGACGCCCGCGTCGCCGACCACGACATGGCGCTGGACGGCCCGCGCCTGCACCGCATGAACATCGCCGTCCAGGGCGCGCCCTATCCGGAAGAGCCCGGCTCGGTGCTGCTGGTGCTGCATGACGCCACCGCCGCGCGCGCGCTCGATCGCCAGCTTACCGTGCGCGGCGCCGCCCGCTCGGTCGCCGGCATGGCCGCCACCCTGGCGCATGAGGTCAAGAACCCGCTCTCCGGCATCCGCGGCGCGGCCCAGCTGCTGGAGGCCAGCGTGGCGGAATCCGACCGCGAGCTGACCGTGCTGATCCGCGACGAGGCCGACCGCATCCGCGAGCTGGTCGACCGGATGGAGGATTTCGGCGAGAAGCCGGTGCAGTACGGCCCGGTCAACATCCACCGCGTGCTGGAACATGTCCGCCGCCTGGCGCAAAGCGGCTTCGCGGCCTCGATCCGCTTCACCGAGCTGTACGACCCCTCCCTGCCGCCGGTCCACGGCAACCGCGACCAGCTGGTGCAGGTGCTGCTGAACCTTGTAAAAAACGCCGCGGAATCCATTGTGAATGCGGATATTCATAACGGCGAAATCCAGCTTATCACCGGCTTCCAGCACGGCGTGCGCCTGGCCGTTCCCGGCACCGATGCGCGCCGCCACCTGCCGCTGTTCGTCATCGTGCGCGACAACGGCCCGGGCATCGCGGACGACATCCGCCCGCATCTGTTCGACGCCTTCGTCAGCGGCAAGCCCTCCGGCAGCGGGCTGGGCCTGGCGCTGGTGGCCAAGATCGTCAGCGACCATGGCGGGCTGGTCGAGGTCGAATCCCGCCCCGGGCGCACCGAATTCCGCCTGATGCTGCCCATGGTCGACGACGAGGCAAGCGCATGAGCGCCACACTCCCCACCATCCTGGTCGCCGATGACGACCGCTCGATCCGCACCGTGCTGACCCAGGCGCTCGGCCGCTCCGGCTACCAGGTGCGCAGCACCGGCACGGCCAGCATGCTGTGGCGCTGGGTGGAGGAGGGCGAAGGCGACCTGGTCATCACCGACGTGATGATGCCCGACGGCAACGGGCTGGACCTGATCCCGCGCATCCGCCGCATCCGTCCGGACCTGCGCATCATCGTCATGTCCGCCCAGTCCACCCTGATGACGGCGGTCAAGGCCACCCAGCGCGGCGCCTTCGAATACCTGCCCAAGCCCTTCGACCTGACCGAGCTTCTGTCCGTTGTCGGCCGTGCCCTGGCCACCCCCAGTGCCGAGCATGTCCACGCCCCCGCAGCCCCCCGCGATGCGGAAGAAAAACTGCCGCTGATCGGCCGCTCGGTGGCGATGCAGGAGATCTACCGCACCATCGCCCGGCTCACGACGGCGGACCTCACCGTGATGATCAACGGCGAGTCCGGCACCGGCAAGGAGCTGGTCGCCCGCGCCCTGCACGATTACGGCCGCCGCCGCGCCGGCCCCTTCGTGGCGATCAACATGGCCGCCATTCCGCGCGAGCTGATCGAAAGCGAGCTGTTCGGCCACGAGCGCGGCGCCTTCACCGGGGCGACGAACCGCGCGCCCGGCCGCTTCGAACAGGCCCATGGCGGCACGCTGTTCCTGGACGAGATCGGCGACATGCCGGCCGAGGCGCAGACCCGCCTGCTGCGCGTGCTGCAGGAGGGCGAGTTCACCTCCGTCGGCGGGCGCACCGCGATCCGCGCCAATGTCCGCATCGTGGCCGCCACCCACCGCGACCTGCGCGCGGCGATCCGCGCCGGGCAGTTCCGCGAGGACCTGTTCTATCGCCTGAACGTGGTCCCGATCCGCCTGCCGCCACTGCGCGAGCGCGCCGAGGACATCCCCGATCTGGCGCGCCACTTCCTCGAACGCGCCCGTGATGGCGGCCTGCCGGGCAAGATGCTGGACCAGGGCGCGATCGAGGCGCTGCAAACCCATCGCTGGCCCGGCAACGTGCGCGAGCTGGAAAACCTCATGAACCGCCTCGCGGCCCTCTGCCCGGAGGAAGTGGTCGGTGCGGTCGCCGTCCAGGGCGAGCTGCGCGAGGTCGATTACGGTGCCGCCCCGCCGCCGCCCGGCGAGACCGACCTGGTGCAGGAGCCGCTGACCCGCGCCGTGGAGCGCCACATCCGCCAGTTCCTGGCCGCCCACGGCGACGGCCCCGGGGCGTCGGACATCTACGACCGCGTGCTGGCCGAGGTGGAGCGCCCGCTGATCCGCATGACGCTGGCCGCCACCCGCGGCAACCAGATCAAGGCGGCGGCGATGCTGGGGCTGAACCGCAACACCCTGCGCAAGAAGATCCGCGACCTCGACATCCCGGTCATCCGCGGCGTCGCCTGACCGGCGATGGACGACGCCCGCCCGCCTCCGCCAACCGGCCTGCGCGCCCGCCTGAGCCGGGCCGCGGAGCTGCTGATGGGCCGCGTCGCGACCCTGGTGGTCGCAGCACTCGCCTTCGTGCTCGGCCTGTCCACCTTCACCTTCCTGGCCACCGGGCTGCAGCGCCCGAACCAGGTGTTCGCCCTGATCCTGGCCAACCTGGTTGTGGTGCTGCTGCTGGTGGCCTTGCTGGCGGTGCGCTTCACCCGCGTCTTCATGGAACGCCGGCGGGCGGCGGCCGGCGCGCGGCTGCATGTGCGCCTGGTGATGCTGTTCAGCGTGGTGGCCGTCACCCCGGCCATCGTGGTGGCCGTCTTCGCCACCGTCTTCTTCAACTACGGCATCCAGGCCTGGTTCGCCGAGCCGGTGCGCACGGCACTGCAGCAAAGCCTGTCCGCCGCGCGCGGCTATGCCGAGGAGCACCGCAACAACATCCGCGCCGACGCGCTGGGCATGGCCGCGGACCTCACCCGCGGCGGGCTGCACCTGATGTCCACCGACCCGAACGGCTTCCTGAACTTTCTCGCCTCGCAGACCGGCCTGCGCGGCCTGACCGAATCGGCGATCTACGAGCCGGTGACCGGCCAGGTGATCGCGTCCGCCGGCAGCATGACCGGCTTCGACAACGTGGTGCCGCCGGAATGGGCCACCGAAATGGCCCGCTCCGGCGATGTCGCCGTGCTGGGCAGCGAGGACCAGACCAAGGTGCGCGGCGTCACCGTGCTGGAAACCACGCCGAACCTGATGCTGGTGATCGGCCGCCTGGTGGACCCCGCCATCCTCGACCACATCGTCAAGACCGAGAAGGCCGTCGAGCTGTATGACCGGCTCGACGCCAACCGCACCGGCTTGCAGGTCACCTTCGCCGTGGTCTTCGCCCTGATGGCGCTGGCGGTGCTGGCCGCTGCGGTGCTGATCGGCCTGATCCTGGCCAACCAGATCGCGCGGCCCGTGGGCGGCCTGATCACCGCGGCCGAGCGGGTCCGCGCCGGCGACCTGACCGTGCGCGTGCCGGAGGTCGACACCGGCGACGACATCGCCGGCCTCAGCCGCGCCTTCAACCGGATGACCGGCCAGCTCGGCGCCCAGCGCCGCGAGCTGATGGAGGCGTACGGCCAGATCGACGAACGCCGCCGCTTCACCGAAACCGTGCTCTCCGGCGTCTCCGCCGGCGTCATTGGCCTCGACCCCGAGGGCCGCATCGAGCTGCCCAACCGGGCCGCGGCCACGCTGCTGGCGCGCGACCTGCTGCGCGAGATCGGCCGGCCCCTGTCCGAGGTGGTGCCGGAATTCGCCCCGCTGCTCGCCGCCGCCATGGCCGCGCCGACGCAGGCGCACACCGCGGAGATCCATGTCGGCCTGGCCGGCCAGCGCCGCACCCTGCTGCTGCGCATCGGCGCCGATCGCACCGCGGCCCTGCCGGACTCCGACGGCACCGAGCCGCCCGGCCGCGTGGTCAATTTCGTCGCCACCTTCGACGACATCACCGAGCTGCAATCCGCCCAGCGCACCGCCGCCTGGGCCGACGTGGCGCGCCGCATCGCCCATGAGATCAAGAACCCGCTGACGCCCATCCAGCTCGCCGCCGAGCGCCTCAAGCGCCGCTTCGCCCGCGAGATCACCTCGGACCCCGAGACCTTCATCCAGTGCGCCGACACCATCGTGCGCCATGTCGGCGACATCGGCCGCATGGTCGACGAGTTTTCCCGCTTCGCCCGCATGCCGCTGCCGGTGATCAAGCCGGAGGATGTCGGCCGCGTGGTGCGCGAGTCGCTCATCCTCCAGCGCCAGGCCCGGCCCGAGATCGTCTTCACCACCGACATCCCCGATCGCGGCCCCACCGCCCCCTGCGACCGCCGCCTGCTGGGACAGGCGGTGACCAACCTGCTGCAGAACGCCGCCGATGCCCTGGCGATGCGCCCACACGGGGCCGCCGGCGGGCACATCGCCGTGGGCGTGGCGCTGCACGGCGAGGATGTTGTGATCGTGGTGGCCGATGACGGACTCGGGCTGCCGGGGCAGGATCGCGATCGGCTCACCGAGCCGTATGTCACCCACAAGCCAAAAGGCACCGGACTTGGACTGGCCATCGTCAAGAAGATCCTCGAAGACCACGGCGGGCGGGTCACGCTCGATGACCGGGTGGCGGAGCCGGACTGGCCCGGCGGCGGCGCGGTTGCCTGCCTGTTCCTGCCGCACAAGCCGGCGGCCTGACGCAAAAAGGATGGGCCATGGCGCATGACATCCTGATCGTCGACGACGAGCCCGACATCCGCATGCTGGTCGAGGGCCTGCTGTCCGACGAGGGCTACGACACCCGCCAGGCCGGCGATGCCGACAGCGCCATCGCCGCCTTCCGCGCCCGCCGTCCCTCGCTGGTCATCCTCGATGTCTGGCTCCAGGGCAGCCGGCTCGACGGGCTGGGCATCCTCGAGGTGCTGCACGGCGAGCAGCCGCACGTGCCGGTGGTGATGATGTCCGGCCACGGCACCATCGAGACGGCGGTGGCCGCGATCCAGCACGGCGCCTACGACTTCATCGAGAAGCCGTTCCAGACCGACCGCCTGCTGCTGATCTGCCGCCGCGCCATCGAGGCCGCCCGCCTGGCCACCGAGAACGCCGAACTGCGCCTGCGCGCCGGCGCCGAGGCGGAGCTGACCGGCGAAAGTGCCGCCATCGCCGCCATCCGCGGCGCGGTGGACAAGGTGGCGCCCACCGGCTCGCGCGTGCTCATCACCGGCCCGGCCGGCTCCGGCAAGGAGGTGGTGGCGCGCATGATCCACGCCCGCTCGCGCCGCGCCGACGGGCCTTTTGTGGCGCTGAACTGCGCCACGCTGGCGCCGGCCCGCTTCGAGGAGGAGCTGTTCGGCGTGGAGACCGGCCCCGATCCCATGGCCCAGCCGCGCCGCGCCGGCGTGCTGGAACGCGCCCATGGCGGCACCCTGCTGCTGGACGAGGTCAGCGACATGCCCCTGGAAACCCAGGGCAAGATCGTCCGCGCGCTGCAGGACCAGGCCTTCGAACGCCTCGGCGGCTCGCAGCGCGTGCGCGTCGACATCCGCGTCCTGGCCATCACCAACAAGGACCTCCAGGCCGAGATCGCCGCCGGCCGCTTCCGCGAGGATCTCTTCTATCGCCTGGCCGTCGTGCCCCTGCGCATGCCCGCGCTGCGCGAACGGCGCGAGGACGTGCCGCTCCTGGCGCGCCACTTCCTCACCCGCTCGGCCGAGTCCGCCGGCATGTCGGGCCGCGACCTCTCGACGGACGCGCTGACCGCGCTGCAGGCCTATGACTGGCCCGGCAATGTGCGCCAGCTGCGCAACCTGATGGACTGGCTGCTGATCATGGCCCCGGGCGGGGCAGGGGAGGCGATCCGCGCCGACATGCTGCCGCCCGAAATCGGCGCCGCCGCCCCGGCCCTGTTCAACGGCGGACCCTCGGCCGATCTCATGGGCCTGCCGCTGCGCGAAGCCCGCGACCTGTTCGAAACCCACTACCTGCAGGCCCAGCTGCTGCGCTTCGGCGGCAACATCAGCCGCACCGCCAGCTTCGTCGGCATGGAACGCAGCGCGCTGCACCGCAAGCTCAAGCAGCTTGGGGTCGGGGGGGATGAGAAGACGGCGTAGAAGGCAAGAAAGAATCTTCTTTTTGTGAGCAAAAAGAAGCAAAAAAACTTTATCCGTTTGCTGGTATCATGGCCCGGCTCGCGGAATAGCGGGGGAACGATCGATGGCCACCTATCTCATCTGCCACGGCGCCTGGTCGGCCGGCTGGGCGTGGAAGAAGGTCCGTCCGCTGCTGCGCGAAGCCGGGCACGAGGTGTTCACGCCGAGCTATACCGGCCTGGGCGAACGCGCCCATCTCGCCCACCCGATGGTCAACCTGGAGACCCATGTCGAGGACATCGTCGGCGTGATCGGCGCCGAGGACCTGCACAACCTGGTCCTGGTCGGCCACTCCTATGGCGGCATGGTCGCCACCGGCGTCGCCGACCGGGTGCCGGCGCGCATCGCCCAGCTGGTCTATCTCGACGCCTTCGTGCCCGGGAATGGCCAGTCGCTGAACGACCTGGTCGGCCGCGACGGGCCGGCGCCGGCGATCGAGGGCTGGCTGATGCCGCCCAACCCGCCGGCCGCGGACACCTCGCCCGAGGACCTCGCCTGGGTCACGCCGCGGCGCCTGCACCACCCCGCCCGCTGCTTCAGCCAGAAGCTGATGCTGGCGCACGGCGCGCCGGAAGTTCCGCGCACCTACATCCACTGCACGAAAAAAACCGGCCCGGACGTCTTCGCCCAGTTCGCCGCCCGCTTCCGCAGCGCGCCGGGCTGGCGCTTCCACGAGATGGCCGAAAGCCACAGCCCGAACATCACCGCGCCAGCGGCGTTGGCGAGGCTGCTGCTGTCGGTCGCAGGCTAGGAGGGCGAGAAAGCAAGAAAGCAAAAAAGCAAGAAAGCAAGAAAGCAAGAAAGCAAGAAAGCAAGAAAGCAAGAAAGCAAGAAAGCAAGAAAGCAAGAAAGCAAGAAAGCAAGAAAGCAAGAAAGCAAGAAAGCAAGAAAGCAAGAAAGCGGCCACAAAGGCACAAAGGCACAAAGAAGAAAGCGAAGAAAAAGGATAGACAGCCCGGGCAACGCCGGCCTTCTCGCCTGTCTATGCTCCTTTGTGCCTCTGTGTCCGCTTGCTTTCTTGCTTTCTTCCCTGGCGCCCCTCCTATTCCGGCTTCGCCTCGCCCACCGGCGCGGTATCGCGCCGCAGCCGGTTTTCGCCCAGGAACAACAGGATCGGGGCGGCGATGAAGATCGATGACGAGGTGCCGACGATGATGCCGAAGATCATCATCCAGGCAAACCCGCCCAGCGCCGAGCCGGTGCCGAAGATCGCCAGCGGCAGGGTGGCCAGCAGCGTCGTCATCGAGGTGCCGATGGTCCGGTTCAGCGTCTCGTTGATCGACAGGTCGATCAGCTCGCGCAGCGGCATCGTCTTGTAGCGCCGCAGGTTCTCCCGCATCCGGTCGTACACCACGACCTTGTCGTTCATCGAATAGCCCAGGATGGTCAGCAGGGCGGCGACCATCACCAGGTCGAAATCGAGCTGCGTGACCACCAGGAACCCGATCGCCTTGGTGACGTCCAGGATCAGGGTGACCACGGCGCCGACGGCGAACTGCCACTCGAAGCGGAACCAGATATAGACCAGGATCATCAGCATCGAGGCGCCCAGCGCGATCATGCCGTCGCGGAAGAGTTCCTTGGAGACGGCGGCCCCGACCGCGTCGGTACGCACGACGCGGGTGCCGGGGGTGGCGGATTCCAGCCCCTGCCGGACGCTGTTGACGACTTGTTGGGTGGCGGCTTCGGTGGCCTGGGCGGGCAGGCGGATCATCACGGCGTTGTCGTCGCCGAAGCGCTGCATGGCGGGCTCGCCCAGCCCCTGGGCGGCCAGCCCGGATTTCAGCGCCGGGATGTCCGCCGGCCCCGGGGTGCGGATCTCCATCACGATGCCGCCGCTGAAATCGATGCCCAGGTGCAGGCCGGGATAGACGAACAGCCCGATCGAGGCCAGCGACAGCACCGCGGAGACGATCACGCCGGCGAAGCGCCCGCGCATGAACTTGATGCTGGTGTTGTCCGGGACGAGGCGGAACAGGGGTCCGAAGGCCATGGCGTGGTTCCTCTAGACCGGCAGGGTCGCGGGGCGGCCGCGGGCGTACCAGGTGGCCATCAGCAGCCGGGCGACCACGGTGGAGGTGAAGACGGAGGTGAAGACGCCGATGGTGATGGTGATCGCGAAGCCGCGCACCGGGCCGGCGCCGAAGGTGAACAGCATGATGTGGCTCAGGAAGCCGGTGGCGTTGCTGTCGATGATGGTGGACATGGCCTGGCGGTAGCCGTGGTCCAGGGCGTTGAGGGGGGAGCGCCCGGCGCGCACCTCCTCGCGGATGCGCTCGTTGATCAGGATGTTCGAATCCACCGCCATGCCCAGGATCAGCAGGATCCCCGCCATGCCCGGCAGCGTCAGCGTCGCCTCCATCAGCGACAGGATGGCGGTCAGCAGCACCAGGTTGACCACCAGCGCGACGTTCGCGAACAGGCCGAACATGCCATAGAACACCACCATGTAGGCCAGCACCAGCACGAAGCCGACCGCCAGCGCGATGGCGCCGGCGCGGATGGCGTCAGCGCCCAGCTCCGGCCCCACGCTGCGTTCCTCGACCACGGTGAGCGGCG
>JBIPLY010000001.1:0-45426 GCA_044369385.1 Acetobacteraceae bacterium | reverse complement strand
GTGCTTCCGGCTCCCACGGGAGAGCCGGAAGCAAACGGATAAAGTTTTTTTGCTTCTTTTTGTTCACAAAAAGAAGATTCTTTCTTTTACATCGCGCCGAACAGCGCCGCCGTGTCCGACATGCGATTGGAGAAGCCCCACTCGTTGTCGTACCAGGTCAGCACCCGCACCAGCCCGCCATCGACGACCGCGGTCTGGGTGGCGTCGAAGACCGAGCTGTAGGCGACGTGGTTGAAGTCGCTGCTGACCAGCGGCGCGGTGTTGTAGCCCAGGATGCCCTTCAGCGGGCCGGACTCGCTGGCCGCCTTCATCGCGGCGTTGATCTCGTCCTTGGTGGGGGTCTTCTTCAGCACCACGTCGAGCGAGACCACCGAGACGTTCGGGGTGGGCACGCGCATCGAGGAGCCGTCGAGCTTGCCCTTCAGGTCCGGCATCACCAGGCCGACGGCGCGGGCGGCACCGGTGGAGGTCGGGATCATGGAGAGGTTGGCGGCGCGGGCGCGATGCAGGTCCTTGTGCAGCCCGTCCTGCAGCATCTGGTCGCTGGTATAGGCGTGGATGGTCAGCATGTAGCCGCGCTCGATGCCCCAGGTGTCGTGCAGCACCTTGGCCACCGGGGTGAGGCAGTTGGTGGTGCAGGAGGCGTTGGAGATGACCGTCATGTCCTTGGTCAGCGTCTGGTGGTTGACGCCATAGACGATGGTGGCATCGACATTGTCGCCCGGGGCGGAGATCAGCACCTTGCGCGCGCCGGCGGCGAGCAGGGCGGAGGCCTTCTCCTTGCTGGCGAAGATGCCGGTGCATTCCATCGCCACGTCGACGCCCTGGTACGGCACCTTCGTGGGGTCGCGCTCGGCGGAGACGGTGATCGGGCCCCAGGTGCGGCCCTGGTACTTGATGGTGATGGTGTTGCCGTTCACCTCGACCTCGCCGGGGAAGCGGCCGTGCACGCTGTCGTAGCGGAACAGGTGGGCGCTGGTGGCCACATCGGCCAGGTCGTTGATGGCGACGCACTCGACATCGGTGCGGCCGCTCTCGACCATGGCGCGCAGCACCAGGCGGCCGATGCGCCCGAACCCGTTGATCGCAACCTTCACAGCCATCGAAATCATCCTTTCCCGTTGGAACCCGGTTTGCACCGGCGTCTGCCGCAAAGCTGCGGCGGAATTATGGTTCAGCCGGACACCAGCCGGCGCGCGGCGGCGGCGGCCGCCTCGGCGGTGATGCCGAAATGCTTGTACAGTTCCGGCTCCGGGGCGGAGGCGCCGAAGCCGGTCATGCCGATGAAGACGCCATCCGGCCCCAGCCAGCGGTCCCAGCCCAGCGACACGCCGGCCTCGATGCCGATGCGCGGGGCGGTGCCCAGCACCTCGGCGCGATAGGCGGCGTCCTGCGCGCCGAACAGCTCCCAGCACGGCAGGGAGACGACGGCGGCCTGGATGTTCTCGCCGGCCAGCAGCTCGCGCGCGGTCATGGCGATCGCCACCTCGCTGCCGGTGGCCAGCAGGGTGACCTGGCGCGGCCCGTTGGCCTCGGCCAGCACATAGCCGCCGCGGGCGCTGCGGTTCTCGGCGGTGTCGCCGCGCAAGGCCGGCAGGCCCTGGCGCGACAGGGCCAGCAGGCTCGGGCCTTCGGTGCGGCGCAGCGCCAGCTCCCAGCACTCGGCGGTTTCCATCGCGTCCGCCGGGCGGAACACGGCCAGGTTGGGCATGGCGCGCAGGCTGGCCAGGTGCTCCACCGGCTGGTGGGTCGGCCCGTCCTCGCCCAGGCCGATGCTGTCATGGGTCAGCACATGGATGACCCGCTGGCGCATCAGGGCGGCCAGGCGCAGGGCCGGGCGCAGATAGTCGCTGAACACGAAGAAGGTGCCGCCATAGGGGATGATCCCGCCATGCAGCGCCAGGCCGTTCATCGCCGCGGCCATGCCGTGCTCGCGGATGCCGTAATGGATGTAGCGCCCGGCGTAGTTGCCAGGGGTGACGAAGCCCATGCCGCGGACCAGGGTCAGGTTCGAGCCGGTGAGGTCGGCCGAGCCGCCGACCAGCTCCGGCACGGCGGGCACCAGCGCTTCCAGCGCCTTCTGGCTTGACTGGCGGGTGGCCAGTTTCGGCCGGGTTTCGGCGATGTCGGCCTTCAGGGCGGCGACCGCCTCGTGGAAGCTTTCGGGCAGGCGGCCGGCGATGGCGCGCTCGAACTCGCCGCGCGCGGCGTGGCGGGCCAGGCGCTTCAGCCAGCCGCGCCGGGCGGGGGTGCCGCGGGCGCCGGCGGCGCGCCAGGGGGCGGCGACGGCGTCCGGCACCTCGAAGGGCGCGGCGGTCCAGCCCAGCGCCGCCTTGGCCGCGGCGGCCTCGGCGGCACCCAGGGGCGAGCCGTGGCTGCCGGCGGTGCCGGCCTTGGTGGGGGCGCCGAAGCCGATGATGGTCTTGCAGGCCAGCAGGGTGGGCTTCTTCGCGCGCATCGCCCAGGCCAGGGCGGCGGCGATCTGGGCCGGGTCGTGGCCGTCGATGCGCTTGGTGGCCCAGCCCGCCGCGGCGAAGCGCTTGAGCTGGTCCTCGGAGGTGGACAGCTCCGTGCCGCCATCGATGCTGATGGCGTTGTCGTCCCACAGCACGCAGAGTTTCTCGAGCTTCAGGTGCCCGGCCAGGCCGATCGCCTCCTGGCTGATGCCCTCCATCAGGCAGCCGTCGCCGGCCACCACCCAGGTGCGGTGGTCCACCAGGCTCTTGCCGAAGCGCGCGGCCATCATGCGTTCGGCCAGCGCGAAGCCGACGGCGGTGGCCAGGCCCTGGCCGAGCGGGCCGGTGGTGGTCTCGATGCCCGGGTGCTCGCCGAATTCGGGGTGGCCGGCGGCGGGGGAATGGAGCTGGCGGAAGCGCTTCAGCTCGTCGATGCCCATGCCCGCGTGCCCGGTCAGGTGCAGCAGCGCATAGAGCAGCATCGAGCCGTGGCCGGCCGAGAGGATGAAGCGGTCGCGGTCGGCCCAGCGCGGGTCGGCGGCGTCGAATTTCAGGAACCGGGTCCAGAGCACGGTGGCGACATCGGCCATGCCCATCGGCATGCCGGGATGGCCGGACTTCGCCGCCTCGACCGCGTCGATGGCCAGGGCGCGGATGGCGTCGGCCATCGGCCGCTCGGGCGCCAGCGGCCGGGCCAGGATCGCGGCCTGGGCCGCCAGCGCCGGATTCGCGGCGTTCACTTCGGCGATCGATGCCATGCAACCTCCTGTTCGCCCCCCTGGACCGGCTTTGTCGGGGCACGCACGCGCCCGGTCTTATAAGCCGTGCCGGCCCGCGGCAAGTGGGGGCGGGCCAGGGAGCCGGGCGGGTGGGGTGCTCAGCCTGGTTCCAGCACGTGGTATTTGCGGGCGAAATACATCAGCGCCCGGCCGGGATCGCCGGCATGCACGGCATCGACCTCGCAGAAGAACACGGTGTGGGTGCCGATTTCGGCGGCCTGGGCGATGCGGCATTCGAAGGAGACCAGCGCGCCATCCAGCGCCGTGGTGCCGTTGGAAAGCGGGGTCCAGGCGGCCTGGGCAAAGCGGGCGGCGTAATCGCCCTCGCCCATGCCCGCGAAGACCGGGGACAAATGCTGCTGGCTGGCGGCGAGCACGTTGATGCAGGCCACGCCGTTGTCCTTCAGCGCCTGGTTCGAATCGCTGCTGCGGTTCAGGCAGACCAGCAGGGTGGGCGGGCTGTCGGTGACCGAGCAGACGGCGCTGGCGGTGAAGCCGCGCTTTCCGCCGGGACCGTCGGTGGTGATGATGTTCACCGCCGCACCCAGGCGGGCCATGGCGTCGCGATAGGCTTTCTGGTCGACCACGCGCCGGCTCCGTTGCTGTATCCGGGAGGGATGATGCCGTGAGTTGGCGCCAAACCCAAGCCGGCGGATTCGGGCGGCGGGGTGCCGATTGCGCGGCGTAAGGGAAGGGAGCGGTTCTTTTTTGAAAAAAAGAACCAAAAAACTTTTATCCGTTTGGCTGGGTGCCGGTTGTCGAGTCGCGGCCAGGTCGGAAAAAGTCTTTTTGCTTCTTTTTCTTCAGAAAAAGAAGATCCTTGCTTCCTAGAACGCTCCCACCAGACAGACCCCCGCCCCCACCAGCAGCACGCCGAACGTCAGCACCATCCCCACGGTGCGGAACGCCTGCATCTTGTTGGCCGGCGACAGGCCCCAGGCATGGCTCAGCCGCCCGACCAGCAGCGCCAGCCCGAGCCCATGCACCAGGAGTGGCGCCGCGCCGAGGCTTTCGGACAGGCCGATCAGGATCAGCCCCAGCGGCACATACTCGGCGAAATTGCCATGCACCCGGATGCGCCGGGACAACTCGGCGTCGCCGCCATCGCCGAGCGACACCATGTTGGACAGGCGCCGGCGGATGACGTGGACCGACAGCAGCACGAACAGCACGGCCAGCAGCCCGGCATACAGCGCGGTGATCCGCATGGTGTCTATCTCCCGAAAAGCTGTGAAGCCGCGTGCGCGGCCATGCCGGCGTTGGAGTGCCCGACGCCGGGCACGGTGGCCACGCGCCAGTTGAACGGCGCGCCCTGGGCCGCGGCGGTGCGGCGCATGGCGTCGAAGAAGAACCAGCCGCGGGCGAAGCGGTGGCTGCCTTGGGCCACGGCCCAGTCCTGGCGCGGCAGCGAGCTGTGCTGCGGGTCGGTGTCGGCCTCGCCGAGCTGGAGGATCACCGGGCGGGCGAACACCTCGCGCAGGGTCGCCGGATCAGCCGCGGTGCCGCCGAGCCCGGCGGGGAAGGGGCGGTCGGTGGCCAGGGTATAGGAGCCGGCATTGGCGATGATCACCCGCTCGGCCCGCTTTGCCCCGGTCAGCAACAGATAGCGATGCACGAACTGGGCGCCGGCGGAATGGCCATACAGGATGTAGCCCGGCCGCGCCGCATGGGCCGCATGCATCACCGTGGCCACCACCCGGTCAAACGCATGAAAACTCCAGGCCTGCGGCGGTGTGGCCCGGCCTTCGTCATCCACCAGGTTGCCGAAATTGTACCAGCGCGTGCCGGGGAACTTGCTGGCGGAGAACTCCGGCACCAGCAACAGGAAGCCACCGGCCTCGGCCAGCGCCGCCCATTCGTCGCGATAGCGCCCGGCATCGCGGTTCAGCCCGTGCATGACCACCACCACCGGGCCTTCGCCGTCCCAGGCGGCGGGGCGATGGAACCAGACCGGCATCTTCTCGCGCGTGGCCCCGCCGGCCTCGGTGACTTCGATCCGCCCGCTGCCCGGCGGCAGATGCGCGGCGGCCGGGGCGCTCAGCAGCATCGCCAGGATCGCCAGCACACATCGCATCATCGCTCCGGTGCCTCCCGCCCGCGGATCATGTCCGCGGCCTTTTCCGCGATCGCCATGGTGGTGGCATAGGTGTTGGCCGAGATCATGCTGGGCATCACCGAGGCATCCACCACCCGCAACCCCTCCATCCCATGCACCTGCAAGCGGTCGTTGACCACCGCGCCGGGGTCGCTGGCCGGCCCCATCTTGCAGGTGCCGATCAGGTGATAGGTTGTCGAGCCGTTGCGCCGGGCGAAATCGCGCCATTCGTCGTCGCTCTGCACGCTTTGTCCCGGCAGCGTCTCGGACTCGACATAGGGCGCCAGTTCCGGCGTTCCCAGCAGCTTGCGCATCAGCCGCAACCCGCCCAGCAGCACCGGCCAGTCGCCGGGGGCGGAGAGATAGTTGGGCTGGATCACCGGGTCCTCCCACACATCGGCGCTGCGCGCATGGACATGGCCATGGCTCTCCGGCCGATGCTGCCAGGCGCCGGCGGTCATGCCGGGATAGTCGTCCAGCACGTAGTTCTTGCCCTCGGCATAGCTGCCCGGGGTGAAGACGCATTGCAGGTCCGGGGCATCGAGCCCGGCGAAGCTCTTCCAGAACACGAAGACCTGGCTCGGCACCACCGACAGGATCGACGGCCGCCCCGCCGCCCAGCGCGCCACCTGGCCCACCAGGCGGGGGCCTTTCGCCAGCTCGTTCAGGGTCACGGTGCCCGGCTTGGCGCGGCACACCACGCGCACCGCGTAATGGTCGCGGAAATTCGCGCCCACGCCGGGCAGTTCATGGCGCATCTCGATCCCCAGCGACGCCAGCAGCCCGGCCGGGCCGATGCCGGAGACCTGCAGCAGCCGCGCGGTGTTGACGGTGCCGCCGCAGAGAAGAATCTCGCGCCGCGCCCGCACCTCCCGCGCCGGGCCGCCGCGCGCGGTCTGATAGCGGATGCCGACGGCGCGCTTGCCCTCCAGCACCACCTGGCTCGCCCTTGCGTTGGTGCGCACCTCCAGGTTCGGGCGCGCCATCGCCGGTTTCAGGAAGCCGCGTGCGGCGCTCACCCGCTTGCCGTTCAGGATCGCGCGCTGGAAATAGCCGACGCCGGCCTGATAGCCGCTGTTGTAGTCCGGGTTGCGCGGGATGCCGGCCCCCACGGCGCCGGCGATGAACGCCTCGCTGACCGGGTGGAACCAGTCCTGGTCGGTCACCGGGATGCCGCCGTCGCGGCCATGCCGGTCGGACGGGTCGGCGCCGATGCGGCGCTCGGTGCGGCGGTAATACGGCAGCATGTCGGCATAGCCCCAGCCGCGGTTGCCGCGCTGCGCCCATGAATCGAGGTCCGCCGGCTGGCCGCGGTTGTAGATCATGCCGTTGATCGAGCTGGACCCGCCCAGCACGCGGCCCTGCACGGTGGCGATCGGGCGCCCGCCGGTGTTCTCGGTCGGCTCGGTGCGGAACTGCCAGGTGACATCGGGGTTGTTCATCGTCTTGATGAACCCCGCCGGCACATGGATCCACGGATTGCGGTCCGGCGGCCCGGCCTCCAGCACGCACACCGTCACCCCGGCCTCCTCGGTCAGCCGCGTGGCCAGCACCGAGCCCGCCGCCCCGGCGCCCACGATCACGTAGTCGAACTCGTCCATGCACGCGCCTCCGTTTCGCGGGGGAAGGGTGCGTCGGGGGCGGGGGAAGGGCAAGAAAGAATGTTCTTTTTTGAAAAAAAGAACCAAAAAACTTTTACTACTTTAGGATCGTCAAAATCGGGGCAGAAAATAAAATAGGCCGAGGTGTCTGCGCCGCTTATGGATAAAGTCTTTTTGCTTGTTTTTCTTCAGAAAAAGAAGACTCTTCCTTCCTTCATCTGAAGGCTGGCGCCCCGCCCGCCGATCGGCAATCCTCGCCTGGTTCCGCGCAGGAGGGCAGGCGATGACGTTCCCCGAGATCACCGAGGCGATGATCGCCGCCTGGCACGGCGTGGTGCCGCCCAACGATCCCGGCCGGCGCATGGCCGCCGACCTCACCCAGACCATCGCCGCCTTCGAGAAGATCCGCGGCCGCATGCGCTTCGAGGACGAGCCCGCCTCCTTCGAAGCCGCGCTGCGGGAGTGCAAGGAATGACCGACCTCGCCGATTGGGGCCTGGTGCAGGCCGCCGACGCCATCGCGGCGCGCGAAATCACCTCCTCCGAGCTGCTCGAAGCCTATCTGAAGCGCCTCGACGCGGTGAACCCGGTGCTGAACACCACCATCTGGGTGGACCGCGACCGCGCCCGCGGCGATGCCTTCGGCGCCGATGCCGCCACCGCTTCGGGCAAGGCGCGGGGAAAACTGTTCGGCATCCCGCTGGCCCACAAGGACATGTACTACCAGGCCGGCCGGCCCAGCACCTGCGGCTCCGCCATCCGGCGGGATTTCGTGCCGAGCTACACCTGCACGGTCGTCGAGCGCCTGGCCGAGGAGGGCGCCTTCAGCTTCGCCGGCCTCAACATGGCCGAGTTCGCGCAGAACCCGACCGGCCACAACCGCGCCTTCGGTGACTGCCACAACCCCTGGAACCCGCCCTACATCACTGGCGGCTCCTCCTCCGGCTCCGGGGCCGCGGTGGCGGCCGGGATCACGCCGGCCTCGCTCGGCTCGGACACCGGCGGCTCCATCCGCCTGCCGGCCGCGGCCTGTGGGGTGACCGGGATCAAGCCGACCCAGACCCGCGTTTCCCGCTATGGCGTGATGCCGCTGTCGTTCTCCGCGGACAATGTCGGTCCCCTGGCGCGCTCCGCCGTCGACTGCGCCCGCATCCTCGGCATCATCGCCGGCCACGACGCGAAAGACCCGACCAGCGCCCGCGAACGCGTGCCGGACTACGAGGGCGCCTGCGACGGCGACCTGCGCGGCCAGCGCATCGGGGTGCCGGAGAACTACTTCTTCGACACCGCGGCCCCCGAAGTGCGCGCCGCCTTCGATGCCGCGATGGAGGTTTTGCGCGCCCGCGGCGCCATCATCGTGCCGCTCGAACTGCCGCTGATGGACGCCATCACCGCCTATGTCGGCGTGGTCTCGCGCGTCGAATCCGCCACCATCCACGCCAACTGGATGCGCGAACAGTCGCAATCCTATGCCCAGCACCTCTCCGGGCGCATCTACCCCGGCTACGCCATCCCCGGCGCCTATTACGTCGAGGCGCTGGCGCAGCGCGGCCCGGTGCTGAAGCAGTTCATCAAGG
This sequence comes from Acetobacteraceae bacterium, assembly GCA_044369385.1. Lineage (GTDB taxonomy): Bacteria > Pseudomonadota > Alphaproteobacteria > Acetobacterales > Acetobacteraceae > CAMDGX01. The sequence goes on along the minus strand of JBIPLY010000001.1, from coordinate 36,919 downwards.
AGGTCTTCGCGCAGATCGACGTGCTGGCCTCGCCGACCATCCCGACCCTGCTGCCGACGCTGGCGGAGACCGATATCGACCACGGCCCGCCCGGCACCGAGCAGAAATTCATGGCCGTCTCGGTCAACACCCGCCCGTTCAACTACCTGGGCCTGCCCAGCACCAGCCAGCCCTGCGGCTTCGATCCCAACGGGCTGCCGATCGGCCTGCAACTCGCCGCCCGCCCGTTCTCCGAAGCCCGCCTGTTCCGCGTCGCCGACGCCTATCAGCGCGACACCGACTGGCACGCCCGCCGCCCGAAGCTCGTCGCATGAAGCCGAAAGTCGCCTTCATCGGCACTGGCGGCACCATCGCCTCGCTCGGCGACACGCCGCTGATGCTGCAGGATTACGGCGGCCCCGGCCGCATCATGGCGGCCAGCGCCATCCTGGCGCGCTTTCCGGAGGCCCAGGACGTCGCCGAGGTGATCCCGGTCGATTTCAAGGCGGTGGCCAGCCACCACATCACCTTCGCCGACTGGAAGGCGCTGCTGCTGGAATGCGACCGACTGGTGGCCGCGCACCCCGACCTGGCCGGCATTGTCATCGGCCACGGCACCGCCTCGATGGAAGAGACCGCCTATTTCCTGTCGCTGACGCTGAAGGTTGCTATCCCCGTCGTGCTGACCGGCAGCCAGCGCCCGGCCAGCGCGCTGTCGACCGATGCCGGGCTGAACCTGGTCAACGCCATCCGCACCGCCGCCAGTCCTGCGGCGCGCGGCACGGGCGTGCTGGTGGTGCTGAACGACGAGATCAACGCCGCGCGCGAGGTGACCAAGACCTCCACCACCCGCATGCAGACGTTTCGGAGTCCCGATTTCGGCGCGCTGGGGCAATGCGACGGCGACGCCGTGGTGTTTCACCGCCGCCCGCTGCGCCGGGCCTACCCGGACACCGAGTTCGACGTGCGCGCGCTCGATGCCCTGCCGCGCGTCGACATCTGCTATTCCTATCTCGACGCCGACGGCACCGCGCCGCGCGCCTTCGCCGCCGCCGGCGCCCGCGGCATCGTCTCCGCCGGCTTCGCGCCCGGCTCGCCCACCCCGGGCGAATGGGACGCGCTGGCCGAGGCGGCGAAGGCGGGCGTGGTGGTGATGCAATCCACCCGCGTCGGCTCCGGCCGGGTGTTTCGGGGAAGGCGGATGCGCGAGGCCGGGTTCCTGGCGGCGGACAACCTCACGCCCCAGAAGGCGCGCATCCTGCTGGCGCTGGCGCTGACGCGGAGCAGCGATCCCGGGGAGATCGAGCGCATCTTCCTGGAATACTAGTTGGCCGAGAAGTAGGGCGGGCTTCACCCCGCCTCCCAGCCCCCCTCCGTCCCCCCGCCCACGGAGCCAACCGTGCCCGACTACCGCCGCAACCGCGTCCCCGGCGGCACGTATTTCTTCACCGTCGTCCTGCGCGACCGAACCAGCGACCTGCTGACCGCCCGCATCGATACCCTGCGCGCCAGCGTCCGCGCCGCCCGTGCTCGATACCCGTTCCGCATCGGTGCCTGGGTCGTCCTGCCGGATCACCTGCACTGCCTCTGGACGCTGCCGGAACGTGACGACGACTTCCCCGTCCGCTGGCAGGCCATCAAGGCCGGCTTCGCGCGCGCCGTGGCGCCCGGCATTTGGCAGCGCGGCTATCGGGAACACACGATCCGCGACGACCGCGATTTCGCTGCGCATATGGACTACACGCATTTCAACCCGGTGCGGCACGGCTTTGCCACCCATCCCGCCGACTGGCCGTTTTCGTCGTTCCGGCACTGCGTCGACCGAGGCTTTTACCCGCAGGGTTGGCGCGACGACGCAGCGATGCCGGCCGAGACCGGGGAGCGCACGGAACCGGCGGGCTGAAGCCCGCCCTACACCATGCCAGCGCGTAGGGCGGGCTTCAGCCCGCCGCCACGCCGCCCACCGCCACGATCGGCGCCCGCGAATTCAACGCGCCGACATCGAACCCCGCCAGGCGCTTGTACCCCGCCGCCGCGCCCTCCAGCTCCGCGGTCGACAGCACATCCTCGATCCGGGAAAACCCGTCCGGCGCGCGTTCCTGCACCATCTGCATCACCTGCTCCGGCCCATTCCCCCGGTTGGCCAGCACAATCCGCGACGTCGCCGGCCGCCGCTCCGCCTCATACGCCGCCAGCGCCGCCGCCCCCACCCCATGCGCCAGGAACTCCCGCGTCAGCACCCGCGCGTCGAGAATCCCCTGCGACGCGCCGTTGCTGCCGATCGGGTACATCGGATGCGCCGCATCGCCCAGCAGCGTGGCGCGGCCGTGGGTCCAACAGGGCAGGGGATCGCGATCGACCATCGGATATTCGTAGACCGCCCCGGCGCCGGCGATCAGCGCGGGAATGTCGAGCCAATCGAAGCGCCAGGTCGCAAAATCGGGCGCGAAATCGGCCAGGTCGGCCGCCCGGTTCCAATCCTCCCGCCGCCAGGCATGGCCGGTGGAGAACTTCTTCTCGGCGATCCAGTTGACCAGCGACCGGCCATGGCCCTCGGCCTCGGCCGAAATGGGATAGGCGACGAATTTCTGGAACTCGTGCCCGGCCATGATCATCGTGCGCCCGCCCAGGAAGGGCGCCGCCTCGGTCGTGCCGCGCCACAGGATCGCGCCGTTCCAGATCGGCGCCCCCTCGCCGGGCACGAACTGCGCGCGCAGCGCCGAATGGATGCCGTCCGCGCCGACCACCACCGCCCCGCGCGCCACCGCCCCGCCGGCGAACCGCGCGACGGCCCCGTCGCCGTCCTGCTCCACCCCGACCAGCCGATGCCCCATCCGCACGGCGTCCGCCCCCAGCCGCGCGCGCACGGCGGCCAGCAGGATCATCTGCAACGCCCCGCGATGGATGGAGAATTGCGGCCAGCGATACCCCGCCGCCACCCCGCGCGGCTCGCGCCAGATCAGCTGCCCGTGGCGGGAGTGATAGGCCAGCGCGGCCGTGGCGATCCCGGTCTCCGCCAGCCGCGCCTGCAACCCCAGCTCGGTCAGCTCGCGCACCGCATGCGGCAGCACGTTGATCCCCACCCCCAGCGGCGCGAGCGCGTCGACGCTCTCGAACACCCGGCAGGGGATTCGCACCTGGTGCAGGCTGAGCGCCAGGGTCAGCCCGGCGATCCCGGCGCCGGCGATGATCACGTCCATGTCGTCCTCTCCCCGCTCTGCCGATCATCCTGCCACGAAGGCGGGCTGCCACGAAGGCGGGCGGAATTTAATGGCGTGATGCTGTTTTGGGCATTGCGGGCTGCGTGCGCACACGGCACAAATGCTCCGGTCAAACGTTCCCCGCACGAACAGGGGACTGCAACAGGGAGGTCCGGAATGCGTCTCATCAGGACAATGCTGTCCGCCATGGCCGTGGGGCTGGCGATGCTCGCCACCGCGGCCAGCGCGCAGCCGACGATCAAGATCGCCTACACCGATCCGCTGTCCGGCCCCTTCGCGCAGGTCGGCGACGCCAACCTCAAGCAGATGCAGTACATCATCGACCACATCAACGCGAAGGGCGGCGCCCTCGGCCGCAAGTTCGAGCTGGTGCCGTTCGACAACAAGTCCCAGCCGTCCGACGCGCTGATCGCGCTGAAGAACGCCACCGACCAGAACATGCCCTTCATCATGCAGTGCAGCGGGTCCAACATCGCCGCCGCCCTGATCGACGGCGTCAACAAGCACAACGACCGCAACCCCGACAACCGCATCATCTACCTGAACTGCGGCGCGGTCGCGACCGAGCTGACCAACGACCAGTGCAGCTTCTGGCACTTCCGCTTCGACCTGAACGTGGCCCAGAAGGCCGAAGTGATGGTCAAGGCCCTGCCGAAGACCACCACCAAGGTCTACCTGCTGAACCAGGACTACCTGTTCGGCCAGTCCGTGCAGCGCGACGTGACCGCCTTCATCAAGAAGAACCGCCCGGACATCCAGATCGTCGGCGACGAGCTGATCCCGCTCGGCAAGATCCAGGATTTCTCCCCGTACATCACCAAGATCAAGGCCTCCGGCGCCCAGGCCCTGCTGACCGGCACCTGGGGCCCGGACATGAACCTGCTGATCAAGGCAGGCATCGATGCCGGCATCGACCTCAACTACTACACCTTCTACGCCCACCTCGCCGGCGGCCCCACCGCCATCGGCCCGGGCGGTGAGAACAAGGTCTTCGCAGTGATGAGCTTCGGCGAGAACATCGCCCCCGAGATCGGCAACAAGGAAGCCGAGGATTGGGCCAACGGCTTCCGCGCCAAGCACAACTTCGACTTCTCCGCCGCCGTCTTCCGCACCATCTTCGAGCATGTCCAGGCCGGCATCATCAAGGCCAACTCGCTCGATGCGACCAAGATCGCCTTCGCCATGGAAGGCCAGGCGATGAAGGACTTCCTCGGCTACGACACGCTGATGCGCAAGGACGACCACCAGATCATGACCGCCTACTACGTGGGCGTGTTCAAGAAGGGTGTGAAGTACGACGCCGAGAAGACCGGCCTCGGCTGGTCGACCGCGGCGACCATCAAGATGGACGACGTGCAGCAGCCCACCACCTGCAAGATGCGCCGTCCGCGCATGTAGCGCCTCCACCCGCCCCGGTCGGCCCGCAAGGCCGGCCGGGTGCGGGGCCCGCGCCCATTGGCGCGTTCTCCTGATCGGGCCCCCCATGGAAGTCTTCGTCGTCTCGCTGCTCAACGGCCTGGTCTACGGCATGCTGCTGTTCATGCTGGCCAGCGGGCTCACGCTGATCTTCAGCATGATGGGCGTGCTGAACTTCGCCCACGCCAGCGCCTACATGCTCGGCGCCTACCTCGCCTACACAATCAGCCTGTATGTCGGCTTCTGGATCGCGTTGATCGTGGCGCCGATCCTGTGCGGCCTGATCGGCGCGGGGATCGAGATGTGGGGCCTGCGCCGCGTGCACAAGAACGGCCACATCGCCGAGCTCCTGTTCACCTTCGGCCTCGCCCTGATCATCGAGAAGGGCGTGCAGATGACCTGGGGCCTGATCGCGGTGCCATACCGCATCCCCTCCGGCCTCGATTTCCCGCTTTTCGACCTCTGGGGCACCCAGTTCCCGGCCTATCGCGCCTTCATGCTGCTGATCTCGGCGCTGATGTTCCTGTCGATCTGGCTCGGCCTCACCCGCACGCGCATCGGCCTGGTCATCCAGGCGGCGCTGACCCACCCGGACATGGTCGGCGCGCTGGGCCACAACGTGCCGCGCGTGTTCACCATGGTCTTCGCCGCCGGCACCGCGCTGGCGGGCCTGGCCGGCGTCATCGGCGGCAATTACCGCGTCACCGAGCCCGGCATGGCCTTCTCCATGGGGCCGATCGTCTTCGTCGTCGTGGTCTTCGGCGGCCTCGGCTCGCTCACCGGCTGCTTCATCGCCTCCATCCTGATGGGCCTGATCCAGACCTTCGCCGTGGTGCTCGACTATTCGCTGGCCGACCTGCTGGAGGTCTTCGGTATTATCGTGACCAAGGCCACGCCCGGCAGCGAGTTCCTGATGGTCAGCCTGCCGCGCATCGCCGCCTTGCTGCCGTTCATCCTGCTGGTGCTGATCCTGGTGCTCAGACCGCGCGGCCTGATGGGAACCCGCGACACATGAGCATGTCCGCAAACCCCCCCGGTGCCATGACCGCATCCGCGTTCCTCAGCCGCCACTGGGTGTGGCTGGCCATGCTGGCCCTGATGCTGGTGCTGCCCTGGTTCTTCTTCGACCACGGCCGCGGCCGCCATTCCGGCTTCGCCATCACCCTGCTGTCCGAGATGGCGCTGATGAGCGTCTTCGCCCTGTCCTACAACATGCTGATGGGCCAGGCCGGCCTGCTGTCCTTCGGCCACGCCGTGCTGTTCGGGGTCGGCGCCTACTTCGTCGCCCATACGCTGAACTTCATCAAGGCCACCGAGCTCCCGATCCCACTGGAGCTGATGCCCCTGGTCGGCGGCATCGGCGGCCTGGTCTGCGGCGTCATCGCCGGCTATGTCGCCACCAAGCAGCGCGCCACCGCCTTTGCCATGATCACCATGGGCGTGGGCGAGCTGCTGACCGCGGCCGCGCTGATGTTCATGACCTTCTTCGGCGGCGAGGGCGGCATCACCACCGATCGCGTCGTCGACACCTCGATCTTCGGCATCGCCTATACCAAGCCGATCCAGGTCTACTACCTGCTGGTGGTCTGGGCGATGATCGCCGCGATCCTGATGTATCTGCAAACCCAGACCCCGCTCGGCCGCATGGCCAACGCCTCGCGCGACAATTTCGAACGCACCCAGTTCGTCGGTTACGACCCGCGGGTGATCCGCTACTGGCAGTTCATCCTGTCCGGCTTCTTCGCGGGCATCGCCGGCGGCATGTACTGCCTGGTCTACGAGATCGTCACCTTCGACACCCTGGCCGCGGTCAAATCAGCCAACGCCCTGCTGGCCACCTATATCGGCGGCGCCATCGGCTTCATCGGCCCGATCATGGGGGCCGTCCTCGTCGTCGGCATGCAGAGCGGCATCAGCCTGCACACTTCCGCCTGGCTGCTCTATCTCGGGGTGATCTTCATCCTCATGGTGGTCTATGCCCCGGGCGGGCTGCTGGGGCTGATCGGCAACCACATCCCCATCGCGCGCATGGGGCGCCTGGGCGAGCTGTTCGTGCCGTATCTGCGTGTCCTGGCGCCAGGGCTGATCATGACCCTGGGCTTCGTGCTGTTCGTCGAGCTGACCACCCATCAGACCATCAACGCCGCCCAGGGCAAGAAATTCTCCCTGCTCGGCTTCGCCCCCGATCCCGGCGGAACCCTGGTCTGGGCCGGGGCGATCCTGGCCATGATCGTCGGCGCGCTGTGGCTGCGCCATGCCGGGCGCGGCTTCATGGCCACCTGGAACGCGCTGATGGACGACGCCAAGGCCAAAGGGATCGTGGCATGACCGACGTCGCCATCCAGCTCACCGACGTGCGCAAGAGCTTCGGGCGCACCGAGATCATCCGCGGCGTCAACCTCACCATCCCGAAGGGCCAGCGCCACGCCATCATCGGCCCGAACGGTGCCGGCAAGACCACGCTGTTCAACCTGATCTCCGGCCGCTTCCCGATCACCTCCGGCAGCATCACCGTCAACGGCCGCAACACCGCGGGCCTGGCCCCGCAGCAGATCAACCATCTCGGCCTGTCGCGCAGCTTCCAGATCACCTCGATCTTCCCGCGCATGACCGTTTTCGAGAACATCCGCTGCGGCCTGCTCTGGTCGCGCGGCCACAAATACGCCTTCTGGCGCCTGCTCGGCATGCAACGTGCGCTCAACGAGGAGGCCGAGCAACTGCTCGAACGCCTCAACCTGCACACCCGCCGCAATGTCTATGCCGGGCTGCTGTCATACGCGGAACAGCGCGCCCTGGAGATCGGCATCACCATCGCCGGCGGCGCCGATGTGATCCTGCTGGATGAGCCCACCGCCGGCATGAGCCACTCCGAGACCGACTACGCCCAGCAGATGATCCGCAGCGTCAGCGCCGGCAAGACGCTGTTGATGGTCGAGCACGACATGAGCGTGGTCTTCGGCCTGGCCGACATCATCACCGTGCTGGTCTATGGCGAGGTCATCGCCAGCGACACGCCCACGAACATCCGCGGCAACCGGGCCGTGCAACAGGCCTATCTTGGCGAGGAAGCCGCGTAGGAAGGAAGCATGTTCTTTTTTGAAAAAAAGAACCAAAAAACTTCTCCCCATTGGCACCCGTCCCTCCCGGGGGAGCCGGATGCCAACGGGTGAAGTTTTTTTGCTTCTTTTTGTTCACAAAAAGAAGACTCTTCCTTTCTCCCTTTGAAAGCCCCCCGATGCTCGAAGTCCACGGCCTGCACGCCTTCTACGGCAAGAGCCACATCCTCCAAGGCGTCGACCTCACCATCAACGAGGGCGAGATCGTCTCCCTGCTCGGCCGCAACGGCGTCGGCCGCTCGACCACCTGCAAGGCGATCATGGGCCTCGTCGCCCCCCACGGCGACATCCGCTTCAAGGGCAAGCCCATCGCCGGCATGCGCCCGGACCAGATCGCCCATCTCGGCATCGGCTACGTCCCCGAAGACCGCCAGGTCTTCCCCGGACTGACCGTGCAGCAGAACCTGGAACTCGGCCTCAAGCGCGCCGGCGTCTTCGGCCGCTGGCAGCTCGATGACGTCTATCGCCTGTTCCCGAACCTGTCCGAACGCCGCGGCAACCCCGCCGGCGTGCTCTCCGGCGGCGAACAGCAGATGCTGACCATGTGCCGCACCCTGATGGGCGACCCCGACCTGGTCATCATCGACGAACCCACCGAGGGCCTGGCGCCGAAACTCGTCGAACAGGTCGGCGAATTGCTCGATGAGATCGCCCGCCGCGGCGTGGCCATCCTGCTGGTCGAACAGAAGCTGACCATCGCGCTGAAGATCAGCAAGCGGCTCTATGTGATGGGCCACGGCCATATCGTGTTCGAGGGAACCCCCGCCGAACTCGCCGCGAACGAGTCAATCCGCAAGGAATGGCTCGAAGTCTAGGAAGCAAGCATCTTCTTTTTGTGAACAAAAAGAAGCAAAAAAACTTTATCCGTTTGCAAGCCTCACGGCCGCGTAGGGCGGGCTTCAGCCCGCCGCGAACCGCCGTACAACCCCCTCGATCATCCGCAAAACCTCCCCCGGCGCCTCCAGGCTCGGCAGATGCGCCGCTCCCGGAAACACCACCCGCCGCGCCCCAGGCACCCGCGCCGCGATCGCTCCGTTCCAGGCGATCACATCGGCACAATCCAAACTCCCCCACCCCACCACCGTCGGCACCCCCACCCGCTCCAGCCGATCGAACGCCGATGGCGGCGAAGCAGCCGGCCCGCCCCCCTCGGCCGCCAGCGCAATCCCGTTCATCGCCAGGAACAGCGCCCGCGCCGGCCCGCGAATGCGCCCCTCCGGCGCCGTCGGCCCATCCAGCCACAAATGCGCCTCCAGCCGATTGACCGCATCCAGATCCCCCGCCGCCGCGATCGCCGCCTCCAGCCGCTCCACCCCCGGCGGCAGCGCCACCGCCGGCGCCCCGCTCACCGCCGCCCCGATCAGCACCAGCCCCGCCACCCGCTCCGGCCGCGCCAGTGCGGCATCCAGCGCAATCCGCCCCCCCTGCGAACACCCCACCAGCACCGCCGCCCGCCCCGGCGCCTCCGCATCCAGCACCGCGAACAGATCGTCCACCTGCGCAAACCCCCCCGCCACCGCGGCACTGCGCCCAAACCCCCGCCGGTCATAGGCGATCGCCCGCGCCTGGCCCGCCAGCGCATCGAACTGCCCGCCCCACATCCGGCTATCCGCCACCCCGGCATGCAGCAGCACCACCGGCACCCCGTCGCCGGCCGCCCAGCAAGCCAGCCGCGCCGCCCCCGCCGCCACCATCCGCGGCGCCCTCGCCATCCCGCTCACCGCCGGCCTCCATTCCTAGGAAAAAAGAACTTGCAACCCATCGTGCCAACGACTATATTCATCGCGTGTCCGCACATGCCCACCTCGACCTGGCCCCCGCATTCGCCGCCATGGCGGCCGATATGCGCGCGACGGCCCAGCAATCCGCTGCCGAACGGCGGTTGCAAGCAACGCTCCAGGCCCTGGTCCTGGCGGCGCTCGCCCGCCTGCTCGACAGGCTGGCAGAGATGATCGCCCTCTGGCAATCCGGCCAGCTCCCGCCCCCCACCCCCCGCCGTCGCACGCCGCACCCTCCGCTTCATCCGTCCCCCCTGGATCGCACCGCTCCGTGCCATGGCCCGCGCCATGCCGCGCGCCCGCCGCCGATCGGCCATCCGCAATGCACGCCCGCGCCGCAGCCGCATGCCTGCGCGGTCAGCCCCGCACGCGCGCATCACGCGGCCGATCCCGCCGCGCACCCGGCGCACACCGCGCCCAAACCCGCCCCGATGCCGCGCGCACAGCCACCCCCGGCGGCAAAATTCGGCGCGGAACACACGCCGCCTTCGCACGCCCTAATTGTTCCGATATCAGCACAAAAATCGACCCCCCGCCCCTTTGATCCCCGCCCGGCCCGTGCGAAACTGGCGCCAACACGGATCGAGGAAACCCCCATGCCCAAAATGACCGGCGGCGACGCCATCGTGGATTCGCTGCTGCGCCACGGCGTGGACACCGTCTTCGGCCTGCCCGGCGTCCAGGTCTACGGCCTGTTCGACGCCTTTGCCCGCAACGCCAACCGCCTGAACCTGATCAACGCCCGCCACGAACAGACCACCGCCTACATGGCGATGGGCTACGCCGCCTCCACCGGCAAGCCCGGCGTCTTCTCCGTCGTCCCGGGCCCCGGCGTGCTGAACACGACGGCCGCCCTGGCCACCGGCTGGGGCATCAACGCGCCCATGCTCTGCATCACCGGCCAGGTCCCGAGCCCCATGATCGGCCGCCTGCGCGGCCAGCTCCACGAACTGCCGGACCAGCTCGCCACCCTGAAGACGCTGCTGAAGTTCGCCGAACGCATCGAACACCCGACCGAAGCGCCGCAAGTGATGGCCCGCGCCTTCCAGGCGATGACCTCCGGCCGCCCCGGCCCGGTCGCCGTCGAAGTGCCGTGGGACATGTTCCCGCTGGCCACCGAAGTCACGCCCATGGACCCGCTGGCCCGCCTGCCGAACCCCACCCCGGACCCGGAAAAGATCGCCGCCCTGGCGAAGCTGGTCGACGGCGCCAAGATGCCGATGTTCTGGGTCGGCGGCGGCGCCGCCCATGCCGCCCCGGAAATCCTGGCCCTGGCCGAACGCCTCGGCGCCCCGGTGGTCAGCTTCCGCACCGGCCGCGGCGTGCTGGACTCCCGCCACCCGCTGTCGCTGAACGTCCACGAAGCCGGCCGCCTCTGGCCGCAGGTCGATCTCCTGATCGGCATCGGCACCAGGCTCGACGCCCCCACCTCCCGCTGGCCCCGCCAGCCCGGCCGCAGCTTCGCCCGCATCGACATCGACCCCGCCGAACACCGCCGCCAGGCCGTAGACCACCCCATCGTCGCCGACAGCGCCGACGGCGCCCGTGCCCTCGCCGCCGCCGTCGCCCGCAACACCGATCCCGACCGTGCCGCCGCCATCGCCGCCGCGAAAGCCGAATCGGCGGAATTCCTCACCCGCGTCCAGCCCCAGATGTCCATGCTCGCCGCCATCCGCGCCGCCATGCCGGACGACGGCATCCTGGTCGATGAGATGACCCAGGTCGGCTACGTCTCCTGGATCGGCTACCCGGTGTACCAGCCCCGCGGCCTGGTCACCTCCGGCTTCTCCGGCACGCTGGGCTACGGCTTCCCGACGGCGCTCGGCGTGAAGGTCGCCAACCCCGACCGCGCCGTGGTCTCGATCACCGGCGATGGCGGGTTCCTGTTCGGCGGCACCGATCTCGCCACCGCCACCCGCTACGGCATCAACCTGGTCACCGTGCTGTTCAACAACGAGGCCTACGGCAACGTGCTGCGCGACCAGCGCCGCCTGTTCGACGGCCGCGACGCCGGCAGCAAGCTGACCAACCCGGATTTCCAGACCTTCGCCAAGTCCTTCGGCGTCGCCGCCTGGAAGGTCGAGACGCCCGAAGCCCTGCAGGCCGCCCTGCGCGAGGCCCTGGCCAGCGGCGCCCCGGCCCTGATCGAGGTGGTCAGCGACATCACCAAGGACTACCTGCCCTTCGAACTCTTCGTGCCGCAGAAGAGCTGAGGACCCAAGAATGAGCGACTCCGACATCATCAGGTTCGAGGTCGACCAGCACATCGCCCTGGTCACCCTGAACAAGCCCCCGGTCAACGCCCTTGACCGCGCCATGCGCGACCGCCTGATCGCCATTTTCGACGAGATCTCCGAACGCCCGGACATCCGCGTCGCCGTGCTGACCGGCGCCGGCAAGATCTTCTGCGCCGGCGCCGACCTGCGCGCGCGCCCCGATGTCACCCGCATCGGCGCCTTCCACGACCACAACCGCGTCACGCGGGAGACCGGCAACGCGATCCACGAATGCGCCAAGCCGGTGATCTGCGCGGTGAACGGGGCCGCGCTGGGCGCCGGGCTCGGCCTGATGGCGGCATCGGACATCTTCTTCGCCAGCGACAACGCCAGCTTCGGCATGCCGGAAATCGATGTCGGCCTGGCCGGCGGGGCGGCGATGATCCAGCGGATGTTCAACAAGTCGACCGCCCGCCGCATCATGTACACCGGCATGCGCCTGTCCGCGCACGACCTGTACCGCATGAACATCATCGAGGAGGTCTGCACGCTGGAGACCCTGGTGCCGACGGCGATGAAGCTGGCCGAGCAGATCGCCTCGAAAAGCCCGCTCGGCATCCGCTATGCCAAGACCAGCCTGAACATGTGCGAGCTGATGCCGCAGCGCGACGGCTATCGCATGGAGCAGAACTTCACCATGCAACTCGCCCACACCGAAGACGCCGTGGAGGCGCGCACCGCCATGCTGGAAAAGCGCAAGCCGGTGTTCAAGGGCCGATGAGCGAAACCCCCTTCACGGGCCGCGCCATCCTGATCACCGGCGCCGGCAACGGCATCGGCAAGGCGACCGCGCTCCACCTGGCCGCTCTCGGCGCGGTGGTCGGCGTGAACGACCTGCGCGAGACTTTCGTCGCCGAAACCGTGGCCGCCATCGCCGCGTCCGGCGGCCGTGCCGTGGCCCTGGTCCAGGACGTCGCCAGCCGCGACGGCATGCGCGACGCCGTCGACCGCTTCGCCGATGCCGCCGGGCGCCTGGACGGCATGGTCAACAACGCCGCCTGGGTGCGCTATCAGCCCTTGGCGGAGATCGCGCCGGAGACGGTGGAGCGGATGCTCAACATCGGCTTCAAGGGCATCATCTGGGGCATGCAGGCCGCCGCCGAGCGGATGGGCGGCCCGGGCAGCATCGTCAACATCGCCTCGGCGGCGGGGTTCCGCTCCACCCCGGGCTCGGTGGTCTACAGCGGCATCAAGGCCGGCGTGATGGGCATGACCCGGGCGGCGGCGGTGGACCTCGGCGCGCGCCGGATCCGGGTCAACGCCATCGCCCCCTCGGCCACGCCCACCGAGGGCACGATGCGCAACCGCAACGCCGAGCGCGACGCCAGGCGCGTGGCCCAGACCCCGCTGGGCCGCCTCGGCACCGTCGACGACATGGCCCGCGCCATCACCTTCCTGCTGTCCGACGACAGCCAGTACATCACCGGCCAGGTCCTCTCGGTCGACGGCGGCATCGGCACGAGCTTCCTGTAGCCGCTACGGCCCGGACACCCGCTTCAGCGCTTCCTGTGCCTGGGCGTGCCCGGCATTGGCGGCCATCGCGTACCAGTAGCGCGCCCAGGCCGGATTGCGGGCCACCCCGAAGCCCACTTCCAGCATGGCCCCCAGGTTGTAGGCCGCCGTGGTGTCGCCGCGGGCGGCGGCCAGGCGCCACAGCAGCCCGGCGGCGATCGGATCGGCTGGCGCGATCTTGCCGCGGGTCAGCAGCAGCCCGAGCTGGACCATCGCGGCCAGGTCGCGCTCGCCCGCGGCCAGCCCGTACCAGAATGCGGCGTCCTCGTCGTCAGACCACCTGGTCTCCGCCGCCCAGCCGCGCTCATAGCGTGCGCGTGGCCCCGGCGTGGCGGCGGCGGCCAGCCCGCGCGGGGAGGTGGCCGGCCGCGCGGTGATCCGCTGCAGCGCCGACTGGATATCGGTCAGGCGCGCGAGGTTGGCGGTGTCGAACTCCGTCTGGCCGGGGTGCAGGGCGGCGATGGCGAAGCGTTCCATCGCCGTGCGGCTGCGCGCGCCGATCACCCCGTCGGCCGGGCCGGCATCGAAGCCCAGCTCGCTCAGCAGCCCCTGCGCCGTCGCCACCTGGTCGCGCGACAGCGGCTGCGGCGGCAGCTCGGCGGCGGGCGCGGGGCGGACGGGGGCGGGCGGTTCGGCCGGCGCGCGCGGCGGTGGCGTCACCGGCGGCGTCACCGGCGGCGTCACTGGCGGGGGCACCGGCGCAGTGACCGGCGGCGTCACCGGCGGCGTCACCGGCGGCGTCACTGGCGGCGGCACTGGCGCCGGTGCGGCTTGTGGCGGCGGGCGCGCTGCGGGCGGCGGCGGCGATTGCGCGAGAAACGGGCTGGGCGCCGGCGTGCTTGCGGCGATCACCGCGGGGGGCGGAGGGGTGGGCCAGACCCACCAGGCACCCAGCCCGGCCAGCGCCACGGCCATGGCGCCCCCGAACCACACCACATGCCGCGCGGGCCGCCGACGCGGTGGCGCGGGCGCGCCGGCGGGGGGCGGGGCGGCGGCGCGCGCATCGGGCGGCGGGGGCTCGGCGGCGGGCGGGGCGAAGCTGGCCTCAAGCGCGGCGGCGAAGGCGGCGGCGGTCGGGAAGCGGTCGCCGGGGCGCTTGGCCAGGGCCTGGGCCAGCACCGCGTCGAGCCGGATCGGCAGGCCGGCGGCCAGCGTCGTCGGCGGCGGCGGGTGGACATGCAGGATCTTCTGCATCGCCACCGTGAAGCTGCCGGCGAAGGGGCGCGTGGCCGTCAGCATCTCGTACAGCACCACGCCGACCGCCCACAGATCGGCACGCGCGTCCACGGGATCGTCGGTGAACTGCTCCGGGGCCATGTAGCCGATGGTGCCCATCACCATGCCGGTCATGGTCAGGCTGGTGGCGGCACTGCCGTCGATGCGCGCGATGCCGAAATCGATCAGCTTCGCGCCATCGGGGGCCAGCATCACGTTGCCGGGCTTGATGTCGCGGTGGATCACCCCCCGGTCATGGGCGTATGCCAGCGCGGCCAGCATCTGGGCGGCGATCGCCATCGCCTCGCGCGGGGATGGGGGCGGGCCCTGCTCCAGCCGTTGCTTCAGCGTGCCGCCGGAGACCTGCTCCATCACGATCCAGGCGCAGTCGCCATCCTCGCCATAGTCGTGCACCGCGACGATGCGCGGGTGGGACAGGCGGCCGGCGGCGGCGGCCTCGCGGCGGAAGCGGGCGCGCACGGCGGCGGTGCCGGGCTCGGCGATGGACCAGCGCACCAGCTTCACCGCCACGTCGCGTTCGATCATCGTGTCGTGCGCGGCAAAGACCTCGCCCATCGCGCCGGTGCCAAGCAGATGGGTCGCGGCATAGCGTGCGGCGAGCGGCGCGGGGAAGTTCGGCGGGGCTGGGTCTGGCATCGCGGGCCGTGTCGGGGCCTGTCCGGTCGGTTGGGGGGGCTGGCCGCGCCATCGTATCGACGAATAGGGCGACATACCATCGGATGCCGGGCCGCGGCGCGCGAATTCCGTCGACAAGCCGCCGTGGCTGCGGTGGACTGATCTGGACGGACAAGGGGGAGCCGAAACATGTCGCTCACACGCTATCGTCGCGCCGCGGCCATCTGCGGGTGGCTGACGGTGCTGGCCTGGCCGTCCGGCGCGCAGACGCCGCGCGATCCGTTCCTGGCCGCGCCGCCGCCCCCGGCCGCCCCCGCGGCGCCGCGGCCCGCCGCTGTCCCCGCGCCGCCGCCCTCCGCCGCTGTCCCCGTGGCGCCGCGGCCCGCCGCGGTCCCGGCGCCTGCCCCGGCACCGCGGCCGGCTCCGGTCACGGCACTGCTGCCGAAGGCGGAACCGGGCACCCCGGGCTGGCAGCGGACCGTGGAGGGATGCCAATTGTGGAATGGCGCGCCAATCGCCGACGAAACCATGTCCTGGTCAGGCGCGTGCCGCGACGGCAAGGGCGAAGGGACCGGGGTGATGCTGTGGCGCGCCGGCAGCCGGACCGCGCGCTACGAGGGCGGCTACCGCGAGGGCCGCCGGACCGGGGCAGGGCGGATGACCTATTCCGACAACGCCGTCTATGACGGCGAGTGGCAGCAGGATGTGCGCCAGGGCCGCGGCGTGATGGTCTATGCCGATGGCGGGCGCTACGAGGGCTTATGGAGTGCGGGGATGCGCAACGGCCAGGGCGTGATGGTCTATGCCAGCAAGTCAGAGTACCGCGGCGAATGGTCGGCGGACCGGCTGCATGGCCGCGGCGTGATGCGCTACGCCGATGGCAATTATTACGATGGCGAGTGGATGCTCAGTCAGTATCACGGCAACGGCGTGTACACTTGGCACCACGGCGGTGTTATATCGTTTACATATGAGGGGGTTTTTGTGCGCGGGAAGGCACATGGGCCTGGGACGCTGACGAATAGGTTAGCTGGGCGGGTTGACCGTGGGGTTGCAAAGGAGGGGTGTATCATGATGGGTCAGCAATGGTTCACCATCGGCGCCAATATGGGGAGTTGCCAACGCTAAGGCGCTATTTCGCCCGACCTGCTCCGCGGCCTATCGGCCGACCTGCTCCGCGCTCTACCGCCCGACATTCCAGAACACCGGATACTGCGTGCGCGGCATGCCAACCAGGTTGGCGCGGCGCGCGATCGGGCGGCGGATGATGCCGGTGGCGACATAGGGGAAGGTTTCGTAGAACCGCGCCTGGATCGCCTCGATCACCTTCATCTGCGCGGCCGGCGTGGCGGCATCGAGGAAGTCCTCGCTCATCAGCCGGTGCAGCTCCGCATCGCACGGCCAGCCATACAGGTTGCGCCCGTCGCAGCGCGAGACCAGCGGCGCGTTGCTGATCGGGCTGGAAAGCGACAGCCCGCCCCAGAAGGTGAAGGCCAGGTTCCAGGCGTTCGGGTTCTGCGCCGGCGCGTCCTTGATGTTGCGGCGGGTCAGCACGGTGGACCAGTCCATGGCCTGCACCACCACGTTGACCCCGGCGCGGCGCAGCTGGTCCGCGGTGATCAGGGCCAGCATGTGGATGTCGGTCTGGTCGGCGGGATCCAGCAGGATCACCGGCTCGCCGCGATAGCCGGCCTCGGCGAACAGGGCGCGGGCGCGCTCGATGCTGGGCTGCTTCCACGGCGCGGCGGCGACGTCGGTGGCATAGGGGGTGCCGCAGACGAAGACGGCGTAACAGGTCTCGGCATAGGCCGCCTCGCTGGCGATCGCCTCGTTGTACATCGTCTGGTCCATCAGCATCTGCAGCGCGGCGCGCGCCTTCGGATGGTTGAAGGGCGGGATCAGCGAGTTCGGCCGAATGGTGCCGATCACGCCGGCGGTGTTCAGCACCTCCACCACCACGTCCTTGCTGGCGCGCAGCAGCGGCAGCAGGTCGGCCGGCGGCGGGTCGATCAGGTCGATTTCGCCCTTCAGCAGCGCCTGCGTCAGGGTGGAGGGGTCCGGCAGGTAGCGCCATTCGACGATGTCGACCTTGGCCACCTTGCCGCCGGAATAGCCGTCCGCCGGCTCGGTGCGCGGGACATAGGCGGGGTTGCGGCGATAGATGGCGCGGTGCCCGGGCTGGTAGGCGGAGGCGTCCCAGATGAACGGGCCGGAGCCGACCACGGTCTTGACCTGCTCGAAGGCGTCCGTCGCGGCGTCCTGTTCGCGCATCACGAAGGGGGCCAGCACCGGGGTGCCCAGCACCTCCATCACCGGGCCGAACGGGCGCGACAGGCGCAGGCGCAGGGTGCGGGCGTCAGTGGCGTCGATGCCGGCGACGCGGGGCATCATCGCCTGGCCGGTGGTCACCCGGCGCGCCCAGCGCTGGATCGACAGCGCGACGGCCTGGGCGGTGACCGGGGTGCCGTCGTGGAAGGTCAGGCCCGGGCGCAGGGTGAAGGTCCAGGTCAGGCCGTCCGGCGAGGTTTCCACCCGCTCGGCCATCTGCAACTGCGGCTTCAGGTTGGAGTCCATGGTGACCAGCACGTCGTAGACCAGCTGGGCGTGGGTGACGGTGATCGCGGCACTGGTCCAGATCGGGTCCAGCACGCGCAAATCGCCGGCCGGGGCATAGCGGATGGTGCTCTGCGCCTGGGCCTGTGCCTGCCGTGGGGCGGGCAGCAGGACGGCGGCGGCAGCAAGCAGCAGGGCGGCGAGGATGCGCATCGGTGTCTCCCGGTTGGCCGGATTATGCAGACGCCGGGCCAATCCGTCCATCGGGGCTTGAGGCGGCCCCGATCGCCAAGCACAGTGTTCGCCCGCAGGAGGATGGCGATGAAGCAGGTTCAGTTGGCGGCCTATGGCCAGGCCGAGGATGTGGTGCGGTGCAACGAGGTGCCCGATGTCGGCGCGCCGGGGCCGGGGGAGGTGGTGTTCGATGTGCTGGCGTTTCCGATCAACCCGGCCGACATCGCCTTCTGCACCGGGCATTACCGGCTCAAGCCGCCGCTGCCGGCCACGCCGGGGGCGGAGTGCGTCGGGCGGGTGGCTGCCATCGGCGCCGGGGTGAGCCATGTTGCGGTCGGCGATCACGTCATCAACCTGGCGCGCGAGAACTGGGCGCAGCGGCGGCGGGTGAACGCCGACGACGTGATCGCCATTCCGAAGGCGATCCCGATCCGCCAGGCGGCGATGCTGCGGATCAATCCGCCCACGGCGCAGCTTCTGCTCAGCGACGTAACCGCGCTCTCGCCCGGCGACTGGGTGATCCAGAACGTGGCCAATTCGGCGGTGGGCCGCCTGGTGATCCGGCTGGCCCGGGTCCAGGGGCTGCGCACGGTCAACGTGGTGCGCCGCGACAGCCTGTCCGCCGAGTTGCAGGCGATGGGCGCGGATGTCTGCGTGGTCGATGGGCCGGACCTGGCGGAGCGGGTGGCGGCGGCCACCGGCGGGGCTGCGATCCGGCTGGGCATCGATGCCGTCTGCGGCGAGGCGCTGGGGCGGCTGGCGGCCTGCGTGGCCGATGACGGCAGCGTGGTGACCTATGGCGCGATGAGCGGCGGGCAGCCGGAGATCGATCGCGGGGACCTGATGTTCCGCGGCGTCACCTTGTCCGGGTTCATGCTGGGGCGGTTCCTCGGGCGGCGGTCGCTGGCGGAGATCCGCGGCATCTTCGCGGCGCTGGGGCGGGAGATGCTGGCGGGCAAGCTGGATGCGCCGGTGGCGGAGGTCTATCCGATCGAGCGGATCGCCGCGGCGGTGGCGCATGCGCAGCGGGATGCGAAGGGGGGGAAGATCCTGGTGGCGCCGAATGGGATGGTTTGAAGGAAGAGTCTTTTTTTTGTGAACAAAAAGAAGCAAAAAAACTTCATCCGTTGGCGCTCGGCTCCCTCAGGAGAGAAAGAGTCAGCAAAGTTTTTTGGTTCTTTTTTTCAAAAAAGAACCGCTTTCTTTCTTACTCCCCCCGCCCAGAGAACGCCAACATCCGCTCCTGGTTCTCGTCATTGGTCAGCGTGTTGCGCCGGATGCTGGCATTGAGCCGTTCGGCGGCGGATTGTGCCCAGCGGCGCAGGGCCGAGCCGGGCAGGGTGGGCAGCAGGGCGGCGGGAACAAACCGGGAAAAGATTTCGTCGTCCCGGGCGACGATGGCGATGAAGCTGCCCGGATCGCCCTGGCGCCCGCCGCGGCCGAAGAGCTGACGGTCGATGCGGGCGGATTCGTGGAATTCGGTGAGGATCACATGCAGCCCGCCGGCGGCGCGGACCGCGGGGGACAGTTTGATGTCGGTGCCGCGGCCGGCCATGTTGGTGGCCACTGTGATCCGGCCGGGCGTGCCGGCGCGGGCGATGATGGCGGCTTCCTCGGCGTGGCGTTCGGCGTTCAGCACCTCGGCGGCAAGGCCGGCTTCGGCCAGGCGGGTGGCCAGGTGCTCGGAGGCGGCGACCGAGCGGGTGCCGACCAGAACGGCGCGGCCCTGGGCGATGGTGGCCGCGACCTCGGCGACCACTTCGGCCCATTTGGCATCGGCGTCGGGCAACACGCGGATGCCGTGGTTGCGGCGACGCAGCTTGGCGTGGGTGGGGATGCCGGTGACGCGCAGCGCATAGACGGCGCGCAGTTCGCCGGCCACTTCGGCGGCGGTGCCGGTCATGCCGCAGAGATGGAAGTAGCGGCGGAAGAAGCGCTGATAGGTGATGCGCGACAGGGTGTGGCGCCGCGCGGTGATCTCGACGCCCTCCTTGGCCTCGACCATCTGGTGCAGGCCGCGTTCCCAGGAGCGGTCGGGCATGATGCGGCCGGTGAACTCGTCGACGATCTGGATTTTTCCGTCGGCGATGACGTATTGCGCGCCGCGCTGATACCAGTGGCGGGCGGAGAGTGCCTGTTCGGCCAGCTCCTCGCGGGCGCGGCGGACGGACCAGAGGCCGGGGCGGCCGGCGGCCAGGGTGGTCAGGTGGGCGCGGCCCTGGTCGGTGAGGTGCAGGGCGCGCTCGGCGGGGATCAGGCGATAGTCGATGCCGGGCTGGAGGGCTTCGGTGAGGGTCAGGGCGTCGGCGTAGAGGGCGGCGTCTTCCGGGCTCCCGTCGCCGCCGGAGAGGATCAGCGGCGTGCGGGCCTCGTCGATCAGCACGCTGTCGGCCTCGTCCACGATCGCCACATGCAGGCCGCGCAGCAGCAGGGGGGAGGGGGCGCCGCCCATCAGCCCCTGGACCAGAAGGCGCGATCGGGCGCGGCGCGGGCCGAGCGCCATGCGGTCGCGCAGGTAGTCGAACACCACGTCCTTGTTGGTGCAGTAGGTGACGTCGGCGGCATAGGCGGCGCGGTGCAGGGCGGGCGGGTCGTCCAACACCACCAGGCCGGTGGAGATGCCCAGCGCGGCCAGCACCGGGCGAAGCTGTTCGGCGTCGCGCGCGGCGAGGTATTCGTTGACGGTGACCACGTGCACCGGCCGGCCGGCGAGCGCGAAGGCGACGGAGGGCAGCAGCGCGGTGATGGTCTTGCCCTCGCCGGTGTTCATCTCCGCCAGCGCGCCGCGCAGCATCGCCGCCCCGCCCATGAGCTGGACCCTGTGGTGGCGCAGGCCGAGGACGCGGCGGCTGGCTTCGCGGGCCAGCGCGAAGGCCTGGGCGGACAGGGCGGCGGTCAGGCCCTCGCGCACCAGGGCCGGGCGCAGCGCATCGGCGCGGTCGCGCAGGGCGTCGTCGGACAGGTCGGCCAGCGGCGGGCCGAGCGCCTCGACGCTGGCGGCGAAGCGGGACAGGCTTTGGCGCTGGAACGGGCCGAGGGCGCGGCGGGACAGGCCGGTCCAGGCGGCGGTGAGGGTGGCATCCAGCCGGCGCCAGCGCGGGTCGGGCTGTTCCGGGTAGGGGGTGCCGGCTGCAAACGCGGGGGCGAGCATCAGGTTTGCAGGTGCGACAGCAGCAATTGGCGCAGGCGGCGCCAGAGCTGGGTGCCGAGCGGCTCCCAATCGTGTTCGAAGCGGATATGGACGCGGGCGCCGAACGGGGCCGGGGTGCTGGGCGGCAGTTCGAGGTCGAGCTGGAACACGCGGGCCAGGGTGCGGGTGCCGCCCTGGTCGCCGGGCTGGGTGGCGAACGGCCCGCCGCCGGAGGTGGACAGCGCGCGGGCGGGGAGTTCGTCACGCCCGGCCGGGACCTCGCGCAGCAGGCGGGCGGGCAGGTCGGTGGTGAGGTCGCTGGCCAGCTTGACCCGCACGGCGACCAGGCGGGCGCGGACCAGGTCGATGTCGTCCTGGGCGATGGCGGCGCGGACGATGCGCGGGGTTGGGGACGTGGCGTCGGGCATGGTGTAGCCGATCACCTCGCCCTCGCGCAGGAAGCGGCCGGGCAGGTCGGCGGGGCGCGGGATGGCGAGGGTCCCCGCGGTCTCGCTGCGCGCGGTCAGGCGGGCGGCGCGATGCTGCTCGCGGGCGTATTCCGCGCGGGCCTGGGCCAGCTCGGTCTCGGTGATCGCGGCTTCCACCCGGTTGGCCATGCGCTCGGACGGCAGGCGGGCCTCCAGCTCCGCGATGCGGCCGCGCTGGCGGGCGAGGCGGGAGGCCAGGAACGGGTCTTCGCTTTCGCTGACCGCATCGCCGGGGGCGAGTGCTGCGCCGGGGGCGGCGAGCAGGCGGGTGAGCACGCCATCGGCGCCGGCGCGGATGATGGCGCTGTCGGGCAGCCACACCACCCCCTGCGCCACCGTGTGCAGCGGGGCCGGGACCAGCAGCACCAGGGCTGCGACCGCGGCGATGGCACCGAAGGTGAGGCCCAGCGCGCGGGCGCGGTGGCGGCGCAGGCGGGGCGCAATCACCACGTGGCGCAGCGCCTTGCCGATCGGCAGCACCAGGCCGGTGACCAGGGTCCAGATCGCCAGCAGCACGCCGATGGTGAAATACTCGCCGGCCAGGAACAGGGCGATGCCGAACATCACCAGCTGGCGGTAAGCCCAGGCCGCCGGGCCATAGAACAGGAACCAGGCGCGCTCGCCGGGGCTGTCGGCATGGGCCTGCGCCGGCGGGGTGGCGAAGAGATGGGTCTCGACCAGCTGGCCCCAGTATTGCGTGGCGCGGCGGGCGAGGTTCGGGATCTCGATCAGGTCGGACAGGATGTAGTAGCCGTCGTAGCGCAGCAGCGGGTTGGCGTTGAACAGCAGCGTGGTGGCGCCGGCGGCGAGGATGACGTTGAAGGCGATGGCCCGCGCGAAGCCGGGTTCGACGGCGAGCCAGACGAAGACCGCGATCGCGGCCAGCGCGGTTTCCACCAGCATGCCCGCGGCGCCGACGGCGATGCGGTCCCAGCGGGATCGAAAGGCCGAGGCGGCGGAGGCGTCGACATAGGGCAGCGGCAGCAGCACCAGGAACATCAGCCCCATGTCGTGCACCGCCCCGCCGCGGCGCCGCACGGCATAGCCGTGGCCCAGCTCGTGCAGCAGTTTTATGCACGGCAGGATCACGGCGAGGAGGGCGAGGTTGCCCTCGGCCAGCAGCCGGTCGCCGAGATTGGCGGAGAGTTCGGGCCAATGCTGGACGGCCAGCACCGTGGCCGGAACCACCAGCGCCAGCCACAGCAGCAGCCCGAAGCGGCCGAAGAGCGGGCCGAACAGGGGCAGGGTGCGCGACAGGAAACGGTCCGGGTTCCACAGCCGGATGCGCAGCGCCATCGGGTTCAGCAGGTTCTGGGTGATGCGCGCGCGCGCCAGGCGGTGGTGGCGGTCCAGCAGCTCGGCGGTGTCCGGCGGCAGGTCGCCCTGCAGCAGGTCGGCGGCGTGGAGCTGGCCCAGCAGCGCCAGGGCCTGGTCCTGGCTGAGCGCCGCCTCGCCCTGGCTGGCGGCGGTCTCGGTCCAGACCTCGTCCAGCGTGCGCCGGCCGTCGAGCGCCGCCACCAGCGCCCAGGCGGCCGGGGCAAGGCGGTGGACGCGCCCGGAGAGCGGATCGGTGACGACATACCAGGGCACGCCGCGATAGCGGTGCAGCCGCACCGGCGCATGCTCGCGCAGCCGCGGGCGCAGGGCGCGGACGCGATACCAGGCGGCGGAGAGGAAGGGCTCGGCCTCCTGGCTCACGGCAGCCAGTGCCAGGCGAACAGCCGCAGCCAGTCGAGCATGGCGTGGGTCCAGATCCAGATCAGGCGCTGCGGCCCGGTTTCGATCTTGGCGATGCCCTCCATGCCCGGGCGCAGCGTCTCGGCGGCGTCCAGGCGCGCCTCGATGCGGAAGAAGTTGCGCCCGTCCTCGGCAGTGGCGACCGGGGTGATGCGCGCCACGGTGATCTTCAGGCGGGCGATGGGCATGGCGGCCAGCGCCACCAGCCCGGTCTGCCCGGCGGCAAGCCAGCGCACCTCGCGCTCATCGGCCTGGATCACCAGGCGCCAGGCATCGAGCGGGGCGAGTTCGAACAGCACCTTGCCGCGCTCGATCGGCGAGCCGAGCATCTGGCGCAGGTCGCCGCTGACCACGATGGCGTCGAACGGGGCGGTGATGCGGCTGCGGGCGAGTTTTTCCTCGGCCAGCGAGAGTTCGGCGTCGGCCTGCGCCAGTTGCGCGGCGAGCACGCCGAGCGTGGCGCGCTCGCCCTTGGCCAGCGCCTCGCGGTGCTTCTGCGCCAGTTTTTCCCGTTCGGCGGTCCATTTCAGCCGGTCGAGCACCAGGTCGCGGTCGTCCAGCGTGGCCAGGATGTCGCCGGCCTTCACCGTGTCGCCGGCGCGGGCGGGGGCGGTGCGGATGTAGCCGTCGAACGGGGCGACGGCGGCGCGCTGGATTTCGCCCTCCACCACGGCGCGGGCGGTGACGCGGTATTCGCCGGTGACCACCGAGAGCGCGACCAGGGCGAGCAGGATCAGCGCCGTGGCCAGCTTCAGCGCCGGCCGGGCCGGGCCGAACAGGGCGCGCAGCCCGGTCTCGGCCAGGTCGCGGGCGCGGCCGCTGATCCAGCGGCGCTCGTCGGCGTGCAACCCGATCAGCGGGCCGGTGAGGGCCGCGACGGCCTCGGCGAGGTGGGTTTCCTCGGGGGTAAACGGGCTGGCCTGGCGCTCCAGGGTGAGCACCGCCGCCGGGCGGCCGCCGGGGCCGGGCAGCGGGACGGAGAGCAGCCCGCCGGCATGGCCGGATGCGGCGTGCAGCGCGCGATGGGCGACCAGCACGCGGCGGGGGGAGTCGGCGGGTTCGGGCAGGACCAGGGAATGGTTCTGGGTCAGCGCCTCGTCCATCGCATCCTCGATGGCATCGGCGATGCGGGCACCGGCCTGGAACTCGGCGGCGTTGGAGACGGATTGCAGCACCATGCCGCGGTGGCGCGCCAGGCCCAGGCTGACGCGGTCGCAGCCCAGGCGGGTGGCCATGCTGTTGACCAGGGCCATGCCGGCGGCCGTGAGGCCGCGATGCTCGCCGGTGGCGGCCAGGATGTCCAAGGCCGTCGCGGCGATGCCGATGCGGGTGTTGGCCGCGGCGAGCGGCTGGCGCCAGCGCCAGGCATCGATCCAGCCGGCGGCGGCGCGCAGCTGGCGGCCGATGGCGTCGGGGTCGGCGCGCTCGATGCCGCCCGGGACGGTCAATGTCACGGCGACGGCGGCGTTCGGCGTGCCGTCCGGGCCGAGCGGCTGGGCGATGAACAGCGCCATGGCGCCGGGCTGCGGGCTGCGGCCCCAGGCGACGACGGCGCGGGCTTCGGCGAGGCAGCGTTCGGCCAGCCGTTGCAAATCCGCAGGGTCGCGCCCAGCCGGCCATGTCGCCTGCACGTGGCTGGCATCGGTCCCGCGCAGCAGCAGCAGCCCGCCATTGGCGCCGGCCAGCGCCTCGCATTGCAGGGCGAGCCAGGCGGCGAAATGGTCGCCCTGGCTGGCCGCATCGTCGTGCAGCACCGCCCATAGCTGCGCCCGCCGCGCCGCGAGGCGGTCGGTGGGGGGCGGCATGGGGCGGGCGGGGGCCGCGCCGTCGCGGGGCGTGGGGATGGTTTCCGCCATCGCATCCTTTGCTGCTGCGGGGGCTGTTGGGGCGCCGCGGGCGGCGTCTGGGGGGCGATACTGGACCAGCGGGCGCGCGGAATGAAGCGCAAAGCGGCTTGCCCTGGCGTGCATGGCTGGCGCAGTTTGGCGCCATGCGCGGATGGCTCGCTCTTCTCTTCGGCCTATTGGCATCGCCGGCGGGCGCCCAACCGCTCGGCGCGACGACATTCGATTGCGTGATCGAGCCGCAGCAGGTGGTGAAGCTGGCCAGCCAGGCGACCGGCCTGATCGCGCGCCTGGATGTCGACCGCGGCGATGCGGTGCACAAGGGCCAGGTGCTCGGCACGCTGTCGGACGAGGTGGAGCGCGCCAATCTCGACCTGGCGCGGGCGCGGGCCAGCAACGACCACGAGATCGCCGCCGGTCAGGCGCGGCTGGCCTGGCTGCAGCGCAAGTCCGAGCGCGCCACCCAGCTCGCCACCGGCAACCTGGTCTCCCGCAACGCCAGCGAGGAGGCTGAGGCGGACATGCGGGTGGCGGAGAACCAGCTGCGGCTGGCCGTGCTCAACCACCGCATCGCGCAACTCGACGTGGCGCAGGCCGAGGCGCTGCTGCGCCAGCGGGCGCTGGTCAGCCCGGTGGACGGGGTGGTGATGGAGCGGCTGCTGCGCCCCGGCGAGTTCCGCCACGACCAGTCGCCGGTCTTCACCCTGGCGCAGGTCGATCCGCTGCGCGTGGAGGTGTTCGTGCCGGCGGCCTATCACGGCCAGATCCGGGCGGGAATGATCGGACAGGTGGTGCCGGACCTGCCGGGGGCCGCGGCGGTGACGGCGACGGTGGTGGTGGTGGACCCGGTGATGGACGCCGCCTCGGCCACGTTCGGGGTGCGACTGGTGCTGGCCAATCCGGAGCGGACGCTGCCGGCGGGGATCCGCTGTGCGATCCGCTTCGCCATGTCGTCACCGCAGTGAAATCCCGGGCTTTGCCGTCGCGAATGTGAACCCGGCCGGGCGGGCCGGCGGGCGGATGGCGATTGCGGCAGGGGCGGCGCGGTGCCAGAATGATCGGGTGGCGCCGTGTTGCGCCGATCGAGCCGGCTGATGCGCCCGCCAGGGTGCGATCGCCGTCGAAAGCCTGGGAGAAGCGCCATGCCGTGGCCGTTCGGACCCGACAAGAATGGGACCAATTCTGGCGGGGGCAGCGATGCCGCCGATCCGGCAGGGCAGGGGCTGAACCGCCACAGCCGGCGGCTGAAGTGGCGCGGGCAGCGGCAAAAGGCTGCCGCCAAGCCGCAAGCTCCGAAGCGCGCTGCGGCCCCGGTGCTGTTCGAGTCCTATGAACCGCGGCTGCTGCTGAGCGGCGCGCCGGTGGGCACCGTGCTGGCCAGTTCCGGCGGCGTGGCCGATTTCGTCGCCGACAACGGCACCAAGGTGAGCGCCACGCTGAGCGGGCCCGGCCAGTGGCAGTTCGTGCAGGGGGCGGCGCTGCCGACCCTGATCATCACCGGCACCGATGCGACCAGCGCCTTCAGCATCACCGGTGTCGGCGGCAGCGGGCGGGTGCTGCTGGAGGGCGTCAGCGTGGCAGGCGGGATCGGCACGTTCGATGCGCCGAGCACCGATCCGGTGTCCAATTTCAGCCTGGGCGGCGGCGCGCAGAGCATCGTGCTGGGCAATGTGCGCGACATGGTGCTGAGCGCCACCGCCGCGATCGGCAGCCTGACCGTGGCCGGCTGGACCACCACCGGGCCGGTGGCCAGCGGCATCGTGGCGCCGTCGCTGGAGGTGCTGGCCAGCGCCGGGCAGCTGAACATGAACATGGCGCTTTCCCAGGCGCTGGGCAGCGTGCTGGCCGGCGCCGCGATCTCCGGCGGCATCTGGCAGGTGGCCGGCGATGTCGGCAGCATCAGTGCCGCCTCGATCGGGCCGGGCTGGACCGGCGATGTCGATGGCGCGGTCGGCGTGGTGCAGACCGGCGGCAATTTCCAGGGCACGCTGGCCACCCCCTCGATCGAGGTGCTGTCGATCGGCGGGCATTTCATCGGCGGGCACCTGATGGCCGGGGCCGTGCTGGGCGCCGACGGGCGGCTCGGCGGCGCGGGCGCGAATGCCGACGCGTTCGCGGCCGGCTATGTCGGGCAGTTGCGCGTGGCCGGCGCCATGATCGGCGCGCGCGTGCATGTCGGCGTCGATCCCGTGAACGGCGTGTTCGACGACGGGGACGACGCCATCATCGGCGGCACCGCCAGCCGCATCCAGACGCTGATGGTCGGCGGGCGCATCGACAGCGCCAGCCGGATCGTGACCGGCGTGCTGCCGCCCAGCTTCTTCGCCGGCGGCAAGAGCTATTCCCCGGCCAGCGCGCCGCGCCGCCTGGCGGTTTCGGTGGGCGACAGCACGCGCCCGGACCTCAACGCCGCGCTGGCCAACGACACCGGGCCGAGCGGCACGGACCGCATCACCGCCGATGTGGCGGTCAATGGCAGCGTGTTCGATGCCGGCGGCATCGTCGGCCTGGCCGGCGGGCTGGACGACACGCCGGCCAGCGGCTTCCTGAACCTGCTGCCGCGGCTGCGGGCGGACGGCACGTTCAGCATCGCGGCGGCCGACATGGCGGTGCTGGCCGGCGGCACCCTGGCCGAGGGGCCGCATGTGCTGCACCTGGTGGCCGTCGACCGGGCCGGCAACACGCGCGCGCTGCAGCTGGGCTTCACCTACAGCAACACCCAGATCACCGCCGCGCTGGCCAACGACTACGGTGCCTCGGCCAGCGACGGGATCAGCACGGACTATGCGATCGCCGGCACCGTCGACGCCGGCGCGGGGCTGACGGTTGCCACCGCGGCGCTGAACGGCGGCACCGCGCTGCAATTCGCGCCGGCCAATGACGGCAGCTTCCTGTTCTCCAAGGACGACATGGACCTGCTGGCCGGCGCACCGCTGGCCGAGGGCAAGCATGTCCTTTTGCTGACCGCCACCGACAAGACCGGCATCACCGTCACGCGCGAGCTGGGCTTCACCTATGACATCACCGCGCCCAGCATCGCCGCCTTCGGGCTGACCGCCAGCTCCGACACCGGCACGCCGGGCGACAACATCACCGCGGCGGTCCGGGTGGGGCTGCTGGGCGAGAGCGCGGGCGCGAGCATGGCGACGCTCGGCGGGGCGAGCGCGCTGGTGGCGGCCAATGGCGGCTTCCAGTTCGCCGATGTCGTGCTGGCCGATGGCGCCAACACGCTGAAGGTGACGGTCTCCGACCTGGCCGGCAACACCGCCACCGCCGAAGTGACCGTCACGCGCAGCGGCGCTGTGGCCGGCGATGCTGCGCTGGCCTGGCAGAACGCGACGCTGGAGGCGATCCGCAAGACCTCGCTGTATCCGGAGACGGCAACCCGGATCATGGCGATGGTCGCCATCGCCCAGTTCGACACGCTGGCGGCGATCGAGGGCACCGCGGCGTTCCTGGTCGGGCACGCCGCGGTCGGCCCGGTGAACACCGAGCTGGCGCTGGCCCAGGCCGCGCACACGGTGCTGCACGCCTCCTTCCCCAGCCTGCGCGGGGTGAACCCCGACCCGATGGTGGACAGCTTCGACGAGCTGCTGGCCGCCGCCATCGCCGCGGTGCCGGACGGTGCCGCCAAGACCAACGCGCTGGCGCTGGGGGGCGAGATCGGGCAGGCGGTGGTGGATATCCGCGCCACCGACGGCGCGCGCAATTACGTCGAGTATCCCGCCAGCCAGGATGTCGGCAAATGGCGGCCGACGGCGCCGACCTTCGAGGTGGCCGAAGAGCCGCAATGGGCGCAGCTGACCCCGTTCGCGATGGATGCGCCGGACCAGTTCCAGCTGCCGCCGCCGCCGGACCTGACCAGCACCGAATACGCCGTGGCGCTCGCCGAGACCAAGGAGCTGGGCGCGGCGAACAGCGCCACGCGCACCGCCGACCAGACCCAGCAGGCGCAGTTCTGGGCCGATGGGCGCGGCAGCTACACCCCGCCCGGGCACTGGAACCAGATCGCGCAGCAGGTGGCGCAGGCGCAGGGCAATTCGCTGGCGGCCAACGTCCGGCTGTTCGCGATGCTGAACGTGGCGCTGGCCGACACCGCGATCGCGGCGTGGAACACCAAGTTCGCCTACAGCCTGTGGCGCCCGATCGATGCGATCCAGCAGGCCGCGCTGGACGACAACCCGCTGACCGAACAGGACGCGGACTGGAATCCGCTGCTGATCTCGCCGCCGCATCCGGAATACGTCTCCGGCCATTCCAGCTTCAGCGCGGCTGCTGCCGCGGTGCTGACCTCGGTGTTCGGCGACCAGCCGTTCACCGCCACCTCCTACACCCTGCCGGGGGTGACGCGGCCCTTCACCGGCTTCCAGCAGGCGGTGGACGAGGCCGGGCGCAGCCGCATCTATGGCGGCATCCATTTCGAGTTCTCCAATGCCGGCGGTAAGCTGCTGGGCGGCCAGGTGGCCGGGCAGGCGCTGGCGCGGTTCAACCTGGCGGCCGATACCCAGGCGCCGAACGTCATCGCCTCCATCGTGCCGGGCGTGGTGGGGCAGAACGTCACCATCACCGGGCAGGTGCTGGACAACCTCTCCGGCGTGGCCGGGCTCAGCGTCAGCGTGGATGGCGCGGCGGCCACGGCGGTGACGCTGGACGGCGACGGGCGCTACAGCTTCACCACCAAGCTGGCGCTGGACGGCACCGCGGACGGGCTGCACAGCGTGGCGTTCCAGGCCACCGACGCGGCGGGCAACGTGTCTGCGGCCGTGGCGCGCAACTTCCGCCTGGACAGCCGCCTGCCGGTGGTGGCGCTGGAGAGCATCGCCGACGGGGCCGCGATCGCGTCGGGCAGCCGGCTGACCGGCACCGCCAATCCGACCGGCTCGACCCTGTCCAGCCTGACCTATGCGTTCAATGACGGGCCGGCGACCTCGCTGCTGTTCGATGGCGCGACCGGGGCCTTCGACACCGCGATCAGCTTGACCGCGCTGGATATCGGCACGCATACGCTGCGCCTGACCGCCGTCGATGCCGGCGGCAATGTGGCCAAGGTGGAACGCAGCGTGACGCTGGCCGCCCTGGTGCCCTTCGCCGCGACCTCGCTGACCCCGGGCGACGGCTCGGTGGAGGTGGGCACCACCCAGGTGCCGGAGGTGCGCTTCACCCGCGCGGTGAAGGCCAACACCCTGACCGCGGACAGTTTCTATGCCACCGACGCCGCCGGCAACAAGCTGGCGGCGTCGATCGTGCCGGCGCAAGACGGCACCTATGCCTGGATGTTCTTCGACGGGCCGATGCCCGGCGGGGCGCAGATCACGGTGCATGTCGACGGCGCGCTGATCCGCGCCGCGGCCGATGGCGCCTTCCTCGATGCCGACCTCGACGGGGCGGCGGGCGGGGTGCGGACCGCGAGCTTCACCACCGTCAGCCTGACCTCGGTGGCCGGCACCACCCTGACCGGGCGGGTGGTGGACCCGGGCCCCGACCTTCAGCCGATGACCTTCGACGATATCGGGCGCGGGCCGGACGGGATCATCCACACCGGCGATGACGTGTTCAAGCTGCCGATCGCCCACGCCAAGGTCTATCTGCTGGGGCGCGAGGACCAGTTCGTCTACACCGATGCGAACGGCTTCTTCACCCTGACCAACCTGCCCGGCGGCAACGTCAAGGTGGCGATCGACGGCCGCACCGCCACCAATGCGCCGGTCGGCGTGTTCTGGCCCGAAATGGTGATGGATGCCGAGCTGAAGCCCGGTGCCGCCAACACGCTGATGGACAGCATGGGCACCGCGGCGGAGCGGGCGGCCAATGCCGGGCGGCAGGAGGTCTACCTGCCGCGGGTGCCGGTCACCATCTTCTCGGTGATCGACGACAGCGCGCCGACCACGGTGGGGGTGGATGCCAGCGCCTCGCCGAACCTGACCGACAGCCAGCGCGGCGCGCTGAAGCTGACGGTGGAGCCGGGCAGCGTGATCGGCGCCGACGGCCAGCCGGTGACCGATGCGCAGGTGGGCATCAGCACGGTGCCGCCGGAGCTGGTGCGCGACATGCTGCCGCCCGGCGTGTTGCAGCACACCTTCGACATCACCATCCAGGCGCCTGGCGTGGCCGGCTTCACCACCCCGGCGACCATCCAGTTCCCGAACGTGTTCGGCGCCGCGCCGGGCACCAAGCTGAACATCCTGAGCTTCGACCACACCACCGGCATGCTGGTGATCAACGGCACCGCGACGGTGTCCGAGGACGGGCTGAGCGTGGTCTCCGACGCCGGTGCCGGCATCCGCGCGCCGGGCTGGCACGGCGTGACCCCGCCGGGCGGCTGCGGCGATGGTGGAAATCCGCCGCCCCCGCCCCCGCCCCCGCCGCAGGCCGCGGACACCACCCACGAGACGGTCAGCACCCATCCGCTGATCATCGCCGAGAACGGCAGTCTGGAGCTGTTCTGGGCCGCCGAGGCGAAGCTGCCGGACACGCCCCCGCCGCCGCCGGCCGATCCGAACTGCCCGACCCCGCCGCTGCCGCAGGACCCGCCCGGCAAGAAGCAGCCGAACAAGACCGTGACGATTGCGGTCGAGGGGCCGCTGGCCGAGTTCATGAAGGCCGGGGCCGGCAACACGGTGAACATCGGCGGCGACAGCTTTGCCCTGGCCGCGGGGTCGGGCGCCACGCGGCGGCTGAACCTGGCCGCGATGACCTTTGCCGATCTCGGCGGCATGAAGACGATCGAAGACAACCGCCTGTACGGCAGCAAGATCATCGAGACGGTGGTCACCACCCGGCCGGACGGCTCGACCCACACCGAAAAGACGATCCACTTCCTCTATCGTTTCATCGACGCCACCGACGACAACCACACCGATGGCAAGATGGCCTTCGCCCAGACGCTGAACGACGGCGCGGTGAACGTGATGCGCCGCGCCGGGCTGGTGGTGAACGCCGGATCGGCCAAGCCTGACCTGACCCTGGCCGACAACCCCGCGGCCAATTTCTATCATGCCGCCGGGCTGAACCAGGTCTGGTTCGATCCGCAGCAGAACGGCGACAAGCTGGGCGCGACCATGCCGGTGAAGAACCCGCTGGACGGCAAGTCGGCCGGCGACATCAAGCTGGAAGGCAAGGGGGTCAAGCAGCAGCAATACTTCATCGACGGCGCGAGCTGGGAATCCCTGGTCGGCAAGCTGGGCGACGGCAAGAGCTTCCCGCTGGTGCAGGCCGCCGAGGCGAAGTTCATCGACAGCAAGGCCGAGCGCGACGCGCTGCTGGCCGCGGCCGCCACGCAGACCACGGCGAACTTCGCCACCGGCAAGTTCACGCCCGGGATCGCGGCCGGCGCCGATGGCGGCGACAACGTCCTGAAGATCGTCTTCACCCAGGGCGCCAATCCGGTTGCGACCAAGGCGAACCCGAACCCGGGCTGGACCCTGGGCATGGCGGTCACCTCGCTGGAGCCGCCGGACATCGAGCTGGGCAAGCTCGTCGCGCTGTCCAACAAGACCGCCGACTACAGCAAGGCCGAACTGGCCTATCGCGCCGCCGCGATGATCAACAACGTGCTCGGCGGCACGATCGAGATGTACATCGACAACTACTTCGAGCTCGGCGGCTGGATGACCTCCGCCGACGCGATCAAGTTCATCCTGGCCAAGACCTTCGCCCATGAGGTCGGGCACTACATGGGCCTGTTCCACACCGGCACCAGCGGCACGGTGCATGTGGCCGGCGGCGGCAGCGACATCATGCGCCAGGGCATCTACCCCGCCGGGGACAAGACCTTCGACCTGACCGCGCCGGCCGGGCGCATCGCGCTGCACATCGAATACACCGCCGAGGACGTGGCCAAGGCGCTGGCCTATTACGCCGCCTATCAGCAGGCGACCAAGGACGACCCGGATTTCGGCGACGTCCACGACGCCTACGGCCCGGACAGCGACGACCATCCGTCCGATGTGCCGGAGATCCTGGACCCCACGCTGCGGGTGACCGACGCGGCCGGGCTGGGCCTGGAGTCCGAGATCAACCTGGGCGACGTGCCGGTCGACGGCGCCGGCGGCGCGATGGCGACCGCGAAGTGGACGCTGGACAATATCGGCCCGGGCACGCTGAAGATCACCTCGATCAGCACCAGCGCGGGCACCGAGATCGCGGTCGATTCCAGCCTGGTCGGGCCGACGATCGGCGAGAACGAGCTGAAATACATCGACATCAAGTTCGATCCCGCCCATGTCGGCGTCTTCAGCCGCAACGTGAAGATCGTGACCGATGACGGCCAGACGCTGTCCGTGCGCCTGACCGGCCGCGGCGTGTCGCCGACCGGGGCGCTGCAATACACCACCATCGCCAACAACCTCGGCGGCGTCGCGGTCGATGGCGGCATGGCCGCGATGGCCGAGGTCGGGCGCATCACCAATATCGGCGCCACCGACCTGACCATCAGCGGCATCACGGTGGGCGAGGGCGCGGGCGATTTCACCCTGACCGGCGTCACCCCGGGCCTGCCGATCGTGCTGAAGGCCCATGAGAGCTTCGTCTTCGGCGCGACGTTCGACGCCAGCACCACCGGGCTGCGCCGCGGCACGATCCAGATCGCGTCCGACGACCCCGGCCAGCCGCTGTTCAATGCCGGCGTGGTCGGCACCGGGCTGAAGACCTGGTCGGTCGCGCAATGGGGCAACGACTATGTCGGCATCCGCACCGGCAGCGGCGCCGGAGCGAACACGCTGAACGAGGTCAGCGACAGCGCCGGCAAGTTCAAGTTCTTCCTGCCCAGCGCG
The DNA here is from genome assembly GCA_044369385.1 of Acetobacteraceae bacterium. Taxonomy (GTDB): domain Bacteria; phylum Pseudomonadota; class Alphaproteobacteria; order Acetobacterales; family Acetobacteraceae; genus CAMDGX01. The sequence goes on along the minus strand of JBIPLY010000001.1, from coordinate 3,013 downwards.
GCGGACTACACGATCTCGGTGTTCGATCCGGCCACCGGGCTGGTGGCAACCGACGTCGGCAAGACCGCGCCCTCCGGCGGCGCCACCAACCTGACCGCGGGGCTGTATTTCGTCGCCAGCAAGGCCAACGACAGCGATTTCGACGGCCTGCCCGACGACATCGAGTTCGCCATCGGCAGCAACCCGCGCAGTGCGGACACCAACAAGGACGGCATCTCCGACTTCGCCGCGATCCAGGCCGGCGAAAGCCCGCTAGGCAATCTCGGTGCCAAGACCGGGGTGGTGGGGGCGGCCGATCTGGCCGGCGAGGCCTCGGGCATCGCGGTGATCGGGGCGATCACGGACCCGACCAGGCTGACCGCCTTTGTCGCCACCGGCAGCGCCGGGCTGGCCGTGGTCGATGTGAGCAAGTCCAGCGCGCCGCTGGTGCTGGCCGAACTCGACCTCTCCGGCGAGAATACCCGCGTGGCGGTGGACGCCGCGCGCAACATCGCCGTCATCGCCGGCGGCAGCGGCGGGCTGCACCTGGTGGATGTGTCGATCCCCGGCGCGCCGGTGCTGCTGCGCGACGTGTCCTTTGCCGCGCCGGTGGCGTCGGTGGCGCTGCGCGACGGCATCGCCTATGCCGCGGTCGGCGACAGCCTGTATGCGATCGACGTCAACACCGGCGACGAGCGGACGGTGCTGGACCTCGGCGGCGCCACGCTGGTGGATGTGACCGTGGCCGGCGACCTGCTGTACACGCTGGATTCCGCGGGCGTGGTGCGCGCGGTGGCGGTGGACGGCGACGAGCTTGCCGCGCGCGGCCAGGTGACGATGCCGCAGACCGGCTCGCGCATCGCGGTCGGCGGCGGGGTGGCCTATATCTCCGCCTTCACCGGCGGGGCGGCCGGCTACATGACCGCCGACGTCAAGGACCCGGACGCACTTTCGGTGCTATCGGGCGTCGATTTCAACGGCGTGGCCGGCAGCGCGATCGCGCTCACCGGCACCGGGCGCGCGGTGGCGGTGGGCGGCAACACCTTCGTGTTCGGCGCCTTCAGCCAGTTGCAGGTGCTGGACGTCACCGATCCGACGGATACCGGCACCATCACCACCGGCTTCGACCTGCCGGCGCTGGCGCGCGACGTTGCGGTCGCCAACGGCATCGCCTTTGTTGCCGATGCGACTGCCGGCCTGCGGATCGTCAACTTCATGGGCTTCGACACGCTGGGCGTGGCCCCCACCGTCTCGATCGCCGTGGCCGCGGGCGACGCCGATCCGGGCACGCCGGGCATCCAGGTGCTGGCCGGCCGGCCGATCCACGTGGTGCCGACCGTGTCCGACGACGTGCAGATCCGCAACGTGGAACTGCTGGTCAACGGCGCCGTGGTCAGCAACGACGCCTCCTATCCGTTCGACATGTTCGCCGATGCGCCGGCGCTGGGCGGCTCGGTGGAATTGCAGCTGCGCGTCACCGACACCGGCGGCAATTCGACGCTGTCGGACAAGGTGACGCTGGCCACCGTGCCCGACACCTTCGCCCCCACCGTGGTCTCGACCAGCGTCAAGGACGGCGACAAGCGCTTCTTCGTGCGCAACATCGACGTGCGCTTCGACGAGCCGGTGGATATCGGCCTGCTGAACACCGCGGGCGTGACGCTGGTGAACATCGGCGCCGACGGCACAGCCGGCACCGCGGACGATGTGGCGATCGGCGTGAAGCTCGACACCCGTTCGCGCGGCCAGGTGGTCTCGATCCTGCCGACCACCCTGCTGCTGACCGGCGACTACCAGCTGCGCATCGACCCGTCGATCATCGCCGACAAATCCGGCAACGCGCTGGGCGAGGCGATCGTGCGCAGCTTCACCATCCGCCCGGCCAGCGACGTGAAGGCCGCCACCGGCACGCCAGAGGTGGTGCAGGCCCCCTCGGCCAATCCAGGCCAGGAGATCGGCATCGCGGTGCCGTTCGATCCGCTGACCGCAACCATGACCTTCGCCACCATCAATGCCGGCGGCACCAAGGCGAGCGTCGACGTGAAGGCGGGCCGGATCGACACCACCACCGGCACGGCCTTCTTCGTGGTCCCCGCCAACGCACTGACCGCCGATGTCACGGTGTTCGGCAAGGACGCCAAGGGCGTGCGGCAGGACTTCGACGACGGCACCTTCCCGTTGCAGGTGGTGCCGGTGGTGACCGGCGCCATCATCAACAGCTACAGCGGCGGCGGCATCGCCTCGGTCTCGGTGCTCGGGCGCGGCTTCATCGAGGACAACGCCACCCAGTACCAGTTCGGTACCACGGTGGTGCCCGACAACATTCCCGGCGCCGGGCCGGATGTGTCGACGTCCGACAACAGCCGCACCAACCTGTCCCTCCCGCTCAGCGACGCTGCCTTCGGGGCCATCACCGTGCGCACCGCCGGCGGCACCAGCGCGCCCTATGCGATCAATCTGTCCGGCATTGCCGCCACCGCCATGTCCGGCACGCCGGCGGATGCCTCGCTGGCCTCGGCCAATCCCGGGCAGGCCATCGCGCTGTCCGGCACCGGCCTGCCCGGCGGGCTGAAGGCGCTGTTCCGCTACACCAACAGCTATGACGGCGCGACCGAGTATGCAGTGCAGACCGTCGACGGCGTGTCCGCCGACGGCAAGGGCGCCACGATCCAGGTGCCGTCCTCGGCCAATGGCGTGTTCACGATGCAGGTGCTGGGCGCTGCGACGCAGCCGCTGCTGCAGATCGTGCCGAAGCTGTCCACCTTCGACGTGTCGAGCCATCTCTACCTGTATGGCGCGGGCTTCGTCGAAGGCGCGATGAAGGCCGATTTCGCCGGCGGTTCGCAGGCGGATACCAAGACGAACGTGCAGCCCAATCCCGGCGCGGACATCTACGGCTGGAACAGCTACGACAACGGCACGATGCGGCTGGACGGCGAGCCGGTGCACGGCTTCGGCACTGTGACGGTGACCACGGCCGGCGGCACCTCGGCGCCGATGCCGCTGAACGAGCTGACGCAGGGCTTCGGCCAGC
>JBIPLY010000046.1:0-14993 GCA_044369385.1 Acetobacteraceae bacterium | reverse complement strand
CCGCAGCGCCGCCGTCGTCGCCCCGGACACCCCGGCGCCGAACGTCGCCACCGCCACCGAGGCATCGGCGCCGATCTTGAACTGGCTGTCCATCAGCGCCGACAGCCCCTTCTCCGTCAGCACGATGAAGGCGATCTGCGCGTCCTGGACCCCGATCTGGAAGCCGATGCTGCCGCTGCCGAAGCCGTAGAAGGCCGGATTGGTCCATCCGCCCTGCCGCCCGATCAGAACGCAGCTCCCGGCCTGGCCGCCGATGATGAACCCCGCCTTGAACACCCGCGGGCAGATCATGATCCCCTTGGCGTCCTTCAGGATCCGCCGCCCGTCGGGGTTCACCTGGTCGGAGAACATCTCCTGCACCGTCAGCGTCGCCCGATCGACCAGCGTCTGCTGTTCGGTCTGCGCCTGCGCCGGCGCGGCGGACCACGCCAACACGGCCATCAGGCCGGCAATCACGAAGCGCATCATGGCAGACTCCCCCGGAAATGGGCCGTGGCCGCTGCATAGCCGCCGCGATCGCGCCGGCTCAACAAGGACTTGGCGAAACTCCTTGAAGTGTGACCGCACATCGTGGCAGCCCAAGGGCACGCAACCCAGGACACCCCCATGCCCCCGCTCCCCTTGGCCGACGCCGCCACCCGCGCCGAAATCCTCGCCTGGCTCGAAACCTTCGCCGGCCACGTGCGCGCCGTGGATTACGCCGCCGCCCGCCCGATGTGGCACCCGGGCCTGCTGGCCTTCGGCACCTACAACAATGTGATCCAGGGGCTGGAAACCGCGATCGCCACCCAATGGGACAATGTCTGGCCGCGCACCGCGAACTTCGCCTTCAACCTGGCGGAAACCCATATCCTCGGCGGGCCCGACCTCGCCATCGCCGTCACCCCCTGGACCAGCACCGGATACGCCGCGGACGGCACCGAGTTCGCCCGCCCGGGCCGCGCCACCATGGTCTTCACCCGCGCCGGCGGCGAATGGGTCTGCGCGCATTCGCACATGTCGCTCAATCGCGGGGTGCCGCAGGATAGCCATGGAAACAGGCAAGTGAAGGCAAGGTAAGCGGTTCTTTTTTGAAAAAAAGAACCAAAAAACTTTTACCCACTTGCACCCGCCTCTCCCGGGGAAGCCGGACGCCAATGGATAAAGTTTTTTTGCTTCTTTTTGTTCACAAAAAGAAGATTCTACCCTTGCCTTAAATACTTTTGCGTCGCGTCATCCGCCGGATAGAACGCCTCCACCGCCAGCTCCGCCAGCGTGATGTCCACCGGCGTCCCGAACACGGTCACTGTCCCGAACAGCGACAGCTCCACCCCGCCCAGCCGCAGCCGCAGCGGGATCACCAGCCCCGCCTCCCCCGGTGCCGGGTGCTCGATCCCTCCGGGATACGCGGCCAGCTCGGCGGCCAGCGCGATCAGCCGCGGATCGGCCGTCGCCGCCACCTGCTGGCGCAACCGCGCCAGGATGTGCCCGCGCCACACCGGCAGGTTGGCGATATGCGGCGCCAGCCCCTCGGGATGCAGGCTGGCGCGCAGCACATTGGCCGCCCCCTCCCGCAGATGCGGCGCCACCAGCGCGCCGAGCAACCGCTGGGTCGCCCGATTGGCCGCCAGCAGCGTCCAGTGCCGGTCCACCGCCAGCGCCGGATAGGGGTCATGCGCCGCCAGCACTGCGTCCACCGCCGCCCGCGCCGCCGCCATCTCGGGCGCCGACAGCGCATGCTCGCGAAACACCGCCGCGAAGCCCGCCGCCTGCAACAGCGCATTGCGCGCGCGCAGCGGCACCTCCAGCAGCTCGGCCAGGTGCAGCACCATGTCCCGGCTCGGCTTGGCCCGCCCGGTCTCCAGGAAGCTCAAATGCTTGGTCGAAACCTCGGCATCCAGCGCCAGCGCCATCTGGCTCAGCCGCCGCCGCTGCCGCCACTCGCGCAGCAGGTCGCCAACAGGACGCGTCGTCGCATGCATCAGGATCATGCCACCAGCCTACGCCACACCACGCCCCGGCCTCCATTACCTCGCGCTTAATCGTCGCCATGCGATGCCCCCGACACCGTGCAGGATCCCGGGGTCGCCAGGCGTCGCACAACGCTTGGGGACTTGCAGACATAACGATATCCTTATACCCCTGCGCCCGAATCACAGGAGCTTCCCCATGCCCGACTACAAGGTGAAGGACATCTCGCTGGCCGAATGGGGCCAGAAAGAGATCTCCATGGCCCAGGACGAGATGCCCGGCCTGATGGCGATCCGCGCCGAATACGGCAACACCAAGCCGCTGGCCGGTGCCCGCATCGTCGGCTGCATTCACATGACGATCCAGACCGCGGTGCTGATCCAGACCCTGGAGCACCTGGGCGCCACCGTGCGCTGGTCCTCCTGCAACATCTTCTCCACCCAGGACCACGCCGCCGCGGCGATCGCCGCCGCCGGCACCCCGGTCTTCGCCTGGAAGGGCCAGTCCGAGGAAGAGTTCTGGTGGTGCATCGAGCAGACGCTGACCGGGCCTGACGGCTGGAAGCCGAACATGATCCTGGACGACGGCGGCGACGCCACCCAGATCATGCACGACAAGTATCCCGAGCTGCTCGACGCCGTGCGCGGCATCACCGAAGAGACCACCACCGGCGTTCACCGCCTGTGGGAAATGGCCAAGGCCGGCACGCTCAGGGTCCCCGCCATCAACGTCAACGACAGCGTCACCAAGTCGAAGTTCGACAATCTCTATGGCTGCCGCGAGTCGCTGGTCGATGCCATCCGCCGCGGCACCGATGTCATGATGGCCGGCAAGGTCGCCGTCGTGAACGGTTTCGGTGACGTCGGCAAAGGCTCCGCCGCCAGTCTGCGCAATGCCGGCTGCCGGGTGATGGTCACCGAGGTCGACCCGATCTGCGCGCTGCAGGCCGCCATGGAGGGCTACGAAGTCACCACCATGGAAGACGCCGCCGCTTCCGGTGACATCTTCGTCACCGCCACCGGCAACGTCGATGTCATCACGCTGGACCACATGCGCGCCATGAAGCACCGCGCCATCGTCTGCAACATCGGCCACTTCGACAGCGAGATCCAGGTCGCCGCCCTGCGCAACTACACCTGGGACAACGTCAAGCCGCAGGTCGACGAGATCGTCTTCCCGGACGGCAAGCGCATGATCCTGCTCTCCGAAGGCCGCCTGGTGAACCTCGGCAACGCCACCGGCCACCCCAGCTTCGTGATGTCCGCCAGCTTCAGCAACCAGGTCCTGGCCCAGATCGAACTCTGGACCGCGCCGGCCGGCAAATACGAAAAGCAGGTCTACACCCTGCCCAAGCACCTCGACGAGAAGGTCGCCGCCCTGCACCTGGCGAAAGTCGGCGCCAAGCTGACCAAGCTGACCCCGGCGCAGGCCGAGTATATCGGCATGCCGGTGGCCGGTCCGTTCAAGCACGACCTGTATCGTTACTGAAAAAGACGCCGAAAGACGCCTACATCCGCATGCATCCGGCGCTTCAGACCAGCGCCGGATGCATGCCCGGGATGCAAGAGACCTCCCGCATTTGTGATGCGTGCGGCGCGACTGCATGGCCGCCATCACCAATTCTTAACTGGCAACGGCGCAGGTGTATGCCACATCTGGACCCGCGGGCCACACCCCGCCGGAGATCGCGCCCATGCCTGACCATCCCTACCCCGACCCGCACGGCCCGCTGACCACCGTGCTGCGCCGCGCCCTGCCCGCGCTGCGCGACCATACCGCGCAGAATGACCTGCTGTTCCTGGAACGCTGGGAGATCGCGCCGCAATCCGGCACGGCACTCGCCCTGCGCGTCCAGCAGATCCGCCGCGCCAACCCCGAGCTGGCCGACGCCATCCGCACCGAGATCGCCGGCCTGCGCACCGCCCCGCCCCGCCTGGGCTGACCCCCCCTCTGGACTGACCCCGCCCCGGCGGCGAAGCTGGGGCGATGGATTCGCCCACCCCCCCCACCCGCGGCACCAGCCGTCGCTCGCGCCTCACCGCGCTGATCGTCGCCTGCGCCCTGTTCATGCAGAACCTGGACAGCACGGTGATCGCCACCGCCCTGCCCAGCATCGCCCGCGCCTTCGGCGCCGAGCCCGTCCACATGAACGTGGCGCTGACCGCCTATCTGCTGTCGCTGGCCGTCTTCATCCCCGCCAGCGGCTGGGTCGCGGACCGCTTCGGCGCCAAGCAGGTGTTTCGGCTCGCCATCGTCATCTTCACCCTCGGCTCGGTGCTGTGCGGCCAATCGGATTCGCTGGGCGAGCTGGTGGCCGCCCGCGTCTTCCAGGGCCTGGGCGGCGCCATGATGGTCCCGGTCGGCCGGCTTTTGCTGCTGCGCACGGTGCCGAAGCACGAGCTGGTCGCCGCCATGGCCTGGCTGTCCACCCCCGCCCTGCTCGGCCCGGTGCTCGGCCCGCCGATCGGCGGCTTCATCGTCGACTGGTTCTCCTGGCGCGCGATCTTCGACATCAACATCCCGGTCGGCATCCTCGGCGTGATCCTGGTCACGCTGTATGTCGAGGATGTCCGCGAGCCGCCCGGCCGCGGCTTCGACTGGCGCGGCTTCCTGCTGTCCGGCACCGCCCTGGCCAGCCTGATGTTCGGCCTGGAGACCATCGGCCGCGGTATTTTCCCCCCCGCCGTGCCGATTGCCGCCATCGCCACCGGCCTGGCCGCCGGGCTGCTCTACGGCTGGCATGCAAAACGCCATGCCGCCCCGCTGATCGATTTCACGCTCCTGCGCTATCCCACCTTCCTGGTGGCCGTCGCCGGCGGCACGCTGTTCCGCATCGGCATCGGCGCCATCCCGTTCCTGTTGCCGATGATGCTCCAGCTCACCTTCGGCAAGTCCGCCACCGAATCCGGCCTGATCACCTTCGCCAGCTCGCTCGGGGCACTCGCCATGAAGCCGGCCGCCACCGGCGCGCTGCGGCTGTTCGGCTTCCGCGACACGCTGCTGGCCAATTGCGGCATCTCCGCGGTCTTCCTCGGCATGGTGGCCCTGTTCCAGCCGGCCTGGCCGATGGCGCTGATCTACGTGATCCTGCTCGGCGGCGGCTTCTTCCGCTCGCTACAATTCACCGCCTACAACGCGCTCGCCTATGCCGACATCCCGCGCGAGCGGATGAGCTTCGCCACCGGCTTCTACGCCACCGTGCAACAGGTCTCGATGACGCTGGGCGTCTCGATCGGCGCCGCCTCGCTCACGATCACCATGGCGCTGGCCGGCACCAGCGAGCCGCGGCTGACGGATTTCGCCACGGCGTTCCTGGTGGTCTCCGCGCTGTCGCTGGCCTCGCTGCCGGTCACGCTGCTGCTGCCGCGGGATGCGGCGCGGGAGTTGAGTGGGCACTCAGGAAGGAAGTAAGCAGTTCTTTTTTTGAAAAAAAGAACCAAAAAACTTTTCCCCCTTGGCATCCAGCCTACCCAGGGAAGATGGATGCAAACGGATAAAGTTTTTTTGCTTCTTTTTGTTCACAAAAAGAAGACGCTTATATCTTCCTCAGCGGTATCGACCACGCCAACGCCGAAGCAATGGCGGAAAGCCCCGCCACGGTGAGGAACGCATAGCGGAACGCCTCCCGGATCTCCGCCTGCGCCACGGCCTCCCGCCCCACCGGCAGCGCGCTGCGCCCCTCCTGCACGATGCGCCCGAACAGCGCCGCCACTTCCCCGTCCATTGCCGCCAGCGTGGCGAACAGCACCGCGCTGACGATCGCCGTGCCGACCGCCGAGCCGATCGAGCGCGAGAACTGCACGCTGGCCGAGGCGGCGCCGAGCTGCTTCGGCCCGGCGAGCAGTTGCAGCGTCACCTGCACCACCGGCATCGCCGTGCCGGAACACAGCGCGATGCCGCCGAGCAGGAAGGAAAGCTGGGTGTTGCTCAGCCCATGGCCGAACATCGCCAGCCCGACCACGAGCGTCGCGCACAGCGCCTGGCCGATCGAGGGCACGATGGCGGTGTAGCCGGTGCGCGCGATGATCTGCCCCGTCATCAGCGAGCCGACGGCGGTCAGCGCGGTGAGCGGCAGCATCAGCAGCCCGATCTCGCCCGGCTGCACCCCGCGCACCACCGAGAGATAGATCGGCAGGAAGGTGATCAGCGCCACGATCGCCGCACCCGAGGCCCCGGCCAGCGCATCGGTGCGCCAGACGGCACTCTGCTTCAGCAGCTGCAGCGGCAGCAGCGGCGAGGTGGCGCGCCGCTCCTGGCGCAGCAGCAGCATCAGCGCGACGCCGGCCAGGGCCAGCAGCCCGATCACGGACGGAATGGCGGACAGCTCGAAATGCCGCGCCTGTTCCAGCGCCAAAAGCGCCGGGGCGATGAACAGCGCGAACAGGACGACTCCCAGAAAATCGAAATGCAGCCGCCCGCCCGGGGCCGGCGCGCCGGGCTTGAGCCGGAAGGCCAGGGCGATGGCCAGCAGGCACAGCGGCACGTTGACCAGGAACACCGCCTGCCAGCCCCAATGCTGGGTCAGCCAGCCGCCGGCGACGGGGCCGAACATGCTGGCGCTGACATAGACGCTGGCGTTGTAGCCCTGGTAGCGCCCGCGCTCGCGCGGCGGCACGCTCTCGCCGATCAGCGCATGGGCCAGCGTCATCAGCCCGCCGGCGCCGAAGCCGTGCAGCACGCGGGCGAAGACCAGCATGGTGACGCTGGTGGCGCTGGCGCAGATGCCATAGGCGACCAGGTTCATGCCCAGCGCCACCAGCAGCATCCGCCGCCGGCCAACGACATCGCCGAGCTTGCCATAGACCGGGGCGGCGATGGTGGCGGCGACCAGGAAGGCGACCACCACCCAGGACACCCGCTCCACCTCGCCCATCTCGGCGGCGATCGCCGGCAGGGCGGCGGCGACGATGGTGCTGTCGACCGAGGCCAGGAACATCGGCAGCATGATCGAGGGGAACACCCGGAAGAACAGTTTTCCCCCCGGCGTCGGCGCCATCACCGCACCCAGACCCAGCCGGCGGCCCCCAGGGTGCCCAGCGTCACCGTCAGCGTCGCCGCCATGCCGAAGGCGCGGCCGGCCGGGGCGGCGAGATAGCCGAGCCAGAACAGCAGCCGGGCGGCGGCGAAGACCAGGCCGAGGGCGATGACATCGGCCATGCGCGGCCCCGGCACCCCGGCGGCCAGCGCCAGCAGCGCCGGGGAGAAGACGGCGAATTGCTCGACGGTGTTGGAAATCGCGCGTTGGTTGACCAGCAGCGCCCGCGTCTCCCGCCCGGCCAGCGGATCGACCACGCCGCCGGCCAGGCGCAGCGCCATCTGCGCCAGGATCATCAGCGCCAGCACCGCCGCCCCCGGCAGCAGGGCGACCGTGGCGTGGCCCAAACGCAGCGCCATGCTGACCCAGGCGGGGTCGGCCGGCACCCGCGGCGCCAGCGCCCACCAGCCCAGCAGGGCGGCCACCGCCCCGCAGCCGCCGAACAGCATCGACAGGGCGCGGCCCGCGCCCGCTTCAGACGAGTCGCGGGAGTCAGCGGGTTCAGGCAAGCGCGTCGCGGCCCATGGCCAGGAACTTGTCCCGGCGGCGGGTGCGCAGCGTGGCGCCATCGAGCCCGACCAGCGGGGCCAGGGCGGCGGTGATCGCCCGGCGCACCGATTCCATTGCCTCCTCCGGCGCGCGGTGGGCGCCGCCCATCGGCTCGGGGATCACCGCGTCGATCAGCGCCAGGCGCTTGAGGTCCTCGGCGGTGATGCGCAGCGCCTCGGCCGCCGCCGGGGCCTGGGCGGAATCCTTCCACAGGATCGCGGCACAGCCTTCCGGCGAGATCACCGAATAGATGGCATGCTCCAGCATCAGCACGGCATCGCCGGCCGCCAGCGCGATCGCGCCACCGGAGCCGCCCTCGCCGATGATGGTGGCGACGAAGGGCACCGGGGCCGCCAGGCAGGCCTCGATCGAGCGGGCGATCGCCTCGGCCTGGCCGCGCGCCTCGGCCTCGATGCCGGGGTAGGCACCGGAGGTGTCGACGAAGCTCAGGATCGGCAGGCCGAAGCGCCCGGCCAGCTCGATCAGCCGGCGCGCCTTGCGGTAGCCCTCCGGCTTGGCCATGCCGAAATTGTGCTTCACCCGTTCCTCGGTATCGGCGCCCTTCTCGGTGCCCAGGATCATCACCGAGCGTCCGTCGAAGCGGCCCAGCCCGCCGATCACGGCGGCGTCCTCGGCAAAGGCGCGATCGCCGGCCAGGGGCGTGAAGTCGGTGATCAGGGCGCGGACATAGTCGCCCGCCTTCGGCCGCTGCGGGTGGCGGGCGACCTGGGTCTTCTGCCAGGCGGTGAGCTTGGCGTAGGTGGCGCGAAGCTGCTTGTCGGCCTTGTCGGTCAGGCGGGCGATCTCGTCGGCGATGTTGATGCTCTCGCCGTCCGACATGCGTCGGAGTTCCTCGATCTTGCCTTCCAGCTCGGCGATGGGTTTCTCGAAGTCCAGAAAATGGCGCATGGCCGGGGCGTGTAGCATTTGCGTCACGCCGGGTCAGCCCCCGCCGGGTGGGCGCTTGCGTGCCAGGCGTGCATGGCCCGCGCGATGTCGATGTCGGTGGCGTCCGTGGCCATCAGGCTGAGGCTGTAGCCGGCCAGGCCGACGACGCGGTTGAGGCGGGCGAGGCGGCGCGGCAGGCGGCGGATGCGGGCATCGGCCTCGGGGGCGAGGTCGAACATCACCTGCACCCCGCGGGCATGGTAGATGTCGACGCGGGTCACCTGGGTCCAGGGGATCGGGTGCGGGGCCAGGCGGAGGTCGAAGAACCCCTCCGGCCCCAGCGCCAGCACCGGGCCTGGCGCGCCGAGCTGGCGCAGGCAGAAGACCGACAGGTGCAGCCCGACGGCGGTGAGGAAGACGGCCAGCAGCAGCGCGATGGCGAGCATCCAGGCCGGCATGCCGCCGCCCTCGATCAGCATCACGGCGCCGAGGGCAAGGCCCAGCCCGCACTCGCCGGCCCAGAACAGGCCCTGGCCGAGCAGGGCGCGGGGGCGGTTATGGGCGAGGTAGGCGGCGGGCGGGTTCATCGGGCCAGCGGGTGGTGGTCGGCGACGAGCTGGCGCAGGCGGTCTTCCAGGACGTGGGTGTAGATCTGGGTGGTGGCGATGTCGGCGTGGCCCAGCAGCATCTGCAGGCTGCGCAGGTCGGCGCCGCGGGCGAGCATGTGGCTGGCGAAGGAGTGGCGCAGCACGTGCGGGCTGACCCGGGCGGGGTCGAGGCCGGCGGCGAGTGCCACCTGTTTCAGCAGGAGGGCAAAACCCTGGCGGGTCAGCGCCTGGCGCGAATCGCGGCCGGGGAAGAGCCAGCGTGGCGGCTTGGGGGCCTCGCTGGCGGCGATGAGGGCCGCGGCGGCGTCGCGGGCGGCGCGGGAGAGGGGGACCATGCGTTCCTTGCCACCCTTGCCGCGCACCAGCAGCACCTGGCGATCGGGGGCGGCGGCGCTGCGCGGCAGGGACAGCAGTTCGGAGACGCGCAGGCCGGTGGCGTAGAGGACTTCGAGGGCGGCGGTGGCGACCAGGGCCTGGGCCGGTTTCAGGGCGGCGGCGGCGGCGAGCAGGGCGTCGACCTCCGCTTCGGTGAGGTATTTCGGCAGGCTGGGGGGCAGGCGGGGGGAATCGAGCAACTGCGTCGGGTCGTCTTCGCGGATGCCCTCGCGCAGCAGGAAGCGGTGGAACTGGCGGATGGCCGAGAGGCGGCGGGCGGCGGTGCGGGCGGAGAGGCCGGCGGTGGCCTGGGACGATATCCAGGCGCGCAGCAGGTCTTCGTCCGCCGCAGAGGGGGCGGTGCCGCGGCTGGCGGCGAAACCGGCGAAATCGTTGAGGTCGGCGGCGTAGGCGAGCAGGGTGTTGCGCGCCGCGCCGCGTTCGGCGGCGAGCATTTCCAGGAAGGCATCGATGTGCCGGTCCATGCCGGGGGGCTCAGTTCGGCCGGGTGAAACGGTCGTTGGGCAGGGTCTTCTGGATGGTCTGGACCGTGGCTTCCGGCGGGAAGGCGCCGAGCAGCAGGAAGCCGCCGCCGGCGAGCAGCAGGAGCAGCAGGAACAGGACGGCGACGATTCGGCCCATGGGGCTCCGCTTGGCTTGGGGGCTGTGCTAGCCTCCGGCATCATGACACGCAACACCACCCTGAAGGAAAGCTTCACCCTGCCCCCGGGTTCCGATGCCCCGGTCCTGGCGGGGCGGAGCGTCGTGCTGGTCGGGCTGATGGGGGCCGGGAAGACCTCGATCGGCAAGCGGCTGGCGGCCCGGCTCGGCCTGCCGTTCCGCGATGCGGATGCGGAAATCGAGGCGGCGGCGGGCTGCACCATCCCGGAAATCTTTGCCCGCTATGGCGAGCCGGCGTTCCGCGATGGCGAGCGGCGGGTGATCCGGCGGCTGCTGGCGGGCGATCCGCTGGTGCTGGCGACCGGGGGCGGGGCGTATATGGATGCGGAGACGCGGGCGGCGATTCGCGGCGATGCGCTGTGCGTGTGGCTGCGGGCCAGCCTGCCGATCCTGTTGCGGCGGGTCTCCGGGCGGACGCATCGGCCGCTGCTGAATGCCGGCGATCCCGCCGAGATCCTGCGCAAGCTGATGGAGCAGCGCCATCCCGTCTATGCCGAGGCGGATGTGATCGTGGATTGTTCGGATGACAGCCCGGACCATACGACCTCCTTGGTGTTCGATGCGATCAGCGCGTTCCGGGCGCCACGGCGGCTGTCGCTGGCGCTGTCGACGGCGCAGTACGACGTGGTGGTGGGCGAGGGGCTGATCGCGCGGGCCGGCGCGCTGCTGGCGCCGGTGCTGCCGCAGAAGCGGGCGGTGATCGTGACCGATTCGCAGGTGGCCGCACTCCATCTGAAGCCGTTGCAGGCCGGGCTGGATGCGACCGGGTTTGCCCATGCCACGGTCATCGTGGCGCCGGGGGAGGCGAGCAAGACGCTGGAGAGCTACGGGCAGGTGGTGGACCAGGTGCTGGCATGGGGGGTGGAGCGGCGCACGGCGATCATCGCGCTGGGGGGGGGCGTGGTGGGCGACCTGGCGGGGTTCGTGGCGGCGTCGACGCTGCGCGGGCTGCCCTTCGTGCAGATTCCCACCACGCTGCTGGCGCAGGTGGACAGCTCCGTGGGCGGCAAGACCGGGATCAATACGCGGCAGGGCAAGAACCTGCTGGGCGCGTTCCATCAGCCGCACGCGGTGCTGGCGGATGCCGATGCGCTGGCGACGCTGCCGGTGCGGGAGCTGCGGGCGGGGTATGCGGAGATCGCCAAGGCCGGGCTGATCGGGGATGCGGCGTTCTTTGAGTGGTGCGAGGCCAACGGGGCGGCGGTGGTCGGCGGCGATCGGGCGGCGCAGGCGGAGGCGGTGCTGCGGGCCTGTGCGTTCAAGGCGATGGTGGTGGGCGACGACGAGCGCGAGGAGAAGCCGAATGACGGGCGGGCGCTGTTGAACCTGGGCCATACCTTTGGCCATGCGCTGGAGGCGGAGCTGGGGTTCGGCACCATCCTGCATGGCGAGGCGGTGGCGGTGGGGATCGGGCTGGCGTTCCGGCTGTCGGCCAAGCTGGGGCTGTGCGACGCGGCGGAGGCGGAGCGGGTGGTTTCGCACCTGGCGGCGATCGGGCTGCCGGCGGAGCTTGGGCAGCTGAACCGGGTGCTGTCGGCGGAGCGGCTGATCGGGCACATGCGGAAAGACAAGAAGATGCGCGACGGGCAACTGGCCTTCGTGCTGGTGCGCGGAATCGGACAGGCGTTCACGCGGCGCGATGTGCCGCCCGAGGCGGTGGTGGAACTGCTGCGCGAGAACGGCTGCCAGGCGTAGGGTACGCGGGTGCGGCCTCGCCCGGGGGGGTCCGGGGGAGGTTGGGCGGGCTTCGACAGCGTCCGGTCGGGTCGGGGGGGCGCGCGGAGAAGCCGCAGGATTCCACATCGAGACGGAGAGGCAGAGAGAAGGCAGTGCTTCGCTTTGTCGCTCCGTCTCCATGTGGATCGCTTGCTTCGGGCTGGATGGATCGCAGGGGGATGGCGCGTTGCCTTCCGCGCCCTGGTTTTCCTGCCAGGTGACGACCATCGCGTCGAAGCTGGTGGACATGGCGTCGAGGCGCCGGATGGTGAGGGCGAGCAGGCCGGCGAGGCTGGGGGATTGGCGTGCGTGATCGGCCAGCGCCGCGACCAGAGTCGCGATGATGGCGGCGAAGGCTTGGCCCAGGGCGGTCTTGGCCGCGTTGGTGGGCCGGGGATAGCCGGGGTCGATCTGCACGGTTAGTATCTAACATTTTATTGTTAGAATTGCAAGGGGGCGGCGGAAATTTTTCGCGGGGGCTTTCGCGATTCGGCCGCGGGGCCACATCTGCGGCATGAGCGAACTTGCAGTGGTGATCGGGGCGGGCGGCGGGCTGGGCGGGGCCCTGGCGGCGGCCTTGGCGGCGCGGGGGCGGCACGTGGTGGGGCTGGGGCGCGGGAGCGCGCCGGCGCTGGACCTGCTGGACGAGGGCTCGATCGCGGCGGCGGCGGCGCATGTCGCCAGGCTGGGGGTGCCGAGCCTGGTGATCGATGCCACCGGGTTCCTGCATGGCGCGGGGTTCATGCCGGAGCGGTCGTGGCGCGACCTCGATCCGGCGCATATGGCGCACGCCTTTGCGGTGAATGCCACCGGGCCGGCGTTGCTGATGAAGCATTTCCTGCCGTTGCTGCCGCGGCAGGGGCGATCGGTGTTCGCCACGCTGTCGGCGCGGGTCGGCTCGATCGGGGACAACCGGCTGGGGGGGTGGTACGCCTATCGCGCCAGCAAGGCGGCGTTGAACCAGTTCATGCGCACCGCCTCCATCGAACTGCGCCGGCGGGCGCCAGGGGCG
This sequence comes from Acetobacteraceae bacterium, assembly GCA_044369385.1. Taxonomy (GTDB): domain Bacteria; phylum Pseudomonadota; class Alphaproteobacteria; order Acetobacterales; family Acetobacteraceae; genus CAMDGX01. The sequence continues at coordinate 2,179 of JBIPLY010000046.1, read as the reverse complement.
GTGTGCGTGGCGCTGCATCCGGGCACGGTGGAGACCGGGCTGTCGGCGCCCTTCGCGCGCGCCGGGCTGGAAGTGCGCCCGGCCGCAGTGGCGGCGGCGGAAATCCTGGCGGTGATCGAGGGGCTGGGGGCGGGGGCGAATGGGGGGTTTTTCGACCACAAGGGGGTTGAGGTGCCCTGGTAGGAAGCAAGGCAAGGCAAGGGCTTTGCCCTGGACCCACCAGGGGCCAAGCCCCTGGACCTTATGACTTTAAGCGCGAGCTGCGTTGGTGAACACGGCGCCAATGGATAGAAGTTTTTTGGTTCTTTTTTTCAAAAAGAACCGCTTTCTTCCTTCTACAATTCCATTTCGCGCCGGTGCAGGTAGCGCAGGGCGATGGCGCAGGTGGTGGCGATGAAGGCGAACATCAGCACGGCGAGTGCGCTGCCGCGGCCGAAATCCTGCAGGCCGGAGGTCGTGTTTCCGAAGGCGGTTCGGTAGAAATACAGGCCCAGCACATCGGTGGCGCCGCCGGGGGAGCCGTTCAGGCCGCTCATCACGTAGGGCAATTCGAACCAGTTGAAGCTGCCGATGAAGGTCAGGGTGAAGATGATGGTGGTGGCCGGCGCCACCAGCGGCCAGATGATCTTGGTCAGCAGCACGCGGTCGTTGGCGCCGTCGATGCGGGCGGCTTCCAGGGTTTCCTTCTGGATGCGCTGCATGCCGGCGAGGAAGATCAGGGCGGGGAAGCCGACCCAGTGCCAGGCGTTGGTGAAGATGAGGCTGCCGAGGGCGGTGGATTCGTCGCCGAGCCAGGGGCGGCCGGGGAGGCCGACCAGGGCCAGGGCGGCGTTGACCATGCCGAACAGGGGATGGAGGAACAGCTTCCAGAGGAAGCCGACGATGACGGCCGAGAGCACCACGGGGAGGAAGACGATGACCTGGTGGATGCGGTGGCCGGGCAGGGATTTGAGCAGGGCGAAGGCGATCAGGTAGGCCAGCCCGTTCTGCAGCACCATCAGGGACACGAAGACGATGACGTTGTTCTTGAGCGCGCGCCAGGTCCAGCCGGCGAAGGGCTGTTCGGTGAGGATGTCGCGGAAATTTGCGAGGCCGACGAAGCTGTCCGGGGCGACGCCCTTGAAGCTGAAGAAGGCGTAGCGCAGGGCCGACAGCAGGGGCCAGGCGACGAACAGGGTCATCACCAGCAGGGCTGGGGCGAGGAGGAAGGCGATCCAGAGGGCGAGGCGGGGGCGCTTCATGGGCGTGAGCAGGATTCACATGGAGACGGAGAGACGAAGAGATGCAGGCCTCTTCGCCTCTTCGTCTCCATGTGGTCTTTGCTGTTCTGGCCTTCCTACTTCTGGAACGGCTTGAAGTAGCGCGCGATGCCCTGGGTGAGCGAGGCGCCGACTTCGGCCGGGGTCATGGAGCCTGCCATCATCTTCTGGATGCCGGATTGCAGCAGTTCGGAGCCGGTGGGGGTTTCGTAGCGGAAGTGGACGGCCATCAGGTAGGGGGCGGAGGTTTCGTTCAGGCGGGCGACCTCGGCGAGCATGGGGTCTTTCAGTTCGACGCCCTTGATCGGGGAGATGTTGCCGAGGAGGGCGGCGAATTTGTCGCCGAAGGGCTTGGTGCCCATGTAGCGCACCAGTTTCAGCGCGTCGGCCTGGTTGGCGGACTTGGCGTTCACCGCGTAGCCGCCGTCGTAGAACTTGCTGACCAGGCGGGGGGCGCCGGCGGTGGGGGCCGGGGGGGCGAGGAAGCTCATGTCCAGCCGGGGGTTCTGCTTGCGGAAATTGGCGATCTCGAAGCTGCCGCCGGCGAACATGGCGGCGCGGCCGGAGAGGAAGAGCTGCTGGGCGGTGGGGTAGTCGATGCCGGTGAAGCCCTGCGGCATGAAGTCGCGCAGCTCGAGCAGCCTGGACAGGGCGGCGATGTAGCGCGGGTCTTCGAAAGTGGCTTTGCCGGAGAGGATGTCGGCGGCGAAGCCCGGGCCGAGCAGGGGGTTGGTGAAGACGGAGGTGAAGACCTCGCACATCCAGGCGGTTGCGGTGCCGTTGGCGAGCGGGGTGATGCCCTTGTCCTTCAGCGCCTTGGAGACGGTCAGCATTTCGGCCCAGGTGGTCGGCGGGGTGAGGCCGGCGCGCTTGAAGACCTCGTTGTTGACGTAGAGGCCGAGGGTCTGGCTGGCGAAGGC
>JBIPLY010000045.1:0-15002 GCA_044369385.1 Acetobacteraceae bacterium | reverse complement strand
CTGGTGGTCATCGATCGCGCCCGGCAGCGGCACCAGCACCGAGGGCCGCCCCACCGCCGCGATCTCGGCCACCGTCGAGGCCCCGGCGCGCGCCACCACCAGATGCGCATCGCGCAGCAGCCCCGCGACATCGGCGAAGAACGGCGACAGCGTGGCCGTCACCCCGGACGCCGCATAGGCCGCGCGCACCCGGTCCAGGTCCTCCGCCCGGCACTGCTGCGTCACCACCAGCCGCGCCCGCAACGCGGTCGGCAGCAGGGCGAGGGCCGGCGGCACCACGTCGCTGAACACCCGCGCCCCCAGCGACCCGCCAAGGATCAAGAGATTGATCTGCCCGCGCGGGGCCTCGTATGCGGCACCCGCCAGCGCCGAAATCGCCGGGCGCACCGGATTGCCGACCAGCGCGGTCCGCACCCCGCCCGGCACAAGCGCGGTGCCCTGAAGGCTCAACGCCAGCACGGCGGCATGGCGGCACAGAAACCGGTTCGCCCGCCCCAAAACCCCGTTCTGCTCATGCAGCACCACCGGCACCCGGGAAAGCACCAGCCGGCTGCCCAGCACCGGCGCGACGGACGGATACCCCCCGAACCCCACCACCACCGCCGGCCGCAGCCGCGCCAGAATCCCCCGCGCCTGCACCACGCCCGCCGCCAGCGCCGCCGCCGCGCGCATCGCCCGCAAGGCCCCGCGCCCCGCCAGCCCGCCGCCCGACAGCACGAAGCGCTCCCGCCCGGCAAAGGCCGGCGACTCCAACCCGCCCGACCGCGCGTCGGTCATCAGCGCCACCCGCTGCCCGCGGGCCGCGAGCTCGGCGGCCAGCGCCTCGGCGGGGAAGAAATGCCCCCCGGTGCCGCCGGCGGCGATCACCACCGGGCGCAGCTCCGCGCCCCTCATGCGCCCTCTCCATGCATCCGCCGCCGCGTCAGCGCCAGCAGCAGCCCGATGCCCAAGCCCACCGCCAGCGCCGAGGACCCGCCATAGGACACGAAGGGCAGCGTCATCCCCTTGGTCGGGATCAGGTGCAGCGTCGAGCCGAGGTTGATGAAGGCCTGCATCCCGAACCCGGCCGCCAGCCCGGTTGCCGCCAGCACCACGAACATGTCGCGCTCGGCCAGCAGCCGCAGCATCGCCCGCAGCGCGATGAAGGCGAACAGCAGCACGATCGCCAGGCAGACCAGCAGCCCGAACTCCTCGCCGGCCACGGCGAAGACGAAATCGGCATGGCTGTCCGGGATGAAATCCTTCACCCGCCCCTCGCCCGGCCCGCGCCCCAGCAGCCCGCCGGAGCCGAACGCCTTGGCGGCCAGATCGACCTGGAACGTATCCCCGCTGGACGGGTCAAGGAACTTGTCCATCCGCCGCCGCACATGGTCCAGCGACAGATAGGCCAGGTACCCCGCCGCCCCCAGCCCGCCCATCGCGCCGGCAACCAGCACCAGGTGCACGCCGGAGACGAAGAACTGGATCACCAGCACGCCCAGCAGCACGGCCAGCATCCCCATGTCCTTCTGCAGCGTCAGCAGCAGCGCGATCAGCCCCGCCATCGCCAGCGCCAGCCCCGGCCAGGCCAGCCGCAGCGTCCAGCCGGCCTCGCGCTTGCCCTGCGCGATCAGCCAGGCCGCGACCACGGCGAAGAACGGCTTGAGGAACTCGCTCGGCTGCATCGACATGCCCGGCAGGCTCAGCCAGCGCCGCGCCCCCTTGATCTCGCTGCCGGTCACCAGCGTCAGCGCGGTCAGGATCAGGGCCGCCGCACAGCCCGCCAGCGCCACCCGCCGCACCCCGCGCGGCGTCAGCAGCGAGACGGTGAACATCACCCCCATCGCCGCGCACAGGAAGAACACCTGCTTCAACAGGAAGGTGTCGCGGGAGATGCGGATGTGCTGCGCCACGGCGGGGCTGGCCGCCATCATCATCACATAGCCGAAGAACACCAGCGCCAGCACCGCGGCCATGGTCCAGCGATCGACCGTCCACCACCAGCGCCCGAACAGCGTGTTGTCCGCCCGCGGCGGAGGCCGCGCGGACTCAAACTGCGGCGGGGGATTGGCATAGGTGCCGCTCATGCCCCCACCTCGTTGACACAGGCCTGCGCCAGGGTGCGGAACCGGTCGCCGCGCTGGTCGAAGCCGGTGAACTGGTCCCAGCTCGCGCAGGCCGGCGACAGCAGCACCGTCACCGCCCCGTCCATCGCCCGCGCCCGCGCCCAGGCCGAAGCCGTCGCCGCCTCCAGCGTGCCGACCACCCGGTGCGCCACCCCGTGCGCGGCCAGCGTCGCCGCCAGCATCGGCGCATCGCGCCCGATCAGCAGCGCCTCGACCACGCGCGGAAAGAATGCGGCCAGTGGTTCGATCCCGCCCTCCTTGGCCTGGCCGCCGGCGATCCACAGGATGCGGTCGTAGCAGACCAGGGCACGCGCCGTGCTGTCGGCATTGGTCGCCTTGCTGTCGTTGACGAAGCGCACGGCCCCCTTCTCGGCGACCAGCTCCTGGCGGTGCGCCAGCCCCGGAAACGTCCGGATCGCCTCGGCAATCGCGTCCTCGCCCACGCCCAGATGCCGCGCCATCGCCGCCGCCGCCGCCGCGTTCTGCGCGTTGTGCGCCCCCGGAAGCGCCCGCGCCGCGCGCAGCGCCGGGATGTCGTCCCGCTCGCTGACCGTCACCACGCGTCGGCCGAGCCCCGCCGCCATGTCCCGCGAGGCGGCATCGTCGCACCCCAGCACCGCCAGGTCGCCCGCTTCCTGCCGGTCGAAGATATGCCGCTTGGCGGCGGCATAGCCGGCCATGTCGCCGTGGCGGTCGATGTGATCGGGGCTGAGATTGAGCATCGCCGCCGTGTCGAAGCGCAGGGTGGCGAGTCTCTCCAACATGTAGCTGGACATCTCCAGCACATAGACCCCGCCATCGGCCAGCCGCGGCAGCGCCAACGCCGCCGTGCCCAGGTTCCCGCCGGCCGCATTCGGTATCCCCGCCGCCGTCAGCATATGCGCCAGCAGCGCCGTGGTGGTGGACTTGCCGTTGGTCCCGGTGATCCCGGCAAACCGGATCGAAGCCCCGCTCGCCCGCACCGCGCGGTACAGCAGCTCGGCATCCGACAGGATCGGAACGCCCGCCGAAATCGCCGCCGCCGCAATCGGATGCGGCGCCGGCAGCACATGGGGGATCCCAGGCGACAGCACCAGCGCGTCGATCGCGCCCATGTCGGGCACCCGCACATCCAGGTCGCCCGCCGCCGCCCGCGCCGCGTCGGTGTCGTCCCAGGCAACTACGCCGGCCCCCATCGCCACCAGCGCGCGCGCCACCGGCAACCCGTTGCGGCCCAGGCCCACCACGGCGAAGCGCTGCCCGGCGAAGAGGGTGGGGGACCAGGTCATCGGATTTTCAACGTCGCCAGCCCGACCAGGGCCAAGATCATCGCAATGATCCAGAACCGGATCACGATCGTCGGCTCCGACCAGCCCTTCTTCTCGAAGTGATGATGCAGCGGCGCCATCAGGAACACCCGCCGCTTGGTCCGCTTGTACCAGACCACCTGGATGATCACGGACACCGTCTCCAGCACGAACAGCCCGCCGACGATGCCCAGCACGATCTCGTGCTTCACCGCCACCGCCACCGCCCCCAGCGCGCCCCCCAGCGCGAGACTCCCGGTATCGCCCATGAAGACGGCCGCCGGCGGCGCGTTGAACCACAGGAACCCCAGCCCCGCCCCGATCAGCGCCGAACAGAAGATCGCCAGCTCGCCGACGCCCGGCACGAAGTTGAGTTGCAGGTAGTCGGCAAACACCCGGTTCCCCACCAGGTAGGCGATCAACGCGAACACGCCGGCGGCGATGATCGTCGGCACGATCGCCAGCCCGTCCAGCCCGTCGGTCAGGTTCACCGCGTTGGAGAAGCCGACCATCACGGTTGCCGCCACCAGCGGAAAGGCGATGCCGAGCGGGATCAGCACATCCTTGAACACCGGCACGGTCAGCCCGGTGGAGAGCGGCTCGCGCGTCAGCAGCATCAGCGCGATGCCGGCGGCCAGGCCGAAGATGGATTGCAGGATCAGCTTGCCGCGGCTGGACAGCCCCTTGTAGTTCGCGCGGGACAGCTTGATGTAGTCGTCGATGAAGCCGATCCCGCCATAGGCCAGGGTCAGCAACAGCACCACCCAGACGAAGCCGTTGCGCAGATCGGCCCACATCAGGGTGGAAATGGTCAGCGCCGACAGGATCAGCACGCCGCCCATCGTCGGCGTGCCCTTCTTCTCGATCAGGTGCCGCTCGGGCCCGTCCGGGCGGATCGGCTGGCCCTGGCCCTGGATGGCGCGCAGCCGGCGGATCATCATCGGCCCGAACATCAGCGACAGCACCAGTGCCGTGATGCAGGCGGCCCCGGCCCGGAAGGTCAGGTAGCGGAACAGGTTCGCCGCGATGATCTGGTCGGCCAGCGGCGGGATCAGGTTGTAGAGCATCAGGCGGTCTCCCCGCTGGCAGCGTCCGCCGCGGGGCGGTCGATGGCCGTCACGATCAGCTTCATCCGGCTGCCCAGGCTGCCCTTGACCAGCACCGCGTCGCCCGGCCGCAGCGCCGCGGCGACGATCGGCGCCAGGGCGGCGGAGTCCACCGCATGGGCCCCGCGCCGGGACGCCGGCAGCCCGTCGCGCAGATGCGCCATCAGCGGCCCGCAGGTGTAGACGATGTCGGCAGCGTCAGCCGCGGCCCCGGCCAGCGCCGCGTGCTCGGCCGGCCCGATCGCGCCCAGTTCGCGCATGTCGCCCAGCACCGCCACGCGCCGCGCCGCGGGCTGCATCGCCAGCACCGCGAGCGCCGCGCGCACCGCAATGGCCGAGGCGTTCCAGCTCTCGTCAAGCAGCATCGCCCGCCCGTCGCCCACGGCGATATCCCGCCGCGCGCCGCGCCCGGCCACCGGCATGAACCCCATCAGTGCCGCCGCCCCGCGCGCGGGATCAGCCCCCAGCACGGCCGCGGCCGACAGCGCCGCCACCGCGTTGATCGCCATGTGCCCGCCCGGTGCCGCCAGCCGCGTGGTCACGCGCTGCCCGGCGATCTCGGCATCCAGCTCCGTGCCATCGGCATCGGTGCGCACCGCCAGCAGCCGGTCATCGGCGCCGGCATGCGCGCCAAAACTGCGCACCGGATGGCGCGCGCCGGCGGCCAACCGGTCGAACATCGCGCTGTCACGCGGCAGGATCAGCGTGCCGGCGGCGATCCCGTCCTGAATGGAGAGCTTCTCGTCGGCGATCGCCTCCAGGCTGCCGAGATGGCCGATATGCACGCGCTCCACCCCGGTGATCAGCGCCGCATCCGGCCGCGCCAGCCGCGACAGCGGCGCGATCTCGCCCGCATGGTTCATGCCGATCTCGGCCACGCAGAACACCGCCGGGCGCGGAATCCGCGCCAGCGTCAGCGGCAGGCCCCAATGGTTGTTGTGCGACGCCTCGGCCGCCCAGGTGCTGCCATGGGCGGCCAGGATCGCGCGCAGCATCTCCTTGGTCGTGGTCTTGCCCACGCTGCCCGTCACCGCCAGCAGCTTTCCGCCGAACCGCGCCCGCGCATAGGCCGCCAGCCCGCGCAACCCCGTCATCGTATCGCCGACGGCCAGCAGCTTCGCGTCATCGGCCACATCCTCCGGCAGCGCATGCACCATCGCGCCGGCCGCCCCGCGCTCCAGCGCCGCGCGCACCCAGCCATGCCCGTCGCTCTGCCCCACCAGCGCGACGAACAGATCGCCGGGCTTGAGGGTCCGCGTGTCGATCGAAACCCCGCTGGCACTGAACGGCGTGCGCAGCAGCCCGCCCGTGGCCGCATGCAGGTCCGCCGCGGTCCACAGCGCGCTCATGCGAAACCCGCCAACCCGCGCACCACCGCCACATCATCGAACGGCAAGGTCTCGCGCCCGACCGTCTGCCCCTGCTCATGCCCCTTGCCGGCGACGGCCAGCACATCGCCAGGCCCCAGGTCGGCCATCGCGGCCGCGATCGCCTCCGCCCGCCCGTCCTGCGCCCGCGCAGCGGCCATCGCCCCCATCCCCGCCAGCACCGCGGCGCGAATGGCCGCCGCGTCCTCGGTGCGCGGATTGTCGTCGGTGACGATCCCCACATCCGCCAGTCGCGCCACCACCGCGCCCATCAACGGCCGCTTGCCGGGATCGCGATCCCCGCCGGCGCCGAACACAACATGCAGCCGCCCCGCCGTATGCGGCCGCAGCGCCGTGATCAGCCGCTCCAGCGCATCCGGCGTATGGGCATAGTCCACATACACCGCCGCCCCGTTGCCCAGCCTTGCGGCCAGCTCCATCCGCCCGCGCACGCCCACCAGCCCGGGCAGGTGGTCCAGCGCATCCGCAAGCCCGGTCACCTCCGCCAGGGCCGCGGCCACCAGCGCATTGTCGGCCTGGAACCGCCCCGGCAAGGGCAGCCGAACCTCCCGCCGCGCGCCGCCGACCTCCAGCTCCAGCACCTGGCCGTCCGCCACCGGCACCGCCCGCCGCAGCCCGATCGCCCCGCCACCTTCGCCGACCACGCGCAGATCCAGCCGCCGCCGCCCGGCGATGAACCGAAGCTCCGCCATCGTGTCGTCGTCCAGCGCCGCACTGGCCACCACCGGCCCATGCGGCGGCACCAGCTCGCGGAACAGCCGCAGCTTGGCCGCGCGGTACGCCGCCATGCTGCCGTGATAGTCCAGGTGATCGCGCGTCAGGTTGGTGATCGCCGCCGTGCGCAGCGCAAGCCCGTCCAGCCGATGCTGGTCCAGCCCGTGCGACGACGCCTCCAGTGCCACCCGCCCCACCCCCGCGCGCGCCAGCCCGGCCAGCGCGGCACTCAGCACCACCGGATCGGGCGTGGTCAGCCCCGGCCCGGACGTCCCCGCATCCGTGACCACCCCCAGCGTGCCCATGCAGGCCGCGCGATGCCCGCCCAGCGTCCAGAGCTGGCGCAGGAAATCCGTCGTGCTGGTCTTGCCGTTGGTCCCGGTCACCGCCACCAGCACCCCCGGCACCGGCCCGGCCAGGACGGCGGCAATTTGCGCCAATCGCCTGCGCGGCTCGCCGTCCTCCAACAACACCGCGCCGGCCGGCACCGCCGTGCCCCGCGGCGCCAGCACCGCCGAAGCCCCGCGCGCCACCGCGTCGGGGATGAACCGGCGGCCGTCCTGGGCCTGGCCGGGCAGGGCGGCGAAGATCATGCCATGGCGCACCTGGCGGCTGTCGGCGGTGATCCCGACGATCTCCAGCCCGCCCGCCGCGCGCCAGGCCGCCTGCTGCGCCGCCGGCTGCGCCACCAGGTCGCGCAAATGCACCAGGATGCTATCGAACCGCAACGACGGTCCCCCCACCCGGCGGCGCCACGGTGGCCTCGTGGCGCGGATCGCGCGGCACCGGCGGCGCGGCGGCGGGGGCCGCGGGTGCTGGGGCCGCGGGTGCGGCGCGCGGCGGCGCCACGGCGCTCGGCTGCGGTGCGCGCGGGGCGGCCGCCGCGGGGGGCGCCGGCCGCGGGGCAGCGGCCGCGGGGGGCGCTGGCCGCACGGCGGGAACCGCCCCGGCCGGCCGGCCCGGCACCAGCGGGATCGCCAGCGACTGCGCGATCGCCGGCGCATTGGTGGTCTCCGGCAGCAGCCCCAGCATCGGCCCGATCCGCGCCACCACCCGCCCGGCGCCGGGGGCAGCGACCCATCCGGCTGTGGCATAGCCATGGGTGCTGGCGTTCGCCTTGGCCTCGTCCAGCATGAAATACACCGCATAGCGCGGCGCCTGCATCGGGAAGACGCTGGTGAAGGCCTGCACGTTGGCCTTCTTCTTGTAGCCGCCGCGCCCGGACTTCTCCGCCGTGCCGGTCTTGCCGCCGATGAAATACCCCGGCACCTCGGCGGTCTTGCCGAACCCGTCGGACACGATCAGCCGCATCAGCTTGCGCATCGTGTCGGAGGTCTGCTGGCTCATCACCCGCTCGCCCGCCGGCAGCGGCGCATCGGCCTCGCGCGCCAGGATGGTCGGGCGCACCAGCACGCCGTTGTAGGCCACCGCGGCGGTCGCGCGCACCACATGCAGCGGCGTCACCGAGATGCCATGGCCGAAGCCGATGGTCATCGTGGCGATGTCCTTCCAGTTCGCCACCGGCGGCACCAGCGGGCGGAACGTCTCGGGCAGCTCGATCGGCACCGGCGCCATCATGCCCATGCGCGCGTGCCAGGCGCGCTGCCGCTCCGCCCCCACCGCCATCGCCACCTTGGCCGCCGCGATGTTGGACGAATAGGCCAGGAACTCCGGAAAGCTGAGCGCCCGCTTCTTGCCCTCGAAGTCGTTGATGGTGAAGCGCCCGAAATGGATCGGGCTTGAGGCGTCGTAGCTGGACCAGAGCTGGCTGGCCCCGCTGTCCAGCGCCATCGCCGCCGTTTGCAGCTTGAACGTGCTGCCCGGCTCGTAGCGCCCGGAGATCGCCCGGTTGAAGCGCTGGTCGTCGGTGGCGCGGCGATAGTGGTTGGCGTCGTAGTCCGGCAGGCTGACCATGGCCAGCACCTCGCCGCTGCGCACGTCCATCACGATGCCGGTGCCGCCGATGGCGTTGAACGCGGCCATCGACTTGGACAGCTCGTCGCGCACCACCGCCTGCACCCGCACGTCGATGGACAGCCGCAGCGGCGCGCGATCGGTGCGCAGCCGCTCGTCGAAGAATTTTTCGACCCCCGCCTGGCCAAGGCCGTCGATGTCCACTCCGCCCAGCACCTGGGCGGCCACCATGCCCATCGGATAGCGCCGGTTCTCGGCGAACTCGAAATCGATCCCGGGAATGCCCAGCGCGTTGATCTGCAGCTGCTCGCGCATGGTGATGCGCCGCGCCAGGTACACGAACTGCTTGTCCTGCTGCGTCAGCTGCTGCTTCAGCTTCACCGGATCGAGCTTCGGCAGCACTCCGCGCAGCCTGGCGATCACATCGTCGACATCATAGACGATCTGCGGATTGGCATGCAGATCGGCATAGGGCAGCGAAATCGCCAGCGCCTCGCCGTTGCGGTCGGTGATGCTGGCGCGCTTGACCCGCGGCCCGAAATCGGACGCCGCCATCGCGGGCGGCGGCACCACCGCGGCCGCCGGGGTCGCGGCCGGCGCGCCCGGGCTGGCCGGGGCGCCCGCGACAGCGGCCGGCAGCGGATCGGGCCGGCGCTGCTGGGCCTCCATGCGCGGCTTGACCGGATTGACCACGGTCGCATCCACCAGCTTGCCGATCACCAGCGCGAACAGCACCGCGAACCCGGCCGCCACGATCACCAGCCGCCCGCGCGTGTGCTCCAGCGCCGCGCGCCGGCGCAGGTCGGGCGCGGTGACGCGGACATGCTCGGTGCGCGGCACCGCGTCGCCTGGCGGCGCGCCGAAGCGGTGGGCCACCGAGGACGCCGCCGGGGCGGCATGGCGTGCGGGTTGCTCGCTCAATTCGCCCCCCCTCCATTGGCCAGGCTCGCGCCGATCGGCCCCAACGGCCGCCGCGCCATGCCCAGCGCCGAACGCGGCGCCGCCGGCTCGGCCACTGGTGCGGCCAGAGGGGGCGCGGCCAGAGGGGGCGCGGCCAGAGGGGGCGTGGCCAGAGGGGGCGCGAGTGCGGCCGGCGGTGCCGGTGCGCGCGGCGGCGCCGGGCGCGGCGCGACCGCCGGGGAGGGCGCGCCGGATGGCGCCGGCGGCGGCGCGGCGCGGATCACGGCCGGCCCCGGTGCGGCGCCGATCGCGACCTGCAGCGCCGGCCCCGGCGGCGCCAATGGCGTGGGCGCGCGCGGCCCGGCGGCGATCACCTGCGGCGGCGCCACCGGCATCACCCGCGGCGCGGCCGCCGCCTGGGCCGAAGGCGGCATCATCGGCGGCGGCATCATCGGCAGCGGCAGCGCGGAAGGAACTGTCGGCGTCGGCGGCGGTGTTGGTGCCACGATGCGCGGCGGGATGGCGGCAACCACCGGCGCCGGGCGCGGCGCCTCGGCCGGCCGCGCGGCATCCGGCTCCGCCCGGCGCAGCGCCACCGGCACCTCCGCCTCCGCCGGCACCTCGGGCGCTCCCATTGGCGGCCCCACGGGAGGCAGGCGCCGCTCGAATTCCGCCATGGTGGTGAACTGCCCGGGCTGGGTCGTCTTGATGCCCAGATGCAGGTCGGCCAGCTCCTGCAACCGGATCGGATCGTTCAGCAGCGCATAGTCCGCCCGCAGCATCGCCGCGCGCGCCCGCGCGTCATCCGCCGCCTTCAGCGTCACGGTGATCTCGCGATCCAGCAGGGTGGATGCATACTTGACCCGGTACAGATACAGCCCGGAGCCGATCGCGAGCAGCAGGCACAGCACGGCAAAGGGTCGCATCATCGCCCCGCCTCCAGCCGCTGCATGGCCCGCAGCCGCGCGCTGCGCGCCCGCGGATTGGCCGCCACCTCCGCCGCCCCGGGCTTTTCGGCACCATTGCCCAACAACCGGAACGCCGCCGCGCGCGCCCCCCCCGGCCCATGCGCCTGCAGCGCGGCAGGATCGTGCCGCGACGGCGCCGGCAGCCGCCCGGCCGCCTCGGCCATGAACCGCTTGACCGGCCGGTCCTCCAGCGAATGGAACGACACCACCACCAGCCGCCCGCCGGGCGCCAGCAGCCGCGCCGCCTGGTCCAGCGCCGCCGCCACCTGCCCCAGCTCGTCATTTACCCGGATGCGCAGCGCCTGGAAGCTGCGCGTGGCCGGGTGATGCCCGGACTTGTCCGGCGGCAGCACGCCGCGGATCACCTCGGCCAGCCGCCCGGTGGTGGTGATCGGCGCCTCGGCCCGCGCCATCACGATCGCGCGGGCCACCCGCCGCGACGCGCGCTCCTCGCCCAGCTCGTACAGCGTGTCGGCCAGCTCCGCCTCGCCCAGATTGTTCACCAGGTCCGCCGCCGACACCCCCGACCGCGCCATGCGCATGTCCAGCGGCCCGTCATGGCGAAACGAGAACCCGCGCGCCGCATCGTCGAGCTGGAACGACGACACGCCGAGGTCGAACACGACCCCGTCCAGCGCCGAAACCCCCCGCGCCTCCAGCATCGCCATCATGTCGCCGAACGCCCCATGCAGCAGATGCAGCCGCCCGGGATACCGCGCCGCCAGCACGGCACCGCGCGCAATGGCCTCCGGATCCCGGTCGATCGCCCACAGCGTGCAGGCCGCCGCCGCCAGGATCGCCGCGGCATACCCCCCGCCGCCGAACGTGGCGTCGAGGTACACCCCGCCATCGCGCGGCGCCAGGGCGTCGAGCACCTCGGCCAGCATCACCGGGACGTGCCCGGAGGCGAGGGGGCCGCTCACTTGCCCGCTCCCGCCATTGGGGGAAGCGTCATGCGCAACACCCGCGCCCGCTCCCGCGCCTCCGCCACCCGGCGCTGCGCCGCCGCGGGGTCCCAGACCTGGAAATGGTCGCCGGCGCCGACAAAGGCCACCATCTCGCCCAGCGCGGCATGATCGGCCAGGTCCTTGGGGATCACGATGCGGCCTTCCTTGTCCGGCTCGGCATCGGCCACATCGGAGAACAGCGTCAGCGCCAGGTCGTCGGCCTCGTCGCTGAACCGCGGCAGTTGCGCGATCTGCGCCGCCTGGACCTCGAAGGTGGCGGGATGCCAGCCCTCGATGCAGCCATGCTTGTGCGACGGGCGCAGCACCACCGGCCCCGGCGCCGCAAGGTCGCCTTTGAGCACAGCACGAAACGCCGCCGGAATGGACACCCGGCCCTTGACGTCCCTGCGAACCAAATGGGTGCCCTTGAACTGGGTCATCCCGCCCTGCGCTGTCCTTCCGATCCGTCCGTCGCATGGCGCGCTGCGTGCCGTGCCCTGCCGCAACAGGGGGGCGGCGCGCGCGGAACCGGCCCGGGGGCATTATCGCCGCACCGGCCGTGGGTGTCCATGGGAATCTATGGGAATTTGCCCCACTTTCAGCCGGTTCGGCTGGGAAGCGAAGATCGGGCCGCCCCCCACCGGGCGCGAAATCTCCCTCGGAGTCAGAATCTTAGCACAGTTCCAGGCAAGTTATCCCCAATCCCGCCGCGCGGACCTGCCGCAGCAAGCCACGCCGGAGTCGTGCCGTGTCAACGGAAATTTACCTTGCTGCAGGCAAAGAACGGGGCTGCAGGCAAAGAACGGGGCTGAAGGTAAAGAACGGGCCGAGGGAACAGAACTGCCAGACGGCCTGTAAGCCGGGTTCTGTCCGACACCCCTCGCGGGGCACCGGGACGGCCATTCCTCTGGGGCGCGCATCGCTGCACGCCTCGCGCGACCAACCCGGGCGACGGGGCGGAAATGCCCCCGCGTCAGCGCGCCCCCGTTTGACGGAGGGAACGCCACGCCGGCCGCCCCTATTCGGTCTTGCTCCCGGTGGGGTTTGCCCTGCCGCCCCTGTTGCCAGGGGCGCGGTGCGCTCTTACCGCACCGTTTCGCCCTTTCCGGCGGGGGACGAACCCTTGCGCCGGCGGTTTGTTTTCTGTGGCACTTTCCCTAGGGTCGCCCCCGCCGGCCGTTAGCCGGCACCGTATTCCCGTGGAGCCCGGACTTTCCTCCATCAGGGTCACCCCCGACAGCGGCCGTCCGGCCGTCTGGCAGCCGGGGTGATGCGCCGGCCCGGCCCCGCCGTCAACCTCACATCCCGTGCTGCTTCTTGATTACGTCCCCAAGGTCGCGCTTGCGCGGCCGTGCGGAAACCAAGCGTGGGACCCGCTCGATGCTACATCCCGTGCTGCTTCTTGATCACGTCCCCAAGGTCGCGCTTGCGCGGCCGTGCAGAAACCAAGCGTGGGACCCGCTCGATGCTACATCCCGCGCTGCTTCTTGATCACGTCCCCAAGGTCGCGCTTTCGCGGCCGTGCGGAAACCAAGCGTGGGACCCGCTCGATGCTACATCCCGCGCTGCTTCTTGATCACGTCCCACGCCGCATTGATCTTCGCGACTTTTTCCCCGGCCCGCGCGATGAACTCCGCCGGCACCCCCCGGCTGGCCAGGCTGTCCGGGTGGTTCTCCCGCATCAGTTGCCGCCACGCCGCGCGCAGCTCGTCATCGCCGATCTCCGCCGAGACCCCCAGCACCGCATAGGGGTCCTCCGCCGCCGTCGCCGCCGCCCACCCGCCGCGCCCGCTCGCCCGCTGGAACGCGGCATTGTCCAGCCCGAAGCCGCGCCACACCCCCTCCAGGAACGCCTGCTCCGCCCCGTTCACCGGCTTGTCCGCCCGCGCGATCGCGAACAGCGCCGCCAGCACGTCCTCCAGCACGCCATGATTGTCGGCGAACGCCTCGCCCATGTGCAGCGCGTAGCCCTCGAACCCCTCGGGGCTGTCCCGCGCCTGGTCGAACAGCCGCGCCACGTCGCGCGCGCCGGCCGCCGGCACCTGGAAATGCCGCTTGAACGCGTCGATCTCGGCGCGCGTCACCGCCCCGTCGCACTTGGACAGCTTGGCCGCCAGCACCACCACGCCGATCGCGAAGACCTGCTCGCGCGGCACCGCCTGCGGCCCGGCCAGGAACCCCGGCGCCCGCCCGCCGCTCAGCACCCCGCGCGCCGCCGTCCCCAGCTGCCCGCCCAGCCGCGCCAGCCCGCTGGTCTCCGCCGCATGGCCCAGCGCCACCCCGGCCACCGCCCCCCAGGGCCCGCCCACCGCCAGCCCGGCCACGCCGCCGATGATCTTGCCCCACACGCCCGTGCATCCCTCACAAGCGGCCTTGATAGCACGCCGCCCGCCGCCGCGCCAAAGCCCTACATCGCCCGCAGCGCCACCAGGTCCGGCTTGCCCAGCGCCAGCATCGGCATCGCCGCCAGCACCACCAGCCGCCGCGGCCGCAACGCCGGCGGCAGGCTGGCGCGCAGCCGCACCACCAGCGCCGCCTCGACCGCCGCCGCCGCTTCTTCCGGCGCCGCCACAAACCCCACCAGCGCGCCGCCGATCTCCAGCACCACCGCCTCGCGCACCCCGGGCTCGGCGCGCAGCACCGCCTCGATCTCCGCCGGCTCCACCCGCACCCCGTTGACCTTCACCTGCCGGTCGGCCCGCGCGACGAAATGCAGCCGCCCGGCCGCATCCAGCCGCATGAGGTCCCCGGTGGCGAAGATCCGCCGGCGCGGGTCCGCGGGATCGGCCCGCATCCGCCCCGGCACGATCCGCCCGTCCTGCCATTCCCCCAGCGCCAGGTGCCGGGCCGCCACCTCCAGTTCCCCCTCCACGCTGTCCCCCAAGGCGTCATCCCCCAAGGCGTCATCTCCTTGGGCGTCATCCCCTTGGGCGTCATCCCCTTGGGCGCCACCCTCCTGGCGCAGCCGCCACGCCAGCCCCGGCGCCGGATACCCCGCCGCCAGGTTCGGCCCCGCGCCCTCCTCCCCGGGCGGCACAAGCCAGCGCGCGATCACCATCGCCTCGGTCGAGGCATAGGTGTGGCTGATCGCGCACCCCGCCGGCAGCAGCGCCCGGAAGGCGCGCAGATCCGCCACCGGCAACCCCGTCGCCCCCATCCGCAGATGCCGCAGCCCGCCCAGCATCGCCGCCGCACCCGGCAGCGCCAGCAGGCTGCGCATGATCGCCGGCCCCGCGATCATCACCGAGGCCCGCTCGCGCGCCGCCAGCCGCAGCACCGCCCCCGCGCCCTCGCCCGCCAGGCTGACCACCGCCATCGTCGCCCCGGCAAACAGCGTGCCCAGCACGAAGGACAGGCCGGAGCCGAGCGCCGGCGCGGACGTCGCCAGCACCACGTCCGCCGGCCGCAGCCCCAGCTCCGGCAGGTTGCGCGCCGCGCGGTACAGCACCCCGAAATGCGACACCACGATCCCCTTCGGCCGCCCGCTGCTGCCGGAGGTGTAGTGGATCACCGCCGGCCCATCCGCATCCGGCACCGGCGGCAGCCAGCCATCGGGGGCGGCCGCCACCTGCCCGGGATCAACCCCGCCCTCGCCCAGCACCAGCGCCGGCGCCGCGTCGGCCAGCACCAGGGCGCGCCGCTCCGCGGGGTCGGACAGCGTCAGCGGCACGCAA
>JBIPLY010000610.1:0-4906 GCA_044369385.1 Acetobacteraceae bacterium | reverse complement strand
ATTTGATGATGATTTTCGCGGAAATGTATTCGAAATCAGTCTCAACGAAAATGAAAGCGTACCACAAAAACCGCCGCGAACGGGCCGCCCGTGGTGAAGTGGACCCACACCCGGTTCCAAGCCACCGCCCGGACCCCGCCGCCGCCCGTGAAACTGTGGCCGTGGCCCGTGAAGCCAAGAGCAAAAAAGCCGCCACCCGCAATAACTACGCGTGGACCAAAATCAAACCAATGGTGGCCGATGGTAAGTCACACCGTCAGATTGCCCGTGAACTGAATGAAGCCGGTTTCGTATCGGCCCGAAACAAACCGTGGAGCCACGTGGCGGTGGCCCGTATTGTGGCCAAATTTTCACCGGCGGTGGCGTGATGGCCACAAGAATGGCTCAATACAAAATCACGGAAGTTTCACCGGCCACGTGGTCCATTACCCCGGCCACCCTGGATGAAACGCCCGGCCCCCGTGATGATGGCGGTTTCATCGTCCGGGTGGTGGGCTTGCCATTGGATTTTCCGGCCCGTTCCATCACGGACAAACTTGCCCGCGTGGCCGATTTAACCGCCCTGCCCGCCGTGATTGATTGGAACGAATGGCCGAAATAACGGGCCCGTCATTGGCTGTTTATCAGGCATAGAGAACCACCACCGTGGCCACCGATGATTTCGAACCAAAAAAGCGACAAGTTCCTGGACCCCGCTATCTTATGGGTTTTATTTATTGGTGTTATATATATCTACCGTTAGGTAGATACCTATTATGGTATTTATAATATATCTAATAGGTAGCACAATAAACCCATAAACCGTAAAGAGATATAGAAAAAATATACCCGGCCTACAAGTGTAGTTAAGGTGAATCATGGACGGTGAAAAATCCATTTTGAGCCCGGAAATATGGGCAGAAATCGAAAAACGATGGCCGGGTGTGACTGCCCCGGATAAGAAAAAACCTACCCGTCCACGCCACACTTGCCCGTCCATGGTGGGTGAAATGACGTTTGGCCCGTGGTATTGGCGAATGAATCGTTCCATACCGTGGGTATGGATTATTAAAGCCGATCAAATCGGACCCGCGTGCCGACACTTGCGGGTGGGCTTACTTTGTCAGATTTTCTATTCCGCGTTTCGGTGTGACTACCACCGGCCCGCCCGTCTATCCATCGAAGATTCAAGCCACGTCCGGGTGGATGAAAATATTTTCCATCAATCACTTCGCGAACTGAAAACCGCCGGATTGATTGAAATGTGGATGAAACCTGGCCAAAAATCCCGCGTGGTTCCGCTCCACACCTTCACCCGCCACGAAATCGGCCGGTGGAAAACATATAGATCGATCTGGTGGCCGCCAATTTCACAAATCTGTGGAACGATGCCCGCCACCAGCGTATTGGTGTACCTGTTTTTAACCATGCACTTGACCAGGGGTTCAAACCGGGTGGTGGTGGATAGAATTTTGCCAGGGTGGGTCCGTGGCCGCCGTGATTTCGAACGGGGTGTGAAGCCGTTAATTGAATCCGGCTTGGTTTGTCGTGACGGTAAAATCGGACACTACACACTGCCCGTTCTCAGTGGCCCGGCCCCGGACGTGGAAGTGAAACCATCATGGACCGGGGCCACCCCGCCCGCAAGCCAATTACCACCACCGCCACCATCACCATGGAGCCAGAAAAATGGACAGACCACTTGACGATTGGACCGACGGGAAAGCCCACGCGGAATGGCTCGAATTACGTCAAAAAACGACTCAAGCCGGGTTCACCATCCCGGACCATGTAAGAAACGCCGCCGTGAACCGGCTATACAAAATCATCACGGATGATAACCCCCACCCAATAGCCATTCAGGCCATTTTGGCGTTGGTGAAACTTACCAATTCCACCGCCACCGCCACCACCATTTCGGCCCGGATACTCGAAACCCACACAAAAACATTACCGCCACTAGCCACGGACCCCGAAGCCGTTGCGATGCGTGAAATGTCGAATTTGATATTCGAATCGAAGAACTAAACAAGCCCACGAAAACAACTCCACCGCCATCACCCGCCCCCTAATTCATCCACCGCCCCGTCCACAAATCGTTTCGAGTTAGCGTCCACGCTCGAAATTTGTTGTGAAATCTTCACGGTGGTGGTGGGTGGAACTGGCGGGGCCCCTGCTGGTAAAGCTACCCCTGCCCTACCGGGCCCGCTCTTGCCATTTTCATTAAAATCGGCTTGGACTTCACCCGCGTATTTGTCGGGAAGCCGGGCATAAACTGAGCTTAAATTATCGATAATAAGCCGTTCCACCATCTCAGTTTCGGACAAACCAAGAGCCGCCGCCGCCACTCGTAATTTTGTGACAAGGTGGGCCCGTGGTGAAACGTAGAGCCGGGTTCGTTCGGTTTGTTTTTCAGGCTTTTTCCGGGCCACAATTCACCGTCCGTGGTTTCGTGGAATCCATCAATCGTGGTATCGGTGAAAACCACACCGCCACGCCACCACGAAAACGAAAAACCACACAACCACGCCACCACAATCGATAAAAACCACCAAACCCCGCCCGCCCCGATACACACCCGACCAAAACCCCGCCCACCCAAAACCACTCCACCACACAAGTAAAAAACCACACCGGCCCAAAACCACCGGCCCCGCGTAGGCTTTTTTTTGTTTCGCCACCAGTGTGTGAACCGCCACCACGCCACCAGCCCACCGCCCCCGAACCCCGCGAAATTGACGGGCAGGGTGGCCACCGACGGGCCGATCGGTGTGAACACTGAAACGAACACTGAATGGCCGCCACCCGTCAGGCCACCACCACAAGCCGCCAAATTTTCGATTTTTGGCCGATGGCGGGCAGGGGGTGGATAGTTTGGACTATAACCCGGCTAAAATCGACCCTAGATCATTTACGGGCCATTTCTGACGATCGGCAAAAACGGACGGAACCGGGCAGGGGGCCCGCCCGCCCAAACTGACACACATTTACACATTTTTACATAAATAGTAATCGTATTAAAATTAATAGGGTACTAGGTTTATAGTGCATGTGGATCACATATCGAAAAACCACAAACAAATAAAAAACCGTAAATTTACCCTGTTATCTAAGTGCATTTTATAGAATAACTTACGAAAACTCATACGCCACTATAACATATAAAATCCGCGTGGCATCCTTGCAGTTATTCCACACTACATTTAACTTATCGCTTATGGCGGTTGCCATAAAACAAGAGGGCCGGTGTCCCCGCCAAGAGAAACCGGCCCGCGTGTGTGAAATGTAGTAAACCCCGGATTGGAGTATTACCGCTAATGTTTATGCCAGATAGGCCTAGACCCGTCAAGGGTGGCCCCCCCGATTTTCACGAACCCGAACGGGCCCGTGAATCGATTTTACCGCCATCGTCCATTAACCCGCGGACGATCGGACAATATGGCCGCCCCCGCCGGTGGAGCCGCCCCAAACCACCCGCCACCACCTTGGATAACCGCCAAGGTTTTTTCATGTTTCACACAGTGGAGCCGACACTATGAAACCGCCCGAAAATAGCCGTTTTTCTGTCATTCTGCCCACGACATTACGTAAACGAACTCAAGCCGTTTCGCGAAAACTGGCCACCACCGAATCGAACGTGGTTCGTCTGGCCGTTCAAAACTTTGTCGCGAACTGTGAAGCGTCAAAACTGGCCACTAATGGCCGCCATGTCGTGATTGGACCGGTGAAAACAGATAGACCCGCCGGTTAAAAAGACAAAACCCGCCATTCGCGGTGGCGGGTTTTTCGTTTGTGTGGAGTGTGTAGGAATCTCAGCCCACGGCTTAATTATAGCCACGGGCTTGTGTTAGGGAAATACAAGGAACCCGGAATGGCAAAAAAACGACAAACCGACGATGTAACGATTAACAAATTGGTGGACTCCACCGGGCAGTTATTCCCGGCTCCACCCATAGAGCCCGTGGCCACGCCCGCCACCGTGGAGCCAATGGCAGGGGCCCCGGCTCTACCCGAATCCTCGGTGATGGTTTCGACAATTCCACCGGCCGATGATGATGATTTTTTCAGCCCTGAAAACTTGCGATTGGCTCAAGATTTCGCCCCGGCTGACAAATCATCCACACTGGCCATCGAACTGAAAAAGCCCCCGGCCGATACGTTTATCAAAATCCACCCGGACCCGAATTATTCATTGGTT
This sequence comes from Acetobacteraceae bacterium, assembly GCA_044369385.1. Classification (GTDB taxonomy): domain Bacteria; phylum Pseudomonadota; class Alphaproteobacteria; order Acetobacterales; family Acetobacteraceae; genus CAMDGX01. The sequence goes on along the minus strand of JBIPLY010000610.1, from coordinate 729 downwards.
TGGCCTACGGTGGAAAAAGACGAAACCATGTTTGTGGTCCACCCGCGTTTGGCTAAACAACTCGAAACCGATTCACGGATGGCCACACTGATAAAACCCGTCAGGTTTGTTCTTTGTGCCATTCACCAAGGGCCGTTTTTTATGTGGCCGGTGAAACAATCCGTGGACCCCGCCAATCAATCCACCGTCCACAAGGCACTTGACCAGGCTGTGGCGTTTGGAATGGCCGGGTGGGTTCGGATTACGTGGAACCCAAAGCTACGGATTCACGAAACGTTCGAATATCGTGGCCCGTCCGTGGCGGAACCCGTTTGGCCAGATAAGCCATTCCCTGAACTCATGAAAATCGCCCTGAGTGAAGCCAGGATGATTAAAGACATAAATCATTCGACACTTCGAAAATTAGCCGGATTGGAGCTATAACGAAATGTCGTGGCGTCCACAAAAAATAGTCGTTTTTGACTTCGAATACCATTTTCCGCCGGGGTGTGATGGAAAACCCGAACCGCTTTGTGTGGTGGCCGCCATTATCGAAACTGACGAAGCCGGGGGGCTCAAACTCCCCGGCCGTTTTGTTTCTGTAGGGTGGGCTGAAATGCAATCGATGAAAACCGCCCCGTGGCCCACCGGCCCGGACGTGGTGGCCGTGGCGTTTTCCGGCCATGGTGACTTGCAGTGCATGGACCGGCTCGGATGGCCCCGCCCTGCCCGCTATGTGGACTTGATGGT
>JBIPLY010000044.1:0-15042 GCA_044369385.1 Acetobacteraceae bacterium | reverse complement strand
AGGGGTGTCGTCCATCGAGGTGGGGGCGGTGTCGCTGGCGCTGCGCTACGGGCTGTCGCCGGCGATGGCGTTCGTGTTCACGGTGGCGCTGTGCGCGGCGAGCGTGGCGGGCGGGGTGTGGGTGAGTGTGCGCAACCGGGCGCCGCGGCGCGGGGTGGTGCTGGGCTACATGTGCGTGATGGCGCTGGGGGCCGGGGGGATCGCGGCCGAATTGCCGCTTTGGGCGACGGTGGCGGCCGCCGTGCTGGTGGGGCTGTGCATGGCGCCGCTGGGCACGGCGTATTCGCTGATGCTGGACGGGGTTTCGGCGCCGCACGAGAAGGCGGAGATGTTCGCGCTGCAGCGCACGATGAACGCCGTCGGGATCATCGTGACCAGTGCGACGCTGAGCCTGTGGTCGCTGGGGGTCACGCAGGTGGTGGCGGCGGCGGTGATGGTGGGGATGGTGGCGGTGGTGGCGCTTGGCGCCGGCGGGCGATCTCCCGATAGAGCGCCTCCGGGCTGACCGCGAGTTCGCCGGCCAGGGCGCGCCAGGCACCGCGCGGCGGAAGGGCGGCGTGCCAGGCGAGCCAGGCATCGAGCCGGGCAGCGACGCCGCGCAGGGCGAGGATCTCGGCGCGCAGCCGGGCGGATTGCACCTCGCGGGCGAGATGGGCGGACCAGGCGGCGGCCAGGGCGGGATCGGCGGCGATGGCGGCGCGCAGGACGCGGCGGGGGATGCGGCGCAGGCGCAGGGCGGTCGCGGCAATGGCGGCGCAGTGGTAGCGCTCGGCGTGGAGCGAGGCTTCGGCCAGCATGGTGCCGGGGCCGGCGCGCTGGAGGATGAGGGCGGCGCCGTTCGCCTGGTGGCGGACAAGATGGGCCTCGCCGTGCAGGACCAGGTGCATGACCTGCACCTTGTCGCCGGCGTGGAACAGCGGGGCGCCGGCGGGCAGCGCGGACTCGGCGGCCTGGAGGCGGCGGAGCAGGTCGGCCAGGGTGGGGGACATGATCGCGATCATGTTGGCCGCGGCGCGGGCGTGGCAAGCCCTCCGCGGGTTCAGGAGGGCCGGGTGATGTTGATGCGGGCGGTGGTGCTGGTGGCGGTCCTGGGTGCGGCGGGGGCGCTCGTGCAAGGCGCGGGCGCGCAGGGGGGCGGGCATCGGCATGGCTCGCCCTATGCCGGGCAGGAGGCGCGGGCGCTGAAGAACCTGTCGGCGGAGGATGTCGCGGAGTTGCGGCGCGGCGGCGGCTGGGGGCTGGCGAAGGTGGCGGAGTTGAATGGGGTTCCCGGACCGAAGCATGTGCTGGAGATGAGCGCGGAGATCGGGCTCAGCGCGGCGCAAGTGGCGGCGGTGACGGCGGTGTTCACGGCGATGCAGCGCGATGCGCAGGCGGAGGGCGGGCGGTTGATCGCGCTGGAGGAGGAGCTGGAGGCCGGGTTCCGGGCGCGGGCGATGGACGCGGCGACGCTGTCGCGGCTGACCGCGGCGATCGGGGAGAGCCATGGGCGGCTGCGGCTGATCCATCTGTCGGCGCATCTGGCCACGCCCGGTCTGCTCAGCGACGCGCAGGTCGCGCTGTACAACCGGCTGCGCGGCTACGATGACGGGCCGTGCGCGCGGGTCCCGGCCGGGCATGATGCGGCGATGTGGCGGCGCCACAACGGGTGCAAGTGACGCTGGGGCGCCTGGCGGAGCGCGCGCGGGCTGGTGCCGGAGGCCGGGTTGCGGCAGGAAGGGCGCATGGCAGGCGACGTGCAGCCCGAGCGGGGCGTTCTGGGGATCATTGCCGGGGGCGGGCCGATGCCGCTGCGCGTGGCCACCGCGGCGCGGGCGGCGGGGCGCGCGGTGTTCCTGGTCGGGCTGGAGGGGTTCGCGCAGCCGGCGGCGCTGGCGGGATGGCCGCATGCGATGGCGCGGATCGGGGCGGCGGGGCGCATCCTGGAGCTGCTGCGCGCGCAGGGGGTGCGCGAGGTGGTGCTGATCGGCACGGTGAAGCGGCCGGGGTTCTTCGATCTGCGGCCGGATGCCGAGGGCGCGCGGCTGCTGGCGCGGGTCGGGCGGGCGGCGTTTGCCGGCGATGACGGGCTGCTGCGCGCGGTGGTGACGGTGCTGGGCGAGATGGGGTTCACCGTGCTGGGCGCGCACGAGGTGCTGCGCGAGGCGCTGGCGCCGCTGGGGCTGCTGACGCAGGCCGCCCCGGATGCGCAGGCGATGGCCGACATCGCGCGCGGCGTGGCGGTGGCGCGCAAGCTGGGCGAGGCCGATGTGGGCCAGGGCTGCGTGGTGCAGCAGGGACTGGTGCTGGCGGTGGAGGCGATCGAAGGGACGGACGCGATGCTGGCGCGCTGTGCTGCGCTGCGGCGGGACGGGCCCGGCGGCGTGCTGGTGAAGATCGCCAAGCCCGGGCAGGAGCGGCGGGCCGATCTGCCGACGCTGGGGGCGCAGACGGTGCGCGGGGCAATCGCCGCCGGGCTGCGCGGCGTGGCGTTCGAGGCCGGCGGCGCGATGCTGGCCGAGCGGGCGGAGGCGGTGGCGCTGGCGGATGCGGCGGGGGTGTTCCTGCTGGGGTTCGATCCGACGGCTGCGGAGTAGCCCGGCTCCGCGCACCGATGGAAGTGGCTGCGTGTCGCGGCGACGGTTCGGGCCGCTCAAGCGCACGGCGCGTCACGGCGTGCGCCAGGCGGCGAGACGGGCCGATGCCCATACGAACAGCCCGGCCGCGACGAAGGACAAGGCGGTGCGTCCGCCATGCACGCCGCCCCATTGCTCGATCAGCGCCCGGCTGGCGGGACCGGCCGCGGCGGCGGGAATGGCGAGCAGTGCCGCGTTGATCGGCGCGATCACCAGCAGCGTCCAGGGCCAATTGGCGAGCATCAACAAGCCGCCCGCCGCCCAGCGCCAGTCCCGATGCGCCCACCACGCGCCGAGCCCCGCAAGCCCGGCGGCGATGGTCATCGAGCCTTGCAGGACGAAGCCGACGCCGAAGCTGGTCTTCCATTGTTCGAGCAGCGGCATGTCCGCCAGCGCCAGCCGCGCCGGCTGCTCGGCGACATTGATGTAGAGCGCGATGCCAAAGAACGCGGCGGCCAGCGCCAGGGCGAGCGCCGGCAGGAGCCGCGCGATCATCGGCCGACACCCATCCGCGCCAGCAGGCGATCCCGGCGGATGAACTGGTGGTACAGCGCGGCGCCGGTGTGCGCCAGCAGCAGCAGCGCCATCAGCCGCGCCATCGCGGCGTGGCCGTAGCGCGGCGCAAAGTCCCAGAAATCGGGCAGCGGCCCGGGGGCGCCGCCGAACAGGATGGCGCCCGCACCCGACAGGGCCAGCAGCGCGATCCCGGAACCCACCAGGCCGAGGATCGCCGCATACAGCAGCCCATGCACGGATTTCGCCGCGATCGCCTGCAGCCGAGGCATATCGGCGGGATCAGGCGGCTTGCGATCGGCGAAGTGCCACCAGGCGATGCGCGCCAGCGTCAAGACCAGCACGGCGATGCCCAGCGGGGCGTGGATGCGCAGCAGGGCGGCCTTGGCAGCAGGGTCCGCCATGTCGGCGGCGCGAAAACCGGCGATCATCAGTCCGATGATCAGCACGGCGCTGATCCAATGGATCGCGATGGCGATGCGGCCGTAGCGCTCAGGCGTGCTTTTCCACATGGCCGTTTGCCTTTGGCTGGTCGTCGTTGCGGGACTGGAGCCTGGCGCGCAGGGTGGCGAGAACACGGCCGGCCGTGTCGATGTCCTGCGGCGACAGTCCGGTGGCGAGCCGGTCGGCCCAGGGACGCTGGCGCTGCATTGCCGCGGCGTACACAGCGTGGCCGTCGGCAGTCAGGACCACCAGCATGGCGCGCTGGTGATGCGGGTTCGGGGCCAACCGCACCAGGTTATGCCGCGCCATTTCGTTTACCAGGCGCTGCACGGATTGGCGGCTGAGCCCCATGTTGCGGGCGACATGGGCCACCGGCAGCGAGACGGGTGACAGCGCAATCGCCCCCAGAACCTGCCACCGCGCGGAGGTCAGGCCCAGATCCGCGACCAGCTTGTCACCTGCCGCCAGCAGCTCCCCATTGAGCCGAAACGTTTCCAGAATGAGCTCGGTCAGGGGGGATGGCGCAGCATGCATTGCAAGATGCTGCCGCATTGACAGCATATTGTCAATTTACCCGGCGGCGGGCGCTAGGATGCAAACGCATCGGAGCAAAGCCGCCGCGTCGCTGCCCTTGAATCGATACCCGACAGCGGTGGCGTGCCGAGCCGGTGCCGCGCCGCTTCGCGATCCCCATCCAACAGGGCATTCCGTGACCCGGAGTGCTGGTGACCCGGAGTGCGGGTGGCCCGAAGGCCTGGGCGTGATCGGCTTCGGGTCCGTCGCTGGCGGGCGCCTGGCCTATTGCGGGAAGTGCTCGACATGCGTCTCGGCGGTGCGGCCGAAATACAGCGCGCGGCGGCCGGTGAACGAGACGATGTAGCCGGCGCATCCGGCCGCGATGGCCTTGGCGCAGAAGCCGGCATAGGTGTAGCCGGGAACGTGCTGCTGGGCTTCCCGGATGGCGGCTTGCAGGGCGGGGCTGTCCAGCGCCGGCGCGACCGGGCCGTGGCCGTGGCGGGCCGGCAGCGCGATGCTTTCGCCGGTTGCGAGGAAGTAGGTTGCGGTCGCGCGCCGGTAATCGACCAGATAGCTTTCGAAGCCGGCGCGGATCAGCGTTTCGACAATCTGCGGGAAGGTCATGCTGTTGGCTTCGGCGCCATCGAGGCAGGCCTGGGCGATGCGGGCGAGATGGCTTTCCATGGTGGGCGTCCTTGCGGCCGTGGGCGGGGTCAATCGACCGGCGTGGTCGTGAGGCCGAGCCGGGTGGTGGTTGTCTTCAGGATCCGCAGCAGGGCTGCGCGGTCCCTGGCGGACAGGTGGGCGAAGCACTCGGCCTCGTTCCGGTCGGCCAGGGCGGCGAGTTCGGGCACCAGCGCCGATCCCGGCGGGGTGAGGCGCAGGGTGTGCGAGCGGCCGTCGTCAGGGCTGGCGTCGCGGGCGATCAGGGCCTTGGCGGCGAGGCGGTCAGCCAGCTTGGTGATGGCGCCGCGGGTCATGCCCATGTCGTCCGCAACCTGGCTGGGGGAAGTGGGTTCCCGTCCATGCAGGACGCGCATCAGCGCCCATTCGGCCACGGTGACATCCTTGCCGGCGAGTTTGCGGGCGAAGGCATGGGTGACGTGGTTGGAAACCTGGCGGAGCCAGTAGCCGAGATGGTCGGTGAGTTCGGCGGCGGGCTGGGGCATGGGGCTCGGGCGATTTGATTGACTTGGAAAGTAACCCGATTTGGTTTCCTTGGCAACCGTTTTCTTGCCCGCCCGCACAACCGGGGCGGCGCGCTCAGGCGCGCATCCGATCCACCCGATCCCGGATCTGGTACCACGTCCCGATGACCGGCAGAAACCAGGGGTTCCCGGTGTAGAGCGGGTGATCCGGGATGTCGGCCTCCTCGAAGGCGTTGCTCCGGTTGGCAACGCCGGCGATGCGCCGCGCGGTCTGCGTGCCGAGATAGGTCATCATCGCCACGCCCGAGCCGTTGCAGCCGGTGAGGTAGTGCATGCCGTCGATCTGGCCGGCATGGGGCAGTGCGTCCAGCGTGAAGGCGACGTTGCCGGTCCAGGCATGGGTGACGCGGATGCCGCGGAGCTGGGGGAAGCGGTCGGTCATGAAGCGGTGCAGGATGGGGGCGCAGACCTCCGGACCGGCGGCGGTGAAGCGGGCGCGGCCGCCGTAGATGATGCGCTTTCCGTCCGGCGAGAGGCGGTAGTAGCTGAGGATGCGGCGGGTGTCGGCCAGGGTGCGGTTCTTCGGGATCAGGCTGCGGGCGAGGTCTTCGGGGATTTCCTCGGTGGCGATGATGTGGCTGGCCGCCGGGATGACGCGGCGCTTGAGGCTGGGGGTGACGTCGCCGGTATAGCCGTTGGTGGCGATGACGATCTCGGCGGCTTCGAGGTCGCCGCGGGCGGTTTTCAGCAGCCAGCCTTCGTTGTGGCGGGTGATTTTCTGCACCGCGGCGTGGCCGCAGACCGGGATGCTGCGGGCGCGGACGCGGTCGAGCAGGCCTTTGACGTAAAGGGCGGGGTGGAGCTGGCCGGAGCGTTCGACGACCATGCCGCCGTAGTAGAAGTCGCTGGCCATCTCCTCGCGCAGGCGTTCGCGGGGCAGCATGTAGGCGCCGGACTGGGCGCTGTCGTTCAGGCGGGCGATCTTCTTGGCCTGGCTGTCATAGTGCTTGGGGGTCCAGGCGCCGACGAAACGGCCGGAGCGGCGCCAGTGGCAGTCGATGCCCTCGGCTTCGATGAGCGATTCGATGGTGGCGAAGGCGTCGGACCCGTCGGACAGCAGCGCGTGGGCGCGCGGCGATTCGGGGTCCAGCGATGAGCCGGTGATCGACTTGCCGATGTTGACGCCGCCGGAGACGCCGCCGCCGTTGCGGGAGCTGGCGCCCTCGCCGGGGGCGTTGGATTCCAGCACGACGCATTCGATGCCGAGCTTGTTCAGTTCGAGGGCGGTGGCCAGGCCACCATAGCCGCCGCCGACGATGGCGACCTGGGTGGTTTTCGGAACTTCGGTGGGGCGTTCGTCGGTGGGCTTCCAGGCCTCCCACCAGTAGGGGGTGGGCTTGAAGTCGGGGTGGAAGACGGTGGAGGGCATGGGGGCACTTTCGGAAGAAAGGAAGATTCTTCTTTTTCTGAAGAAAAAGAAGCAAAAAGACTTTATCCGTTTGCGCCGTGCTTCACCGGGGGAGCGCCGCGCCAACGGATGAAAGTTTTTTGGTTCTTTTTTTCAAAAAAGAACTGCTTTCTTGCTAGATATCCGCCGGCGGCAAGCGCCACATGCCTGACTCCCAACCCGCGGCATAGCGGTTGTTGGTGTTGTCGGGGTTCCGGTTGACCAGCGGGCGGGCGAACATCGGGTGGCGCATGGAGCGCACCTCGTGCTCGATGGTGCTGAGGACTTTCCCGGTGTCCAGGCACACGATGTCCTGGAAGCGGTACTGGCTCTCGTTGGATTCCTCGGTGATCAGCCCGCGCGCGTTGAGCTTGCGGTGCGGGCCGGAGAAATCGGCGAAGGCGACCTGGAGGTGGTGGCCGTCGAAGGGGATGCTCGCCCGGGGCGTCTCGCGGAAGACGACGCTTTCGGAGAGGCCGATGGGAATGCGGGCGAATTTGCCCTGGGCATCCTCGCCGGTGCTGCCGCCGGTCTGGATGATCTCCTGGTAGAAACGCACGATCCCCGCGGCGCTGCCGGGTTGGGCGTCGACCTCCACATAGGGCATGCCGAGGTTCATGCGGCCGAAGCGCTTCTCGTCCGGCGCATGGACGCGGATCGCGTTGCCCCAGGGACAGGTGACGTCCGTGGTATCGCCCTGGCGGGTGTAGGCGAACTTTGTGCCTTCCAGGCGGGCGGCGACGGCGCGCAGCCGGGCTTCCAGCGCGTCGGGGTCGGGGATGACCAGGCCGGTGGTGCCGCGCAGCACCTGGGCGGGCCCGACGGGCAAGTGGAACTGGCTGATCCCCACATTGACCCACATGTTGTCGACGCCGGTCTGCAGATAGGGGTCGCGGGTCAGGCCCAGGCCCTGCACGTAGAACAGGATGGCCAGGCGCTGGTCCGGGACGCGGACGTTGACATGGCCGAGCTCGACCATGTTGCCGACGTCCTGGGTGGTGCGGTCGAAGGTTTTCTTGCGCGGTTGGGCGTCCATCGTGAGTCCCCTGTTAGGTGCCGGTCCAGGCGGGTTGGCGCTTGGCCAGGAAGGCGTCGATGCCCTCGGCGGCGTCGTGGGCCATCATGTTGCGGGTCATGACGGCGGCGGCATAGCTGTAGGCGTCGGCCAGCGGCAGTTCGGCCTGGCGGTAGAAGGCCGGCTTGCCGATGGCCAGCGTCAGCGGGCTTTTCGCGGCGATCTGGGCGGCCAGCGCCTGGGTGGCGGCTTCAAGCTCGGTGTCGGGAACCACGCGGTTGACCAGGCCGATCTCGCGGGCGCGCGCAGCTTCGATCATGTCGCCGGTGAGCAGCATTTCCATGGCGTGCTTCGGCGCCACCGCGCGCGACAGGGCGACCATCGGGGTGGAGCAGAACAGGCCGATATTGACGCCCGGGGTGGCGAAGCGGGCGGACTGCGCGGCCACGGCCAGGTCGCAGGTGGCGACAAGCTGGCAGCCGGCGGCGGTGGCCACGCCGTGGACCTGGGCGATGACGGGCTTGGGCAGGGTCACGATGCGCTGCATGAGCTGCGAGCACAGGGCGAAGGTGGCCGCCGCGCTGGCCTCGTCGGGGTGAGCGCGCATCTCGCGCAGATCGTGCCCGGCGCAGAAAGCGGGGCCGGCGCCCGACAGGATCACCACGGTGACGGCGGGATCGGCGGCGATGGCGACCAGCGCGTCGTCCAGCGCCTGCATCAGGCCCATGGACAGCGCATTGCGGGCGGCCGGGCGGTTCAGCGTGAGGCGGGCAATGCCGGCCGCATCATGGCGCAACAGGGGCGCATCCGGCAGCTGGGTCATTTCTGGGTCCTCCACGGCGCGATGTTCCGACTTTTCGCGGCGCGGGGGAAGCGGTATGCGACGAACAGCCTCGACCGGTCGCCGGTGGCGCGCCGAAGCTTCGCAGGACAGGAGCAGACGATGATCTTCCGGCAGCTATTCGACCAGGTATCGGGCACCTATTCATACCTGCTGGCCAGCCGCCGCGGGGGCGAGGCGCTGATCATCGATCCCGTGCTGGAAAAGGTCGACCGCTACCTGCAACTGATGCGCGAGCTGGACCTGAAGCTGGTGAAGGCGGTGGACACCCACCTGCATGCCGATCACATCACCGGCCTGGGCGCGCTGCGCGACCGCACGCACTGCATCACGGTGATGGGCGAGCAGAGCCAGGTGGATGTGGTTTCCATGCGGGTCGGCGACGGCGACAAGCTGACGGTCGAGGGGGTGGCGCTGGAGGTGATCTATACCCCCGGGCACACCGACGATTCCTATTCCTTCGCGATGGCGGACCGGGTGTTCACCGGCGATACGCTGCTGATCCGCGGCACCGGGCGGACGGATTTCCAGAACGGGGACCCGAGGGCGCAGTACGAAAGCATCTTCAACCGCCTGCTGAAGCTGCCCGACGCGACGCTGGTCTATCCGGCGCACGACTACAAAGGGGACACGGTCTCCACCATCGCGGAGGAGCGGGCGTTCAACCCGCGGCTGCAGGTGAAGTCGGTGGACGACTACATCCACATCATGAACAACCTCGGCCTGTCCAACCCGAAGATGATGGACGTGGCGGTGCCGGCGAACATGCGCCAGGGGCTGGCGCAGGATGCGGTGGCGGCCAAGGGCTGGGCGCTGACCGCGGCCGATGCGATCCGGCTGGGGCGCGCGATCGCGCTGGTGGACCTGCGGGAGTGCCGCGAACGGGAGCGGCACGGGGTGATCCCCGGCGCGCTGCATGCCCCCTACCCCGCCCTGCGCGAGAACCTGGCGCCGGGCGGGCTGCTGCGCGAGCTGGCCGGGGCGAGCGATCGGCCGCTGGTGTTCGTCTGCGCATTCGGCGAACGCTCGGCCATGGCGGTGCAGGCGGCGCAGGAAGCCGGGCTGGCCGAGGCCCGGCACGTGCAGGGCGGGATCGCGGCTTGGCGCGCGGCGGCGGGGGCTTTGGCGGCGATCTAGCGCGGCTTGGCCAGCCAGGCGCGCATCTCGGCGATCTCCTTTTCCTGGGCGACGATGATGTCCTGCGCCAGCTTGCGGATGGCGGGATCCTTGCCGTGTTGCAGGACGATCTTCGCCATGTCGATCGCGCCCTGATGGTGCGGGATCATGCCGGCGACGAAATCGCGGTCCGCGTCGCCGGAGAAGCGGATGTCCATGTCGCGGTGCATGCGGTCATTGGCCTGCTTGAAGGCGCGGGTGGACGGCGTGTCGGTGGCGGCGGGGCGGCCATGGGCGCCGTGGCCGCCATGCGGGGTGCCTTGGGCGAAGGCGGGGGCGGCCAGGGCCAGGGCGGCGAGGAGCGTGGCGGGCAGAAGGAACAGGCGGATCATCATCGATCTCCGGGTGCGAGGATCAGGCGGGGGCGAAGCCGGCGTCACGCAAGGCGGCTTCCACCGGGGCGGCCGGCTGGTGGGTGGCGATCCGCACGGCATGTGTGGGCAGGTCGAAGGCGAATTCGGCGGCGGGATCGAGGGCGCGCACGGCGCCGGTGACCGCGCGCATGCAGCCCTCGCAGGTCATGTCAGGCAGGGTGAAACGCAATTCGGGGGCGGGCATCGCAGGCTCCTGTTGATCCCCGCCAGGGGGCTGGCGGGTTGTCGGCAACAGGCTGCACCCTCACATGATGGCAAGGTCAAGCGGGGATTGGGCATGGTGCTGGATACGGGCCAAGGCGAGGGAGCACGGCTGGCGATCGGGGCCGCGGCACGGGCCTGCGGCATCTCGGCGCGGATGATCCGGCATTACGAGGCCGTCGGGCTGTTGCCGGCGCAGGCGCGCGACCGGGCGGGCTATCGGCGCTATGGGGCGGCGGAGCTGAATGTGCTGCGCTTCGTGCACCGGGCACGCGGGCTGGGCTTCGCGCTGGAGGAGATCGGCCAGCTGCTGGCGCTGTGGCACGACCGCGACCGGCCGAGCGCGGATGTGAAAGCGCTGGCGCTGCGCCATGTCGCCGCACTGGAGGCCAAGGCCGCTGCGCTGCGCGCGATGGGCGACACGCTGCGCCGACTGGCGGAGTCCTGCCACGGCGATGCGCGGCCGGAGTGCCCGATCCTGGACGATCTGGCAGGCCAGGCGCCGCCAGCGCCTCAGTCGCGCCAGGACGGGTCCGTGCGGTCGAGCAGGCGCAGCAAAGCCGGCCACTCCTTCTGCCCATAGGCGCGGGTGGCGCCGGGGGCGTACATGGCGGCCGACTTGTCGACGATGGCCTGCGGCAGGGTGTTGAGCGGGGTGTTGCAGGACATCGCGGCGACCTGCGCCTGACACGCGCGTTCCAGGCCGTGCATGAAGCTGAACGCCTCCTGCATCGTCTGGCCGACGGTGAGCAGGCCGTGGTTGCGCAGGATCATCAGGTATTTGTCGCCGAGATGGGCGGCGATGTGCGCGCGCTCGGAGATGTCGCGCTCCGGGCCGTTGAAGTCGTGATAGGCGACGCGGCCGGTGAAGCGGTGGCTGGTCTGGGTCAGCGGCAGCAGGCCGCATTGCAGCGACGACACCGCCGTGCCGGCGGTGGTGTGGGTGTGGATGGCGGCGTGCACGTCCGCACGGGCGCGGTAGATCGCACTGTGGATGACGAAGGCGGCGGGCTGGAGGTTGTAGTCCGGCATGCCGTCGCCGAATTCGGGCTTCAGCGTGGTGCGGCCATCGAGGTCGGCGCGCAGCAGGGAGCTGGCGGTGACCTCGCCGAACAGCAGGCCGTGGGCAATGACCAGGAATTCGCCGGGGCGGTCGGGGACGCGGGCGGAGATGTGGGTGGCGATCATGTCGGTGAGGCCGAAATGGTCGCAGAGCCGATAGGCAGCGGCGAGGTCCAGGCGCGCCTGCCATTCGGCGGGGCTGACCTGGCTGCGCAGGGAGCGGATGCGCAGCGGGGTGGCGGCGAAGCCGGGGCCGTCGTCCATGGGTTTCTCCCTGGTGGGTTGGGCGGTAGTGTAGCGCCAATCACGACGAGGAACAGCCGGATGCGCGAACTTGGCTTTGAGGTGCCCGCAGGTGCTACCGACTGCCACATGCACATCTTCGGCGACCCGGCCGCCTATCCGCCGGCGGCCTGGCGGGCGTACGATCCGACGCCGGCCACCCTGCAAGTCTATGACGCCGAGGCGGCGCGGATGGGGTTCTCCCGCGTGGTGTTCGTGCAGCCCAGCGCCTACGGCACCGACAATGCCTGCATGAAGGATGCGCTGCGGACGCGCGGTGCCAGCAGCCGCGGGGTGGCGGTGATCGATGCCGCGACCAAGGACGCCGAGCTGCGCGAGCTGAAGAAGCTCGGCGTGCGCGGGGTGCGGCTCAACCTGGTCAGCAACGGGATCCCCGATGTCGGCGCGGCGACGGAACAGCTGCGCGAGGCGGCGGCCCGGGTGGGCAAGCTGGGGTGGCATGTGCAGATCTACGCGACGCCGGTGCTGCTGGCCGGGATCGCGCCGGTGATCGCCGAGCTGGGCGTGGATGTGGTGATCGACCACATGGGCGCCGGCGATGGGCGGCTGGCGGAGCACCGGGCGGGGTTCGACGACGTGCTGGCGCTGCTGAAGGCGGGGAAGGCCTGGGTGAAGGTGTCCGGCGCCAATCGCGTGAGCCGCGCCGGCGGGGGGTTTGAAGACGCGGTGCCGGTGATCCGCGCGCTGGTGGAAGCCAACCCCGCCCGCGCCGTGTGGGGCACGGACTGGCCGCATATCGGGCCGCATCGGGCGGACGCGCCAGAGCGGGTGGTGTATATGGGGCATGACAACCGGGCGCTGCTGCGGCTGCTGGGCGCGGCGGTGGCCGATGCCGGGGTGCTGCGGCAGGTGCTGGTGGACAATCCGGCGAAACTCTACGGGTTCTGAAACATGGTCGAAAAACTGCTGACCCCGCTGAAGCTGGGGTCGATCGAGCTTGCCCACCGGGTGGTGATGGCGCCGCTGACGCGGATGCGGGCGCATTGGCAGGGCAATGTGCCCACGGTCCTGAATGCCGAGTATTACGCGCAGCGGGCCACGCCCGGCGGCTTGCTGATCGCCGAGGCGACGCCGGTGTCGCCGCAGGGGCATGGGCATCCGAACGTGCCCGGCATCCATACCGCCGCGCAGGTGGCGGGGTGGCGCCAGGTGACCGAGGCGGTGAAGGCCAAGGGCGGGCACATGTATCTGCAGCTCTGGCACACCGGGCGGGTGTCGCATTCGACGCACCAGATGGACGGACGCCCGCCGGTCGGGCCCTCGGCGATCGCCGCGCAGGGCAACACGATGAGCGCCTTCGGCAAGCGGGTGCCCTATGAGGTGCCGCGCCCGTTGCGCATCGACGAATTACCCGGCGTGGTGGCCAGCTTCGCCCGTGCGGCGGAGAACGCGATGGCGGCGGGGTTCGCCGGCGTCGAGATCCACGCGGCCAACGGCTATCTGCTGGAGCAGTTCCTCTACGCGCGCAGCAACGTGCGGACCGACGCCTATGGCGGCAGCGTCGAGAACCGCAGCCGGCTGACCTTGGAGATCGCCGATGCGGTGGCCGGCGCGATCGGGGCGGAGCGGACGGGCATAAGGCTGTCGCCCTATGGTATCGCCAACGACAGTTCCGAGGCCGAGCCGATGCCGCTGTTCACCCATCTGGTGGGCGAGCTGGCGCGGCGGCGGCTTTCGTATCTGCATCTGATCGAGCCGCGGGCCAGCGGCACCGGGCAGGCCGATGTGTTCCGCGCCGAGCAGCCGTCGACGGCGGCGATGTTCCGCGCCGCCTGGCCCACGGTGCTGATCGATGCCGGCGGGTTCGAGCGCGACGGCGCGATCGCGGCGGTGGCGGACGGGCGGGCGGATGCGGTGGCGTTCGGGCGGTTCTTCATCAGCAACCCGGACCTGGTGCGGCGGATCGCGGAGGGCGCGGCGTTCACGCCGTACCACCGGCCGACCTTCTACGGCGGCGGGGCGAAGGGGTATACCGACTATCCCTATATGGAATAAGAAAGAGAGCAGTTCTTTTTTGAAAAAAAGAACCAAAAAACTTTTATCCGTTCGCTGATATTGGCGAATGGATAAAGTTTTTTTGCTTCTTTTTGTTCACAAAAAGAAGACGCTTACTTCCTTCCCTTCCACGTCTCCGGCGCCAACACCCCGAACAGCACCCCGGACACCACCAGCAGCCCGGCGCTGACCGCCAGCCCCGCGGCCGGGCCGTAGAAGTCGGTGACCAGGCCGAGGCCGATCGGCCCGGCGACGTAGCCGATGTCGCCCAGCATGCGGAACAGGCTCATCGCCGCCGCGTTCATGCCCGGCGGTGCGGTGTCCGCGGCGTAGGTGGCCGGCGCCGGGCCGCCCATGCCGGCGGCGATGCCCCAGGCCAGCGAGGCGGCCATGAACCAGCCCAGGTTGGGGGCCGCGGCAAACAGCAGCATCGCCACGCCGGACAGGATGGCGGTGGGCACGATCACCGGCTTGCGGCCGAAGCGGTCCGACAGCCAGCCGGCGGGATAGGCGCCGAGCAGCCCGGCGAGGCTGCCGAGCGCCATGGACAGGCCGATGGTGCCCGGGGACAGGCCGAGCCAGACGGCACCCAGCAGGGGCACGATGTTGAACAGCCCGCCGGTGCGGGTGGCGGCATTGACCAGCGAGACCAGGCAGACCAGCGCGAAGCCGCGATTGGCGCCCACCAGGCGGAGCTGGGCCATGAAACCGGGCAGCCTGGCGCCCCCGGCGCTGCGCCGCGCGATGTCGCGGGTTTCGCCGACCGCGAACCAGGCGATCGCGCCAACCACCAGGCCGATCCCGGCATAGGCCCAGAACGGGGCGGACAGGCCGAACCACTCGGCCAGCAATCCGCCCGGCAGCGGCCCGGCGCCGGCGGCGAAGATGAAGCTGCCCCAGTAGAGCGACATCATGCGGCCGCGCCGTTCGGGCGTGGTGATGTCGGCCAGCACGATCTGCCCGGCAGTGACGACCATGCCGGCGCCGATGCCGGCGACGAAGCGGCCGGCCATGAACTCCGGGTAGGAGGTGGCGAGCGCGCACCACAGGTTGCCGGCGGCGGTGGCGATCGCGCCGATGGCCAGCGCGTGGCGGCGCCCGAGGCGGTCCGCGATCTGGCCGGCCGGCGCCGAGGCGAACAGGCGGGCCAGGCCGTAGGCGGCGATGGCGGCGCCGATCCAGGCGACGGGGACACCGAACTCGCGGGCGTAAAGCGGCAGCACCGGGACGACGCTGCCGAAGCCGAGCTGGTTGACGGCGACGAGAACGCACATCCAGAGCAGGATGCGGCGTTCGTTGGGGGGCAGAGTTTTTAGCATCAGCAAGACTCTTCTTTTTTTGAAAAAAAAGAAGCAAAAAAACTTTTATCCGTTTGCGTGGTGGATAAAAGTT
>JBIPLY010000332.1:0-4917 GCA_044369385.1 Acetobacteraceae bacterium | reverse complement strand
GCCCGCGCACGCCCATCCGAATCCCCCCTTGCGCCCCGCCGCCGAACCCGGTTAACTCCCTCCATGCGCAACCCCGCCACATCGCCCGTCTCGCGATTTTGGTACCGCTGGTATTACACACCGGCGGTCTAGGTCTGCGCACACAACGCCAGCACCCAAGCCGCCACCCCTGGCGGCTTTCGCGTTTCCACCCCCCGACTCCCCACCACCCCCGCCAGGGCAAAGCGGCTCCCCCCTCCAGGAGCACCCGCACATGTCCGACGATTTCGACGTCCTGACCGGCCCCCCCGCCCCACCGCAGCCGAAACGGGGAGCCCGAAATGTCCACGCGTAACCAGGCCGCCACCCAGGCCGCCACCCAGGCCGCCGACTGGTTCCCCGCCTCCTGGCGCGCCCACAAGGCGCAGCAGATGCCGACCTACCCGAACCAGGCCGCCCTGGCCGCGGCCGAAGAAAAACTCCGCGCCTCCCCCCCCCTGGTCTTCGCCGGCGAAGCCCGCAGCCTGACCGCCGCCCTGGCCCGCGTGGCAAACGGCAAAGCCTTCCTCCTCCAGGGCGGCGACTGCGCCGAATCCTTCACCGAGTTCCACGCCAACCTGATCCGCGACACCTTCCGCACCCTGCTGCAGATGGCTGTCGTCCTGACCTACGGCGCCGCCACCCCGGTCGTGAAACTCGGCCGCATGGCCGGCCAGTTCGCCAAGCCCCGCAGCAGCGACACCGAGACCATCGGCGCCGAAACCCTGCCCAGCTACCGCGGCGACATCATCAACGGCCCCGCCTTCACCGAAGCCGACCGCACCCCGGACCCCGCCCGCCTGCGCGAGGCGTACCACCAGTCCGCCGTCACCCTGAACCTCCTGCGCGCCTTCGCCCAGGGCGGCTTTGCCGATCTGCGCCGCGTCCACCAGTGGAACCGCGATTTCGTCGCCAATTCCCCCCTCGGCCCCCGCTACGAAGACATCGCCCGGCGCATCGACGAAAGCCTCGCCTTCATGGCCGCCTGCGGCCTGTCCAACCAGCCGCAACTCGCCGAAACCGATTTCTGGACCAGCCACGAAGCCCTCCTCCTGCCCTACGAGGAAGCCCTCACAAGAACCGACAGCCTCACCGGCACCGCCTATGCCTGCTCCGCCCACATGCTCTGGATCGGCGAACGCACCCGCCAGCCGGATGGCGCCCATGTCGAATTTTTACGGGGCGTCGGCAACCCGATCGGCATGAAGGTCGGCCCCACCATGACGCCGGAAGAACTCCTCTCCCTCTGCCGAACCCTCAACCCCACCAACACGCCCGGCCGCCTCACCCTGATCACCCGCATGGGCGCGGAGAAGCTGGCCGCCAACTTCCCGTCCCTGCTCCGCGCCGCCCGCGCCGACGGCCAGAACCTGGTCTGGTGCTGCGACCCGATGCACGGCAACACGGTGAAGGCCAGCAGCGGCTACAAGACCCGCGCCTTCGATGCCATCCTGGCCGAAATCCGCGCCTTCTTCGCCGCCCACCGCGCCGAGGGCACCCACCCCGGCGGCATCCACATCGAGATGACCGGCAAGGACGTCACCGAGTGCACCGGCGGCGCCCAGGCCATCACCGCCGACGACCTGGCCGCCCGCTACGACACGCTCTGCGATCCCCGCCTGAACGGCGCCCAGGCCCTCGAACTCGCCTTCCTGGTCGCCGAGGAGCTGAAATCCGCCCGAGCCTGATCCCGATTGCGCGGGGACCCCCGAGCCCATACGGTCCCCGCGCAATTCCGGAGCCTGCGCATGGTCGAGATCCGCCGCGATTCCTGGGGCGTGCCTCACGTCTTCGCGGACACGCTGCGCGACCTCTATCGCGGCTACGGCTTCGCGGTCGCCGAGGATCGCCTGTTCCAGACCGACATGGCCCGCCGCAGCTTCACCGGCCGTGTCGCCGAAGTGCTCGGCCCCGATTACCTGCCCTTCGACCGCATGGTGCGCGGCAACTACACGCCCGCCAGCATCGCCGCCCAGCTCGCCGCCCTGCCGCAAGCCGACCGCGACATCTTCGAGGGCTATGCCCAGGGCTACAACGAACGCCTCGCCCAGGTGCTGGCAAGCCCGTCCACGCTGATGCCGCGCGAGTTCCTCGACTTCGCCTTCGACCCCAGCCCGATCACGCCCCAGGACGTCGCGATGATCTGGGTCGGCTCGCTGGCCAACCGCTTCTCCGACACCGCCAGCGAGATCACCAACCTGCTCCTGCTCGGCGAATGCATCGAGCGTCACGGCGCGCCGAAGGGCCGCGCGGTGTTCGATGCGCTGCGCTGGCGCAACGACCCCGCCGCGCCAACCACCGTGCCGCGCGCCGACCATGACGGGCCAAGCCCGCAATCCTGGCCGCGCTCCGAGCCGGTGCCCCTGTCCGCCGAGGCGGCGGCGGAGTGGATGGCGCTGGAGCGGCTGCGCCTGGGCGCCTTCGCCGCCGACCTGGAACCGCGCGCCAGCAACATCTGGCTGGTGCGCCCGGAACGGGTGACGGATGGCCGGACGGTGCTGGTCAACGGCCCGCAATTCGGCTGGTTCAACCCGTCCTACTGCTTCGGCATCGGCCTGCACGGCCCGGGCTTCGACATCGTCGGCAACACGCCATTCGCCTATCCGATCATCCTGTTCGCCTCGAACGGCCAGATCGCCTGGGGCTCCACGGCGGGAGCGGGCAAATGCGTGGACATCTACCAGGAGCACCTGAACCCCGCCGCCCCCCGCCAGTACTGGCACCAGGGCGCCTGGCGGGACATGGCCGTGCGGCATGAGACGATCGCCGTGCGCGGCCAGCCCCCGGTGGAGATCGAGGTGCGCTCCACCCTGCACGGCCTGGTGGTCCTGACCGACCCGGCACACCACACGGCCTACGCGAAGCAGCGCAGCTGGGACGGCCGCGAGCTCGAATCGCTGCTCGGCTGGATCGGCTCGATGCACGCAAGCGACCATGCCGGCTTTCGCGCCCAGATCGCCCGCATGGCCTCGATGGTGAACACCTACTTCGCCGACCGGACCGGCACCATCGCCTACGCCCTGGCCGGCCAGTATCCACGGCGCGCGCCGGGCCACGACCCCCGCCTGCCGGCCGATGGCCGCGGGGACATGGAGTGGCGCGGGATGCAACCGTTCGAGACGAACCCGCAGGTGGTGAACCCCGCCCAGGGCTTCATCGCCAACTGGAACAACAAGCCCGCGGTGGACCACGACAACACCTGCACCTTCCTCTGGTCCGCCGCGGACCGGGTCTGCGAGCTGGAAGAGCGCCTGCAAGCGGGGCCGCTGGACACCGGCGAGCTCTGGAACCTCATCGCCCGAAGCTCGGCCCGCGACCTTCAGGCGCGCGCCTTCGTGCCGCACATCCTGGCCGCCGTGGCGCCGCTGCCGCCCGACGCCATGCTCCGCCGCACCGCCGATTTGCTGCGCGACTGGCACGGCGCGCTGGCCGCCGAGGGCGGCGTGTACGCCTGCCCCGCCGTGCCGATCCTGCGTGCCGTGCTTCCCGCCCTGCTGCGCCGCGTGCTGGCAGACGTGCCGGCGCGCGAATTCGCCGCCGGCGTCGCAGCCCTCTATCCCGACCCCGCGATCCCGCCGCCCTACAGCCCGAACATCCCGCCGCTGGCCAAGCTGCTCGATCGCGTGCTGCGCGGCGACGCCACGGAGCATGATTTCCTGGCTGGCCGCGACCCTGGCGCACTGATCCGCGCGGCGCTGGCGGAGGCGATCGCCACCCTGACCGCCCAACAGGGTCCCGACCCCGCCGCCTGGCGCACGCAAGCCAGCACGACGCTGTTCCGAACGCGCAATTTCATGGGCATCCCGCAGGCCGGCGCCGCGGACACCATGGCGCTGCCGGCGTTCATGAACCGCGGCACCGAGAACAACATGGCGGTGCTTGGCGCGGACGGCATCCGGCTGTACGACGTCATGCCGCCCGGCCAGTCCGGCTTCACCGCGCCCGACGGCACGCCCAGCCCACACCGCAACGACCAGCTCGCCCTCTACGGACGCTACGGCATGAAGCCGCAATGGCTCACCCGCGAAGCGGCGCGCGCCAACACGGAACTGGCCCACACGCTATGACCCTCCCGCGCCCCCACCAGGCGGTCATCCTCGACCTCGACGGCACCCTGCTGGACACCGAGAGCATCTACGTCCGCACCTTCCTGGAAACCGCCGCCGCGATGGGCTTTCCGGTGCAGGAAACCCTCCTGCACACCCTGGTCGGCCTGCCTGGCGGCCAGTTCCA
Source organism: Acetobacteraceae bacterium (assembly GCA_044369385.1). Taxonomy (GTDB): domain Bacteria; phylum Pseudomonadota; class Alphaproteobacteria; order Acetobacterales; family Acetobacteraceae; genus CAMDGX01. The sequence continues at coordinate 666 of JBIPLY010000332.1, read as the reverse complement.
GGCCCGCCTGCGCGCCCATCTCGGCGCAGACTTCCCCTATGCCGAGCACCGCGAGAAATACCTCGCCCACCGCACCGCGGTGCTGGACGCCGGCATCCCGATCAAGCCTGGCGCGCTCGAACTGCTCGCCCATCTCGAAGCCACCCGCACGCCCATGGCCATCGCGACCGCCGCCACCCGCACCAACGCCCATGAGAACCTGCGCCGCACCGGGCTCTACGACCGTTTCGCCGTGATATTCACCCGCGACGACGTGGAAAACTCAAAGCCCAGCCCCGACCTGTTCCTGCGCGCCGCCGCCGGCCTCGGCATCGCGCCCGACCACTGCGTCGCCGTCGAGGACAGCCACAACGGCGTCCGCGCCGCCCATGCCGCGGGGATGATGACGGTGATGGTGCCCGATATCGTCACGCCGACGCAGGAGATTCACGCCATGTGCGTGGCGGTGGTCGATAGTCTTCACGATGTGCGCAGGTTGATCGGGGGATAAGAAAGCAGTTCTTTTTTGAAAAAAAGAACCAAAAAACTTTTCCCCGTTGGCACCCGGCTCCCCCAGGGAAAGCCGGCTGCAAACGGATAAAGTTTTTTTGCTTCTTTTTGTTCACAAAAAGAAGACGCTTACTTCCTGCTCAACCACTTCTTCGCAATCCGGCACCCCACCGTATA
>JBIPLY010000331.1:0-4945 GCA_044369385.1 Acetobacteraceae bacterium | reverse complement strand
CCTGACCGACCCCGCGCTGGCCCTGCCCCCCAACGTCATCGCCGCCGCCCGCCACGCCCGAAAATTCCACCCCCCGGGCTGACCACCGACTCACACCCATTTTATTACGATATAATATCATTCAGCAAAACACCCACCCTTGCATCCCCCCGCCCCACCGCCCACAACCCACCAATGGACTGGGAAGCCCCCGCGATCATCCTCGACGCCCGCCCCTACGGCGAAGCCGACGCCATCGCCACCGTCATGACCGAGGCCCACGGCGCCCATCGCGGCCTCGCCCGCGGCGCCCAGTCCCGCACCCGCGCCGCCCTCTGGCAACCGGGCAACCTGATCCAGGTCCGCTGGGTCGGCCGCCTGTCGGACCAGCTCGGCAGCTTCACCGCCGAGCTCATCCACCCCGCCGCCGCCCTGGTGCTCGATGATGCCCTCGCACTCTCCATGCTCACCAGCCTCTGCGCCGTCGCCGAGGGCGCCCTGCCCGAACGCCACCCCTTCCCCGCCGTCTTCGACACCCTGCTGCACATCCTCGCCCGCCTCCCCCGCCCGGACACCCAGATGGCCGAGCTGATCCGCTGGGAAGCCCTCCTGCTGCGCGACCTCGGCTACGGCCTGGATCTCGCCACCTGCGCCGTCACCGGCACCAACGGCCGGCTGACCCACGTCTCGCCCCGCACCGGCCGCGCCGTCTCCGCCGAAGCCGCCACGCAATGGAAGGACCGCCTGCTCCCGCTGCCCGCCTTCCTGACCGACACCAGCCAGGCCACCGCCGCCGAATGGGCCGACGGCCTGCGCCTCACCGGCCATTTCCTCGCCCGCGACGTCTTCGGCCTGCAGCACAAACCGTTGCCCCCCGCCCGAGTCGCCCTCTACGACCGCATCTCCGCCCTCAAGGACCTCGCCCACGATGCCTGACGACCTGCCCGGCAACATCGAGAACACCTCCCTGCGCCAGGCCCTGTCGCAGCGCTACCTCGCCTATGCCCTCTCCACCATCACCTCCCGCTCCCTGCCGGACCTGCGCGACGGCCTCAAGCCGGTCCACCGCCGCCTGATCTACGCCATGCACCAGCTCCGCCTCGATCCCACCGCCGGCTTCAAGAAATGCGCCCGCATCGTCGGCGACGTGATGGGCAAGTACCACCCTCACGGCGACAGCTCGATCTACGACGCCATGGTCCGCCTCGCCCAGGATTTCGCCGCCCGCTACCCGCTCGTCGAAGGCCAGGGCAATTTCGGCAACATCGACGGCGATAACCCCGCCGCCATGCGCTACACCGAAGCCCGCCTCACCGAAGTCGCCAAAACCCTGCTGGCGGGCATCGACGAGGACGCCGTCGATTTCCGCCCCACCTATGACGGCGAAGAATCCGAGCCCGTCGTCCTGCCCGGCAGCTTCCCCAACCTCCTGGCCAACGGTGCCGCCGGCATCGCCGTCGGCATGGCCACCTCGATCCCGCCCCACAACGCCGGCGAAGTCTGTGCGGCGGCCATCCACCTGATCCGCCACCCCGACGCCACCACCGCCGACCTGCTCGCCCACATGCCCGGCCCGGACTTCCCCACCGGCGGCCTGCTGATCGAGGAGCCCGCCGCCCTGCTCGCCGCCTACGAGACCGGCCGCGGCGGCTTCCGCCTGCGCGCCAAGTGGGAGGTCGAAAAGGGCCGCATGGGCACCTGGGCGATCGTGGTGACCGAAATCCCCTACCAGGTGCAGAAATCGCGCCTGATCGAACAGATCGCCCAGCTCATGGAGGACAAGAAACTCCCCCTGCTCGGCGACATCCGCGACGAAAGCACCGACCTGGTCCGCCTGGTCATCGAACCCAAGGCCCGCGGCATCGAGCCCGAAACCCTGATGGCCACGATGTTCCGCGCCACCGCCCTCGAAACCCGCTTCCCCCTCAACATGAACGTGCTCACCGCCGACCGCACCCCGGTCGTGCTCGGCCTGAAACCCCTGCTGACCCAGTGGCTCGCCCACCGCCTGGAAGTGCTGACCCGCCGCCTGCGCCACCGCCTGGCCGCCATCGAACGGCGCCTGGAAATCCTCGACGGCTTCCTGGCCGTCTATCTCAACCTCGACGAGGTGATCCGCATCATCCGCACCGAGGACGAGCCGAAAGCCAGGCTCATCGCCGCCTTCACCCTGACCGACACCCAGGCGGAGGCGATCCTGAACATGCGCCTGCGCAGCCTGCGCCGGCTGGAGGAGATGGAGATCCGCAAGGAGCACAAATCCCTCACCCGCGAGCGCAAGGACGTCCAGACCCTGCTGGACAGCGAGCCGAAGCGCTGGGCCCGCATCGCCGACGAGCTCGCCGCCATCCAGGCGAAATTCTCGGCAGCCCCCCTCGGCACCCGCCGCACCGCGCTGGCCGGCCCGCCGGCGGACATCGACGTCTCGCCGGACGCCTATGTCGAGCGCGAAGCCATCACCGTGATCCTCTCCGACAAGGGCTGGGTGCGCGCGGTCAAAGGCCATCTCGCCGACGCAGCGGAACAGAAATTCAAGGACGGCGACCGCCTGAAGCTGATGGTCCCCTGCGAGACCACCGACCGCCTCTGCCTCTTCGCCACCAACGGCAAGGCCTACACCATCCGCGCCGCCGACCTGCCCCGCGGCCGCGGCGACGGCCAGCCGATCCGCCTGGTCGTCGACCTGACCAACGAGGACGACGTCACCACCCTGTTCATCTGGCGCGACGGCGTCAAATACCTCGTCGCCAGCACCGCCGGGCGCGGCTTCGTGGCGAAGTCCGAAGACCTGCTGGCGGAAAAGCGCACCGGCAAGCAGGTGCTGAACCTCAAGCCCGGCGAGGAAGCCGGCTTCTGCATCCCCATCGCCGGCGATCACGTCGCCTGCATCGGCACCAACCGCAAGCTGCTCGCCTTCCCGCTCGACCAGGTGCCCGAAATGACCCGCGGCGGCGGCGTGATGCTACAGAAATACAAGGACTCGACGCTGGCCGACCTCAAGACCTTCACCCTGGCCGAGGGCCTCACCTGGCGCCTGGGCGAGAAGACCCGCACCGAGAACGCCCTGCGCGACTGGCTCGGCGAACGCGGCCAGGTCGGCCGGCAACCGCCGAACGGCTTCCCCAAGTCCGGCCGGTTCAGCGGCTGAAAAAACGTTGCTGCGGAGCAGCAGGCGTGGGATCGTTTCCGCTCAGCATGCGGGAGCCCGACCATGAAGCGCCGGACGTTTCTTGCCGTGCCTGCCGCCCTCGCCGCACCCCGCCTGGCCCGCGCCCAGGCGACGTCAACGCTCAAGTTCGTGCCGTACACCGATCTCGCCGTGCTCGACCCGATCGTCACCGGCAACTACTCGGTGCGCAACCACGCGATGATGGTGTGGGACACGCTGTACGGCGTCGACGAACGCTACACCGCCCAGCCGCAGATGGTCGAAGGCCACCGCGTCGACAATGACGGCCGTCGCTGGACGCTGACCCTGCGCGACGGGCTGCGCTTCCACGACGGCACGCCGGTGCTGGCCCGCGACTGCGTCGCCTCCATCCGCCGCTGGGCCGCGCGCGACGCGATCGGCCGGGCGCTGCTGGAGTAGACCGACGAGCTGTCGGCCCCCGCCGACCGCACCATCGTCTTCCGCCTCAAGGCGCCTTTCCCGCTGCTGCCCTTCGCGCTGGGCAAGCATGTCGGCAACGTCATGGTGGTGATGCCCGAGCGCCTCGCGCAAACCGACCCCGCGAAGGCCGTGCCGGAGCTGGTCGGCAGCGGCCCCTACCGCTACCTCGCCGCCGAACGGCTGCAGGGTGCGCTCAATGCCTATGGCAGGTTCGACGGCTACGTGCCCCGCCCCTCCGGCACGCCCTCGCTGCTCGCCGGCCCGAAGCTCGCCCATTTCGCCCGCGTGGAATGGCACACCATCCCGGATGGCGCGACCGCGGTGGCCGCCCTGCAGAAGGGCGAGATGGACTGGGTCGAATGGCCCTCGCCCGACCACCTGCCCAGCCTGCGCCGGGCGGGCAACGTGGTGCTCGACGTGCTCGATGCCGCCGGCAGCTATCGCTATATCCGCCTCAACCACCTCACCCCGCCGTTCAACGACCCCGCCATCCGCCGCGCCGCCCTGGCCGCTGTGGGCCAGACCGACATGATGATCGCCGCCGCCGGCGACGACCCCTCGCTGCGCCGCACCGGCGTCGGCTTCTTCGCGCCCGACAGCCCGATGGCCAGCAAGGAACCCCTGGCGCCGCTGCGCGATCCGCCGGACCTCGACGCCGCGCGCCGCATGCTGGCCGCCACCGCCTACAAGGGCGGGCTGGTGCGCATCTCGGTCGCCGCCACCGTGGCGCCGCTGTTCGCCATGGGCCAGGTGCTGGCCGATACCTGGAAGAAGGTCGGCTTCAACGTGGAGTTCGAGGCGCTGGAGATCGCCGCCTTCCTCCAGCGCCTGGCCAGCCAGGCCCCGGCGGAGGAGAAGGGCTGGTCGGCCAGCACGGATGGCTTCGCCGGGGCGATCGCCAACGACCCGGTGCTGAACCTCAACCTGCGCGGCCTGGGCCGCGCGGGAACCTTCGGCTGGTACGAGAGCCCGGCGATGGAGGCGCTGCGCACCCGCTTCCTGGCCGCCACCGACCTGGCCGAGCAGCAGGCGATCTGCCGCGACATCGAGGCGCTGTGCTTCCGCGAGGTGCCGCTCATCCCGGCCGGGGTGCAGCTGACGACAACCGCCTACACGAAATCGCTGAGCACGCCGCTCCGGGGGATGCCGCTGTTCTACGGGGTCAGGCGAGGCTAGAGCGTGATCGTCGGAGGCGGAATCGCCGGAGGCGTGAATCACGCGATCAAACAATGGGCTAGGTTCTGTGGACTCTTGGGGTTCCGGCGCGATGTGAAGATGTGATTCAAGGCTGTCTCTTGGAGGGGAGGCAGCTTTGGGTGTTTTGGATCGCCTGGTTCTGAACGATTTGGCGTGGTC
>JBIPLY010000330.1:0-4950 GCA_044369385.1 Acetobacteraceae bacterium | reverse complement strand
CGGGCCCGGGCGGGTCCAGCTCCACCTCCTCGATCGTCATCGGGCGGGTTGAGGCATAGGGGCGCGCGCGACCCTGTTCCCACAGCACGGCGGCCTTCATCTTCATCGCGCGTCTCCCCTTGGCGTGGGACCATGCTAAGGTCATCCCCACACAGGCGCCAATCCGGCGCGGGAGGATACCGATGGACGGCGCATTCGAGCTGGTCTGGGTGCTGATCCTGGTGCTGGTCGTGGTCACCGTCTTCGCCGGCACCAAGACCGTGCCGCAGGGCCAGGTCTGGACGGTGGAACGCTTCGGCGCCTTCACGCGGGAGCTGCATCCCGGCCTGAACTTCCTGATCCCCTATGTCGACCGCGTCGGCCGCCGGCTGAACGTCCAGGAACAGGTGCTGGACATCCCCGAGCAGAGCGTCATCACCAAGGACAACGCGACGGTCGCGGTCGACGGCGTGATCTATTACCGCGTCATGGAAGCGGCCAAGGCGGCCTACCAGGTCGCCGACCTGCAACAGGCGCTCTCGACGCTCGCCATGACCAACATCCGCGCCGTGATCGGCGAGCTGGAGCTGGATGCCGCCCTGTCCTCGCGCGAGCGCATCAACACCCAGCTCCTGACCATCCTGGACGGCGCCACCGAGGCCTGGGGCGTGAAGGTCAGCCGCGTCGAGATCCGTCGCATCGAGCCGCCGGAGAACCTGATCCGCGCGATGAACATGCAGATGACCGCCGAGCGCCAGCGCCGCGCCACCGTCGCCGCCGCCGAGGGCGACCGCCAGGCCGCGGTGATGCGCGCCGAGGGCGAGAAGCAAAGCCTGATCCTCGCCGCCGAAGGCCGCCAGCAGGCCGCCAACCGCGACGCCGAGGCGCGCGAACGCCTGGCCCAGGCCGAGGCGGAAGCCACCAAGGTGGTCGCCGCCGCCGCGGCCAATGGCGGCGAGGCGGCGCTGCGCTACTTCATCGCCGACCGTTATGTGACCGCCTTCGGCAAGGTCGTGGACAGCCCCGGCAGCCGCCTGGTGCTGGTGCCGATGGAAGCCACCGCCATGGCCGGCGGCATCACCCAGGCGATGGAGCTGCTGCGCGCCCCGCCCACCACGCCGTCCGCGCCGCCGCCCGCCATGCCATCGCCCTTCGCCGGCTCCCCCTTCGCCGCGTCGCCAGGTCCGGGCGGCTCGGTGCCCAGCACCCATCCGTGAGGCGATGATGGACCTGCCGCACGCCGTGCTGTGGCTGATCGCCGGCCTGGTGCTGATGCTGCTGGAAGTGGTGGCGCCCGGCGTCTTCCTGATGTGGCTGGGTCTGGCAGCACTCGGCACCGGGCTGGTGATCCAGGTGATCGACCCGGGCTTCGCCTGGCAGGTGGTGGTGTTCGCCGCGTTTGCAGCCGTCGCCATCGCCATCGGCCTGCGCGTGCGCTCGTCGCGCAAGGCGGCACAGGTCAACACGCCGATCTCCGGCCTGGTGGGGCGGGAGGCGGTGGTGCTGGAATTCCATGGCCGCACCGGGCGCGTGCGCGTCGGCGACACGGACTGGAGCGCCCGGCTGGCCGGCGGCACCGAAACGCCGGAACCCCAGGCCCGCCTGCGCGTGGTCGATGTCAACGGCACCACGCTGATCGTGGGTGCCTGACCTGACCCCTTGACCGCAGGCCGGCAAAGCGCGTTCCATCCCCCCAACGACAAAACGCCCCGGCCATCAGCGGGGCAGGGGGGAACCATGAGGCTCAAACACTGGCTGCCGGCGTTGCTGCTCGGCGCCTCGATGCTGGTCAGCCCAATGCTGGCCGCACCGGCCCAGGCCCAGCTCGACCAGTCCGGCCTGGTCGGCAAGCCCCAGGGCATCACCATCATCACCGACCCCGCCAGGTTCCCCACCACATTCAGCGAAGCCCCCTCCCTCGCCGCCCTGGTGCGCGAAGGAAAACTCCCCGTGGTGAAAGACCGCCTGCCGCAGGACCTGATGGTCATCCAGCCGGTCGGCGAGGTCGGCAAGTATGGCGGCACCTGGCGCCGCGGCTTCACCGGCCCGGGCGACGACGAGAACGGCAACCGCCTCAACGCGTCGGATCGCCCGATCCTGGTCGACCACACCGGCACCACCCCGCTGCCCTCGCTGGCCAAGGGCTGGGAGCAGGCTGCCGACGGCAAGAGCTTCACCCTGCACCTCCGCCGCGGCCTGCGCTGGTCCGATGGCGCGCCGATGACCGCGGACGACTTCATCTTCTGGTTCGAGGACATCTACGGCAACAAGGACATCACCCCCACGCCGATCCCGGACCTGACGCCGGCGGGCCGGCCGGGCCGCATGGTCAAGGTCGACGCCAGCACCGTGCGCTGGGACTTCGACGTGCCGTTCTTCCTGTTCGAGGAGCTGATGGCCGGCGACACCCTGATCGGCGGCGGACAGGCGGTGCGCCAATCGAACGGCCGCAGCCACGGCGCCTACGCCCCGGCGCATTACCTGAAGCCCCTGCTGCCGAAATACGCCGGCGGGGTCGAGGCCGCGAACGCCGCCGCCCGCGCCGCCGGCTTCGACAACTGGCTGTCGCGCCTGCACTTCATGAAGGACTGGACCCGCAACCCCGCCGTCCCGGTGCTCGGCCCCTGGCGCACGGTGGAGCCGATCAACAAATCCACCTGGGTGATGGAACGCAACCCGTTCTACTGGGCCGTCGACACCGCCGGCAACCAGCTGCCCTACATCGACCGCGTCATCATGACGCTCGCCGAAAACCTGGAAGTGCTGAACCTGCGCGCCATGGGCGGCGAATACGACCTGCAGGAACGCCACATCGACATCGGCAAGCTGCCGGTGCTGCTGGAGAACCAGACGCGCGGCAACTACAAGGTCCGGCTCGACCTGGCGCTGAACGGTGCCGACGCCATCTACCACTTCAACCAGAGCTTCGACGGCGACGCCGAAATCGCCAAGTGGCTCCGCAACGCCGATTTCCGCCGCGCGCTCTCCCTGGCCATCGACCGCAAGCAGCTCAACGAGACCTTCTGGCTCGGCGTCGCCACCCCCGGCTCCGCCGCCCCCGGCGAATCGCTGCCCTACTTCCCCGGCCCCGGCTGGCGCGAGAAATGGTCCACCTACGACGTGAAGCAGGCCAACGAGATGCTGGACCGCATCGGCCTGACCAAGAAGGACAGCCAGGGCTTCCGCCTGCGCACCGACAACGGCCAGCGCCTGCGCATCCAGGTCCAGGCGGTGCAGGCCTTCCTGCCCTGGCCGAAGATCAGCGAAATGGTGGCGGACCAGTGGGCGAAAGTCGGCATCCAGGCCGATGTGCGCGACACCGAGCGCAACCTGGCGATGACCCGCACCAGGAACAACGAGCACCACATCATGGTCTGGAACAACGGCGGCACCGAGCTGCTCTACCTGTTCCCGCGCCACGCCATCCCCGTCGACCCCACCGAGGCCTTCATGGGCCCGGCCCACGCCCTGTGGTTCGCCACCGGCGGCGCCCAGGGCACCAAGCCGCAGGACCCCAACATTCTCAAGATGATGGAGCTGTTCAGCGCCGCCGCCGGCCAGAAGGCCGATGAGCGGATCAAGACCGCGCAGGAGATCTGGAAGATCCTGATCGACCAGCAATACGCCATCGGCACCGTCGGCCAGTCCCCCGCCCTGATGGGCGTCCGCCTGGTCAGCAACCGCCTGGGCAACGTCCCCGAGCGCAACTGCATCGCCCAGCATTGCCGCACCCCGGGCGGCGCGCATCCGGAGACTTGGTACTACAAGAACTGACCCCCGGACCGCCCACCCGCCACGGCGCGGGTGGGCGGCAGGTCAGCGCCCGGCGACATCCTGTTCCATCAACATGCGGATATAGCGCGTGAACGGCATCCCCCGCGCCGCCGCCCGCTGCTTCACCGCCGCCAGCAGTGCCTCGGGCACGCGCATGTTGATCTGCGCCGCCTTCTTCTCGAACTCGAAGCGGCTCGGAACGAAGCCGGACAGGTCGTATTGAGTCAGGTCGGCCTCGGCCACAAAGCGCTCGGCGGCCTCATCGCTGGTCAGGATCGGAAGCTTCTTGCCGGTGGACATAGTGGCGGACCTCCTTGGCGTGCATGAATCGGGCGTTGATGGGGCGGATCAACTGGTGGCCGTGACGCTCCCGCAGGGTGAACGTCACCAGGACATGCCGACCGGCAGCCGTGCGGCCGATCGCCAGAAACCGCTGCTCCGCCATCGAATGGCCAGGGTCTGGCTGGATGGTCGCCTCACCTGACTAGGCAGTCTCGATCTCCTCCCGCGTCACGCCGGCTTGGCGCATTTGGGCCAGTTGCCGTCGTCCCAATCGAAGCCGCCGATGCGCATGGCACTTTATAGCCATTTGTATATACAAAAACGATTTCCCTCATCAGGTCGGAGTCGACCTTGGTGCTGCTTGTCTTCCCGTTGCCGAAAGGGCGCATCGTTGGCGCGAAGCCGGACGCCCTCACCGCCACGCGCACAACCCGCGCGACACCAGCGCCCCGCCGAGGTCGCGGCCATCCAGGAGATAGCAGGTGCCGATCTCCCGATCATAGCTGCGCCGGCCGATCAGGTCGCAGCGCACCTGCCGCCCATCGGCCAACTCCCGCATCGCCCGCGTCGCCGCATCGCCCGCCACCGTGCCGCGCTCGGCGCAATCCACGTTGGCGAATCGCACCGCCACCCCGGCCACCTCGATCGTGTCGCCGTCGCGCACCCGGCTGACCCACCCGTCGAGCACGCCCGGCCCCGCCGCGCGGGGCGGTGGCGCGCTCCGCGGCCGCTCCGGCTCGGGCTGTGGCGTGGGCCGGATGACATTGGGCAGCGGCGGCGCGGCTGGCCACGACAGGTCAGGCAGCCGGGCATGGAACCGCGCCAGCTCCTCCGGCCCGGCCAGCCACCGCAGCGCAATCGCCCCCAGCCCCAGCAGCACGGCCCCGCCCAGCACGACCCCGGCGACAAACCTCA
>JBIPLY010000329.1:0-4971 GCA_044369385.1 Acetobacteraceae bacterium | reverse complement strand
TGGTGGGGAGCATCGACGTGCTGGGGCGGGCGGGGGTTGAGGGCTGGGCGAGCGACGGGAGCGGGCGGCCGGTGGCGCTGGAGCTGGTGGTGGATGGGGTGGCTGGGGTGCCGTTCGTGGCGGATGGGGCGCGGGCGGATCTGGCGGCGGCGGGGTTCGGGGATGGGCGGCGCGGGTTTGCCCGGCGGCTGGAGTTGGGGGCGGGGCATCACCTGGTGCGGGTGCGCCGGGCGGTGGATGGGGTGGATTTGCCGGGGTCGCCGGCGTTGATCGAGGCAGCGCCGGGGGTGGCGGCGGTGCTGGCGGCGTGGCCGCGGGATGCGGCGGGGCTGGCGCTGTTGCGGGCGGTTACGCGGCAGGTGGCGGGGTAGGTCAGCGCGCCCAGAGCTGGGCGGACAGGGTGCCTTCGCGGGCCTCGATGGCGGCGGCGGCGTCCAGGCAGAGATCCTCGCGGTAGCGGCTGGCGACGATCTGCACGCCGGCGGGGGCGCCGGACACCAGGCCGGTGGGGACGACGGCGGCGGGCAGGCCGAGCAGGTTCATGGCGCCCATGAAGCGCAGCTCGCCGTGGAAGAGTTCGCGGACGCGGGCGTCGCCTTCGAGGTCGGCGTCGCGGCCGGGGACGGGGCGGACGGAGAGCGGGGTGAGGAGGACCGGGTAGGTTTCCAGGAAGGCGAGCCATTTGCGGATCACGGCGGAGCGGCGGGCGATGGCGCGCATGTAGCCCTCCTGGTCCAGGATGGTGCCGAGCTTGAGGAAGCCGGTCAGCGCGGTTTTGAAGCGGTCGCTGCCGACCTCCCACATCTGGGCTTTCTGCAGGACCGCGAGTTCGGTGAGGATCAGGTCGGCCCAGAGTTGCCAGGTGGCGTCGAGGTCGGGGACGTCGACTTCCTCGACCGCGTAGCCGGCATCGGACAGGTGGGCGGCGGCGCGGGTGAGGGCGGCGGTCATGGCTGGGTCGGCCGGCATGTCGGCGGGGATGCGGGCGACGGCGGCGCGGCGGGGGGCGGGGGGGCCGATCAGCGGGGCGGGGACGTACCAGGGGTCGCGGGGGTCCGGGGCGCTCATCGCTTCGAGGGCCAGGCGGACGTCGGCGATGCTGCGGGCGAGCGGGCCCTGGGCGGACATGAACTGGGCCATCAGCGGGCGTTCGGCGGTGGCCGAGGGGTTGAAGGCGGGGATGCGGCCCTGGGTCGGCTTGATGGTGGCGACCCCGTTGCAGAAGCCGGGCCAGCGCAGCGAGCCGCCGATGTCGTTGCCGTGGGCGATGGTGCCGATGCCGAGCGCCACCGCCGCACCGGCCCCGCCCGAGGAGCCGCCGCAGGTGATGGCGGGGTCCCAGGGGTTCAGCGTCTGGCCGTGCAGCGGGTTGTCGGTGAAGCCGCGCATGGAGAACTCGGGGGTGTTGGTCAGGCCGAGGAGGATCGCGCCGGCCTTCTTCAGGTTGGCCACGACCGGGGCGTCGGCGGGGGCGATGACGTCCTTGAAGGCGACGACGCCGTTCGAGTTGGCCTGGCCCTGGACGTCGACGTTGATCTTCACCGTGACCGGGACGCCGTGCAGCGGGCCGAGCGTGTCGCCGCGGGCGCGGGCGGCGTCGGCGGCTTCGGCCTGTTGCATCGCGGCCGCCGAGAGGTCGACGACGACGGCGTTGACCGCCGGGTTGGCGGCGTGGAGGCGGGCCTGGTGGGCGGCCATGACCTCGACGGCGCTGGCCTGGCCGGTGCGGATTGCCGTTGCGGTTTGGACCGCGGACCACTGCCAGATCGCCATTGCATCGCTCCTTGTGCCGGGGGGGCAGGGTAGCGCCGTGGCGGCGGGGCATCAAACGGCGTGCTTGCGGGCCGGGGGGCCTTGGCGCCGCTGCCCACGGCGGCGGGTTCGCGCTAGGGTTGGCGGGTGACCAGTCTTCCCGACCTTGCCTGGGGTGCGTTCGCGGCGCTGCAGCTGGCCGGCTCGCTGGCGGTGACGCTGCATGTGCTGTTGCGGCGGCCGGCGCCGGCCTCCGCGGCGGCGTGGATCGGGCTGGCCTGGCTGGCGCCGGGGCTGGGGCCGTTGCTCTACCTGGTGCTGGGGGTCAACCGGATCGAGCGGCGGGCGCGGCGGCTGCGGCGGCCGGCGGGGCCGGCGGTGCTGGGCGAGGGGGTGAGCGCGCCGCCGGAGCTGGCGGGGCTGGCGCGGGCCGGCCTGCGGCTGTCGGGGTTGCCGCTGTTGCCGGGCAATGCGGTGGTGCCGCTGGTGAACGGCGAGGCGGCCTATCCGGCGATGCTGGCGGCGATCGAGGGGGCGCGGGTGAGCGTGGCGCTGTCCAGCTACATCTTTCGCCATGACCGCAGCGGGGCGGGGTTTGTCGCGGCGCTGGCGGCGGCGCGGGCGCGCGGGGTGGCGGTGCGGGTGCTGATCGACGGGATCGGCGGCGGGTATCTAACCGCGCCGGCCTGGCGGGCGCTGCGCCGGGCGGGGGTGCCGGCGGCGCGGTTCCTGCACACGCATCTGCCGTGGCGGATGCCGGTGCTGAACCTGCGCAGCCATCGCAAGCTGCTGATCGTGGACGGGGCGATCGGGTTCGCCGGCGGGCTGAACATCGGCGACGAGTATCTGGAGACCCAGCATGCGGGGACTGGGACCGCGATCGGGGCCGGGACTGGGGCCGGGCATCGGCGGCGGGCGATCCGCGACACGCATTTCCGCTTCGCCGGGCCGGTGGTGGCCGAGATGATGCACGCCTTTGTCCAGGACTGGGCGTTCACCACCGGCGAGGTGCTGCGCGGGGCGGCGTGGTTCCCGCCGCTGGTGGCCGACGGCAGGGTTCAGGCGCGCGCCATCTCGGCCGGGCCGGACCATGAGGCCGGGCGGCTGCACCGGCTGCGCATGGCCGCCGCCAGCGCCGCGGCGGTGCGCATCCGCATCGTGACGCCGTATTTCCTGCCGGATGATCCGCTGGCGGCGACGCTGGCGCTGGCGGCGCTGCGCGGGGTTCTGGTGGAGATCCTGGTGGCCGAGCACACCGACCACGTGCTGCTGGACTGGGCGATGCGCGACGGGCTGCTGGCGCTGCACATGGCGGGGTGCCGCATCCGGCTGGCCGAGCCGCCGTTCAACCATGCCAAGCTGATGACGGTGGATGGCGCCTGGGCGCTGGTGGGCAGCGCCAATTGGGACATGCGCAGCCTGCGGCTGAATTTCGAGCTGGATGTGGAGATGCATGACCGTGCGGCGACGGCGGCGATCGACGGGCTGATCGATGCGACGCCGAGCCGGCCGGCCAATGCGCGCGACCTGCTGGTGCGCGGGGTGGCGGCGCGGTTGCGCAATGCCGCCGCCCGGCTCTTCCTGCCGTATCTGTAAGAGGGGGTTTCATGGCGGTGTTCGATCGGTTTCGGCTGGACGGCAAGCGGCTGTTCATCACCGGGGGGAGCCGGGGGCTGGGGCGGGAGATGGCGCTGGCGATCGCGCAGGCGGGGGCGGATGCGGTGCTGGTGGGGCGCGATGCCGACAGCCTGGCGGCGACGGCGGCGGATATCCGCGCGCTGGGGCGGGGGTGCGAGGTGATCCAGGGCGATGCGGGGACGCCGGAGGGGTGCGAGCGTGCCTGTGCGGCGGCGCTGGCGCTGGGGCCGATCGACATCCTGATCAACAATATCGGCGGGCGGCGGATCAATGTGCCGATCGAGGCGCAGGCGCTTTCGGACTGGCAGGCGATGATGGATTTGAACCTGACCAGCACGTTTCTGTGCACCAAGCTGATCGGGGGGGCGATGCTGGCGCGGGGGTTGGGCGGGCGGATCATCAACATCGCCTCGATGAGCGGGGTGATCGCCAATCGGGGGATCGGGGGGCGGCATTATGAGACGGCCAAGGCCGCGGTGATCCATTTCACCCGGGCGACGGCCGCGGACTGGGCGCCGCATGGGATCACGGCCAATGCGATCCTGCCGGGGTTTTTCATGACCGAGCCGAACAAGCGCTGGGCGCGGGAGAATCCGGCGATGATCGAGGCCATCAGCGCCAGCGTGCCGATGGGGGCGCCGGGGCAGCCGGAGGACCTGGGGCCGTTGGCGGTGTACCTGGCCAGCGATGCCAGCCGGTACATGACCGGGAGTTCGCTGGTGATCGATGGGGGGTATACGATCTGGTGAGGCGAGGGAGGATGTGATGCCGCTTGATCCGGAGATTGCCGCGATGCTGGCGCGGGCGGCGCATCTGCCGCCGACGCATACGCTGACGGTGGCGCAGGCGCGGGCGCGGTATGACGCGCTGGTGAAGGTCTTGCCGCCGGCGGCCGAGGTGGCGGGGGTGGCGGAGCGGGTGATCGAGGGGGGGCTGCGGCTGCGCATCTACACGCCGCCGGGCGAGGGGCCGCATCCGGTCACCGTTTTCTTCCATGGCAGCGGGTTCGTGGTGTGCAGCCTGGAGACGCATGACGGGATGTGCCGCAACCTGTGTGCCGGGGCGGGGACGGTGGTGGTGTCCGTCGATTACCGGCTGGCGCCGGAGCATCCGTATCCCGCGGCGGTGGAGGATTGCCTGGCCGCGACGCGCTGGGTGGGGGCGCATGCGGGGGAGATCGGCGGGGATGCGGGGCGGTTGGCGGTGGCGGGGGACAGTGCCGGGGGGACGATGGCGGCGGTGGTGGCGCTGCGGATTCGGGATGAGGGGGGGCCTCGGCTGGCCGGGCAGGTGTTGATCTATCCGGTGGTGGCGCATTTCAGCGCGGGGATGGCGTCCTACGCCGAGAATGCCGAGGGGTTTGGGCTGACGCGGGCGACGATGGCGTGGTTCTGGGGGCATTATGGCGGGGCGGCGGGGGATCCGCATGCCGCGCCGCTGTCGGCCGCGAGCCTGGCCGGGCTGCCGCCGGCGCTGGTGCAGGTGGCGGAGTACGATGTGCTGCGCGACGAGGGGATCGCCTATGCGCGGCGGCTGGCGGCGGCGGGGGTGGCGACCGAGCTTTCAGTGTGGGACGGGATG
>JBIPLY010000043.1:0-15234 GCA_044369385.1 Acetobacteraceae bacterium | reverse complement strand
GCTGCATAGTTAGAAATATATGCTAACCGCAGCGGAGCGTCAAGGGTTTTTTTCTTAGGAAGAAAGAATCTTCTTTTTGTGAACAAAAAGAAGCAAAAAAACTTTATCCATTGGCATCCGGCCGCCCCGGGGAAGACGGGTGCCAATGGGGAAAAGTTTTTTGGTTCTTTTTTTCAAAAAAGAACCGCTTTCTTCCTACGCGTCCCGCCAGATCTTCCCCCGCGCCCGCACGGGATCGAGCAGCGACCAATCCCCCTGCGGCAGGGTGTGCCCTTTCGGGAAGGGCGGGCGCGGCTCCATGCCCAGGGAGATCATCACCCGGTCGTCGCGGTAATAGCATTGCAGCACGATGCGCGTGGTCAGCGTCAGGTCCATGCCGCCCTGTTCGCGCAGCGCGGCGCAGATTTCGTCCTGCCTGGCCTCGGGCAGGGCGGCCAGGTCGCCGCCGGCGAGTTTTTCCAGCAGCGCCAGGGTGTTGTGGACCGAGGTCGCGTCGCGCGCGATGCTCTTGGCGATATCGGCCTGGATCAGCGGATCGTCGGCGCCGGGCACCTTGTATTCGGCGCTGGCCGGGATCATCCGGGCGCACATGGCGGCGAGCGTGCGCTTTTCCGCGTCGGTCAGGTTCGGATCGCCCCAGGACGGGGCGGGATTGGCGACGGTGTTGGACATGCCAGGGTTCCTCAGTCGAACAGGGTGGCCAGGCGCTGCTTCATCTGGTCGGCGATGTAGAGCGCGAGTGCCTGGATGGTGGAGGTGGGGTTGACGCCGCCGGAGGTGGTGAAGATCGAGCCGTCGACGATGAACAGGTTCTTCACGTCATGGGCGCGGCCCCAGCCGTTGACCACCGAGCGCGTGGGGTCCTCGCCCATGCGCGCGGTGCCGAGCAGGTGCCAGCCGCCGTTCAGGATCGGGCGCTCGACGCCGATATCCCAGGCGCCGGCCTCGCGCAACGCCTCGGTGGCGCGCGCGATGGCGTGGTCGAGCATGCGGTTCGAGTTCTCCGACAGCGTGTAGTCGATCTTCGGCGAGGGGATGCCGTGGCTGTCCTTCAGCACCGGATCGAGGGTGACGCGGTTGTGCGCCTCCGGCAGGTCCTCGCAGATCGCGGCGATGTTCATGCGGTGGTTGTGCAGCTTGCGGTACATGGCGTGGTGGCCGGGACCCCAGGGCAGGCGGCCGGTGGCCATCGATTGCTGGGCTTCCAGGATGGCGCCGACGCCGCGGCCGTACTGCCAGGAATAGCCGCGCACGAAGCCCCGCGAGGGGTCGGATTCGTAGAATTCGTGGCTCCACAGCGACAGCGGCGGGCCGCGGTTGCCATCCGTCTCCTCGTTGAAATAGCCCCAGATGCTGGCATAGGGGTGGAACATCAGGTTGCGGCCGACCTGATCCGAGGAATTGGCCAGGCCGGTCGGGAAGCGCTCGGATTTCGAGTTCAGCAGCAGGCGCGCGGTGCCGATGCCGTTGGCGGCCATCACCACGACATGGGCGGGCTGGAACTGCTCCACGCCGTCCTTGTCATAGTAGATCGCGCCGTTGGCCATGCCGGTGGCGGGATCGACGGTGATCTCGCGCACGCGCGAGCGGGTGCGCAGCTCCACGCCGGCGCGGATGGCGTGCGGCCAATAGGTGATGTCCGTGCTGGCCTTTGCCCCCTGCGCGCAGCCGGCGATGCAGTGGCCCAGGTTGATGCAGGGCGCGCGGCCCTCGTATTCCCGCGTGGTCACCGCGCAGTCGCTGGGCCACCAGTGCCAGCCGAGCCGGTTCATCGCCTCGCCGAGCATGCGCCCGGAGCGGCCCATCGGCAGCGGTTCCATCGGTGGCGTCTTCTGCGGCGGATAGGCGGGGTCGCCCGCCATGCCGGAGACGCCGGTGATGCGGTCGTTCTCGGCGAAGAAGGGCTCCAGCGTGGCGTAATCCACCGGCCAGTCATCGGCGACGCCGTCCAGCGACTTCACCTTGAAATCGCTCGGGTGCAGGCGCGGGTAATGCGCGGCATAGAGGATGGTGCTGCCGCCGACGGCGTTGAAGTTCAGCACCTTGATCGGCGAGTTGTCGTCATTGACCGGATAGTCCGACCACAGCCCGCGCCGGTTCGGCGAGGTTGCCATGTCAGCGAACTGGCGGGCTTCCCAGTCGCGGCCGGTGGAGGGGTAGTTGGCCGGGTTCTGCCAATCGCCCTGTTCCAGGCAGACGATGCGCATCTTCGTCTCGGCCAGGCTGTAGGCGACCGCGGCCCCGGAGGCGCCGGAGCCGATGATGAGAACGTCGGCGGGTTCCAGTTGGGGCATCTTGTTTCCTCAATCGAACAGCGTGGCGAGCCGCTGCTTCATCTGCTGCGCTATGTAGAGCGCAACGGCCTGGATGGTGGAAGTGGGATTCACGCCGCCGCCGGTGACGAAGACGCTGCCGTCGATGATGAACAGGTTCTTCACGTCGTGGCTGCGGCCCCATGCGTTGACCACGCTGCGTTCCGGATCGGTGCCCATGCGCGCGGTGCCCAGCAGGTGGCCGGGGTAGTTCAGCACCTCGCGCGAGCAGGAGATGGTGTGGGCGCCGGCTTCGCGCATGATCTCATGCCCGCGGGCGATGCCGTGCTCCATCATGGCACGGGTGTTGGCGGACAGGGTGTAATCGATGCGCGGCGCGGGGATGCCGTGCGCGTCCTTCAGCAGCGGATCGAGCGTGATGCGGTTGTGCGCCTCCGGCAGGTCATCGCAGGCCACCCCGACATGGAAGCGGTGATGGGCGAAGCGGCGCATGGCCTGGTGGTGGTCCGCGCCCCAGGGGATGCGGCCGGATTCGACGCCGGACATCGCCTCGCCGACCGGGCCGGGGCCGCGGCCGAATTGCAGCATGTAGCCGCGGGTGAAGCCGCGGGCGGGGTCGGTTTCGTAGAACTGCTTGGACCAGATCGAGACCACCGGGCCGCGCTGGCCGTCCATCTCGGCATCGACCCAGCCCTGGATGACCGGCCAGGGGTGCAGCATCAGGTTGCGCCCGACCAGGCCGGAGGAATTGGCCAGCCCGTTCGGGAACCGGCCGGAGACGGAGTTCAGCAGCAGGCGCGGGGTGCCGATGCCGTTGGCGGCCATCACCACGATATGGGCGGGCTGGAACACCTCCCGCCCGTCGCGGTCGTAGTAGATGGCCCCGGTCGCCATGCCGTCCGGGCCGATGGTGATCTCCCGCACCCGGCAGTTGGTGCGCAGCTCCACCCCGGCGCGGATCGCCATCGGCCAATAGGTGATGTCGGTGCTGCCCTTCGCGCCGATGGCGCAGCCCGGCAGGCAGTGGCCGAGATTGATGCAAGCGGCGCGGCCGTCATGCGCGACGGTGGCGATGGCGGCATCGGACGGCCACCAGTGCCAGCCGAGCCGGTTCATCGCCTGGGCCGCCGCGGTGCCGGCGCGGCCGAGCGGAACGGGGGGCAAGGGCGGGGCATGGTTCGGGAAGGCGGGATCGCCGGGCAGGCCGGCGACGCCCATCACCTGGTCGTTCTGCGCGTAAAAGGGCTCCAGGGCGGCGTAACTGATCGGCCAGTCATCGGCGACGCCATCGAGGGATCTCACCCGGAAGTCGCTGGGGTGCAGGCGGGGGAAATGGGCGGCGTAATGCACCGTGCCGCCGCCGACGGCGTTGTAGGTGGCGATCTTGACGATCGAGTTGGCGTCGTTGATCGGATAATCCGCCGGCAGGCCGCGGCGGTTGGCCATGATGTCGGCATCGCCGTAGCGCCGGGCTTCGTAGTCGCGGCCGTTGGCGGGGTAGTCGGTGGGTTTCACCCAGTCGCCCTGTTCCAGGCAGACGATGCGCATCTTCGTGTCCGCCATCGACCAGGCGAAGGCGGCCCCGGAGGCGCCGGACCCGATGATCAGGACGTCGACGGGATCGGTCATGATGCTCAATCGAACAGATTGGCCAGGCGCTGCTTCATCGCATCCGCGACGTAGAGCGCCAGGGCCTGGATGGTGCAGGTGGGGTTCACGCCGCCGGCCGAGGCGAACAGCGAGCCGTCGATGACGAACAGGTTCTTCACGTCGTGGCTGCGGCCCCATTCGTTGACCACGGAGGTGGCGGGATCGAAGCCCATGCGCGCGGTGCCGAGGTTGTGCCAGCCGGACAGCGCGATCGGGTTCACGGTCGAGATGTCCGTGGCGCCGGCGGTGGCCAGCAGCAGGCTGGCCTTCTCGATGCCGTGGGCGATCATGCGATGGGTGTTTTCGCCGATGGTGTAGTCGATCCGGGGGGCCGGGATGCCGTGGCTGTCCTTGAGAACCGGATCGAGCGTGACGCGGTTATGCGCCTCCGGCAGGTCGTCGGTGACCAGCGACAGGCCCAGCCGGCGGTAATGCAGGCGGCGCATCACCGCGTGGTGGTCGCCGCCCCAGGGCAGGCGGCCGGCGTCGAAGCTGGTGGTCGCCTCGGTGACCGGGCCGACGCCGCGGTTGATCTGGAAGATGTAGCCGCGCTTGAAGTCGCGGGCGGGATCGGTTTCGTAGAACTCGTGGCTCCACAGGCTCAGCGGCGGGCCGCGATTGCCGTCGATCTCGTGGTCGACATAGCCGTAGACCGAGACATAGGGGTGCAGCATCAGGTTGCGCCCGACCTGGTCCGAGGAATTGGCCAGGCCGTTGGGGTGCTGCGCGCTGGCCGAGGCGAGCAGCAGGCGCGGGGTGCCGATGCCGTTGCAGGCGACGACGACGACATGGGCGGGCTGGAAGCACAGCTTGCCGTCGGCATCGTAGTATTCGGCGCCGGTGGCCAGGCCGTCTTCGCCGGTGGTGATGCGCTTCACGCGGCAATGGGTGCGCAGCTCCACCCCGGCGCGGATGGCTTCGGGCCAATAGGTGATGTCGGTGCTGGCCTTCGCCCCCTGCGCGCAGCCGGGGGTGCAATGGGCCAGGTTGATGCATTTCGCGCGGCCGTTGTACTCCTCGGTCGCCGCGGTGTTGTCCGCCGGCCACCAGTGCCAGCCCAATTCGTTCAGCGCCTTGCCCCAGACCAGGCCCGAGCGGCCCAGCGCGTGCGGCGGCATCTGCGGCGTCTTGCCCGCGGGATAGGCGGGGTCGCCTTCCAGGCCGGAGACGCCGGTCATGCGGTCGTTCTCGGCATAGAACGGGGCGAGCTGGTCATAGGAGATCGGCCAGTCGGCGCCGACGCCGTCCAGCGTGCGGGTGCGGAAATCCGACGGGTGCAGGCGCGGGAAATGCGCCGTGTACATGATGGTGCCGCCGCCGACGCCGTTGAAGTTCATGATCTTGATCGGCGAGGCGTCGTCGTTGATCGGATAGTCCTCGGGCCGGCCGCGGCGGTTCGGGTTGGGGGAGAAATCGGTGGTGACGCGGGCCTCCCAGTCGCGGCCATTGGCGGGGTAGTCGGTGGGCTTGGTCCAGCCGCCCTGTTCCAGGCAGATGATGCGCATCTTCGTGTCGGCCATCGACCAGGCGAAGGCGGCGGCGGAGGCACCGGCGCCAATGATCAGGATGTCGGCGGGTTCGGTCATCTTGCGGCATCCGAAAGGAAAGGTTCACATGGAGGCGGAGAGACGAAGAGGGGTGGTGCGCCTCTTCGCCTCTCCGTCTCCATGTGAAAATTGTTTTCTTGCTTCATCGACTCAATCGAACAGATTGGCCAGTCGCTGCTTCATCGCGTCCGCGATGTAGAGCGCCATGGCCTGGATGGTGGAGGTCGGGTTCACCGCGCCGGCGGAGGCGAAGATCGCGCCGTCGATGATGAACAGGTTGCGCACGTCATGCGCGCGGCCCCAGCCATTGACCACGGAGGTGGCGGGATCCTCGCCCATGCGCGCGGTGCCGAGATTGTGCCATCCGCCGAAGACGATCGGGTTCTGCACCGCGATGTCCCGCGCGCCGATCAGCGCCAGCACGCGCTTCGCGTTGGCCACGCCGTGCTCGATCATGCGGCGGCTGTTCTCGCCGACGGTGTATTCCACTTTCGGCGCCGGGATGCCGTGGCTGTCGGTCAGCACCGGATCGAGGGTGACGCGGTTGTGCGCCTCCGGCAGGTCATCGACCACCACGGAGAGGTTGAGGCGGCGGTAGACCAGCTTGCGGTAGATCGCATGGTGCGCGGCGCCCCAGGGCAGGCGGCCATGCTCGTGGCTGGCGATGGCCTCGGCGATCGGGCCGTTGCCGCGGCCGATCTGGAACATGTAGCCGCGCTTGAAGTCGCGGGCGGGGTCGGTCTCGTAGAATTCGTGGCTCCACAGGTTCAGCGGCGGGCCGCGATTGCCGTCGATCTCGTCGGGGACGTAGCCGTAGGTCTGGATATAGGGATGGAACATCAGGTTGCGGCCGACCTGGTCCGAGGAATTGGCCAGGCCGTTGGGGTGGCGCTCGGATTTCGAGTTCAGCAGCAGGCGCGGGGTGCCGACGCCGTTGGCGGCCAGCACCACCACATGCGCGGCCTGGAAGCAGAGTTTTCCGGCGGCGTCGTAATACTCGACGCCGCTGGCCATGCCGTCATCGCCGGTGGTGATGCGCTTGACCCGGCAATGGGTGCGCAGCTCCACCCCGGCGCGGATGGCGGCGGGCCAATAGGTGATGTCGGTGCTGGCCTTGGCGCCCTGCGCGCAGCCGGGGGTGCAATGGCCGAGATTGATGCATTTCGCCCGGCCTTCGTAGTCCTGGGTGGCGATGGTGGCATCCGACGGCCACCAGTGCCAGCCGAGCCGGTTGAACGCATCCGCCCAGAGCGCGCCGGAGCGGCCGAGCGGCAAGGGCGGCATTGGCGGGGATTTGCCGGGCGGGTAGGCGGGGTCGCCCGCCAGGCCGGAGACGCCCATCATGCGGTCGTTCAGGTCGTAATACGGCGCCAGGGTGGCGTAATCGATCGGCCAGTCCTCGCCGACGCCGTCCAGGGTTCTGGTCTTGAAGTCCGACGGGTGCAGGCGCGGCCAATGCGCCGTGTACATCACCGTGCCGCCGCCGACGCCGTTGAAGTTGACCACCTTGATCGGCGAGGCGTCGTCGTTGATCGGGTAGTCTTCCGGCCGGTTGCGGCGGTTCGGGCTGGGCGACCAGTCGCCCTGGGCGCGGGCCTCCCAGTCGCGGCCGGTGGAGGGGTATTCGGCCGGGTTCACCCAGCCGCCCTGTTCCAGGCAGACGATGCGCATCCTGGTGTCCGCCATCGACCAGGCGAAGGCGGCACCCGAGGCGCCGGCGCCGATGATCAGGATGTCGGCGATATCGTCGGTCATGGGCGCCTGCGCAGCAGCAAGATTTCACATGGAGGCGAAGAGACGCAGAGAAGGTGCGACTCTCTTCGTCTCTTCGTCTTCATGTGCAATTTTCCCTCTTTCTTCATGGCTCAATCGAACAGCGTGTCGAGGCGGCGCTTGATTTCGTCGGCGATGTAGAGCGCCAGCGCCTGGATGGTGGGCGTGGGGTTCACGCCGGCGGAGGTGACGAACAGGCTGCCGTCGATGATGAACAGGTTCCGGACATCGTGGCTGCGGCCCCATTCGTTGACCACCGAGGTCTTCGGATCGCGCCCCATGCGCGCCGTGCCCATCAGGTGCCAGCCGCCATAGGGCAGGGGGCCCTCGCTTTCCACCTCATAGGCGCCGGCGGCGCGCAGCACCTCGGTGCCGCGGGCGATGGCGAAATCGACCATGCGGCGGGAGTTCTCGCTGAGCCGATAGGCGATCCGCGGGGCGGGGATGCCGTTGCCGTCCTTGAGCACCGGATCGAGGGTGACGCGGTTCTCCGGGTCGGGCAGGTCTTCCAGGATCGCGCACAGCCCGGTGCCGCGGCGGTGGCGGCGGCGATAGGCGGCGTGGTGGCCTGGCCCCCAGGGGATATAGCCCGCTTCCACGCCGTCGATGGCGGTGGCCGCCGTGCCACTGCCGCGGCTGAACTCCCAGATGAAGCCGCGCAGGAAGCCTCTCGTCGGGTCGGTTTCGTAGAATTCGTGGCTCCACATCGCGTTGTCCGGGCCGCGCTCGCCGTCCAGCTCGTCGTGGAACCAGCCGAAGATGCTGACATAGGGATGGAACATCAGGTTGCGGCCGACCTGGCCGGAGCTGTTGGCCAGGCCGTTCGGGAAGCGCGCGGATTTCGAGTTCAGCAACAGGCGCGGGGTGCCGATGCCGTTGCTGGCCAGCACCACCAGGTGGGCGGGCTGGAAATGCTCGGCGCCGTGCGCGTCGTAGTAGATTGCGCCATTGGCCATGCCGGCGTCGTCCAGCGTGATCTCGCGCACCCGGCAGCGGGTGCGCAACTCCACCCCGGCGCGGATTGCCTGCGGCCAATAGGTGATGTCGGCGCTGCCCTTCGCCCCCTGCGCGCAGCCGGCGGTGCACAGGCCGAGATTTATGCAGGCCGGCCGGCCCTCGTACTCGGTCGAGGCGATGGTGCTGTCGCTGGGCCACCAGTGCCAGCCGAGCCTGTTGAAGCCGCGCCCGACGGTCTCGCTGGCGCG
The DNA here is from genome assembly GCA_044369385.1 of Acetobacteraceae bacterium. Lineage (GTDB taxonomy): Bacteria > Pseudomonadota > Alphaproteobacteria > Acetobacterales > Acetobacteraceae > CAMDGX01. The sequence goes on along the minus strand of JBIPLY010000043.1, from coordinate 6,786 downwards.
GCCCATCGGCAGCGGTGGCATCGGCACGGTCTTGGCGGGATAGGCGGGATCGCCGGCGAGGCCCGAGATGCCCATCATGCGGTCGTTGAGGTCGTAGAACGGTGCCAGCGTGGCGTAGTCGATCGGCCAGTCATCGGCGATGCCGTCCAGCGACTTCACCCGGAAATCGGAGGGGTGGAAGCGCGGGGTATGGGCGCCGAACAGCACCGTGCCGCCGCCGACGCCGTTGAAATTGGCGACCTTGATGCAGCTGTCGTCCTCGTTGATCGGATAGTCGGTGGCGCGGGCGCGGCGGTTGGGCGAGATCGCCCAGTTTCCCCCGTCGCGCGCCTCCGCATCGCGCCGCGTCGCCGGGTAGGTGGACGGGGTCTGCCAGTCGCCCTGTTCCAGGCAGACGATGCGCATGCGCGTCTCGGCCATCGACCAGGCGAAGGCGGCCCCGGAGGCGCCGGCGCCGATGATCAGGATGTCGACCGGCTCGGTCATGACGCGGCGTCCGCAGGCAAGGGGGCACATGGAGACGGAGAGACGAAGAGCATCCCGCTGTCTCTCCGCCTCTCCGTCTCCATGTGCAACTTGTCTTTCCTCGTCATCGCTCAGTCGAACAGCTCGCCGATGCGCTGCTTGATCTGGTCGCAGACATAGAGCGACAGCGCCTGGATGGTGCGGGTCGGGTTCACCCCGGCGGAGGTGACGAAGATGCTGCCGTCGACGACGAACAGGTTCTTCACGTCATGCGCGCGGCCCCATGCGTTGACCACGCTGCGGGCGGGATCGGTGCCCATGCGCGCGGTGCCCATCATGTGCACGCCGTTGGTGCGGATCGGCGCCTCGGTCATGATGTGGCGCGCGCCGGCGGCGGTCAGGATGTCGGTGCCGCGGGCCACCGCATGATCGAGCATGCGGCGGGAGTTTTCCGACAGCGTGTAGTCGATCTTCGGCGCCGGGATGCCGTGGCTGTCGCGCAGGGTGGGGTCCAGGGTGACGCGGTTATGGGCTTCGGGCAGGTCCTCGCAGATCGCCACCATGCCGGTGCGGCGGCCGGCGAGTTTGCGCAGGGCTTCGTGGTGGCCGCCGCCCCAGGGCACCAGGCCGGCGGACATGCCGATGGCCGCGGACATGATCGGGTTCTGGCCGCGCACCATCTCGAAGGTGTAGCCGCGGGCGAATCCGCGGGACAGGTCGGTTTCGTAGAATTCCTGGCTCCACATCATGTTGCCCGGGCCGCGCCAGCCATCGGTTGCTTCGTCGAAATAGCCGAAGATCGCGGCATAGGGGTGGAACATCAGGTTGCGGCCGACCAGGCCCGATGAATTGGCGATGCCGTTCGGGAAACGCTCGGACTTCGAGTTCAGCATGATCCGCGACGTGCCGATGGCGTTGCAGGCCATGATGACGACGTGCGCGCCGATGAAGCATTCCTTCCCATCGGCATCGTAGTAGATCACGCCGTTGGCCATGCCGTCCGCGCCGAGGGTGACTTCGCGGACGCGGGCGCGGGTGCGCAGCTCGACCCCGGCGCGGATGGCGTGCGGCCAGAAGGTGATGTCGGTGCTGGCCTTGGCCCCCTGGGCGCAGCCGGAGGTGCAGTGCGCCAGGTTGATGCAGCGGGCGCGGCCTTCGTAATCCTCGCTGGCGATCGCGCTGTCCGATGGCCACCAGTGCCAGCCGAGCTTGTTGATGGCCCCCGCGATGATCTCGCCGGAGCGGCCGAGCGGCAAGGGCGCCATCTGCGGGGCGTGGGCGGGATAGGCGGGGTCGCCGCGCAGGCCGGAGACGCCGGTGATGCGGTCCGACTCGTCGTAGAACGGCGCCAGCGTGGCGTAGTCGATCGGCCAGTCATCGGCGATGCCGTCCAGCGAGCGCACCCGGAAATCGGAGGGGTGGAAGCGCGGGAAGTGCCCGGCATAGAGCACGGTGCCGCCGCCGACGCCGTTGAAGTTGCCGACCAGGATCGGCGAGTTGTCCTCGTTGATCGGGTAATCCGTGGCCCTGGCGCGGCGATTCGGCGAGATGGCGAAGTCGCCCATCTGCCGGGCTTCCCAGTCGCGCCCGGCGGCGGGGTACTCGGCCGGGTTCATCCAGTCGCCCTGTTCCAGGCAGACGATGCGCATCTTCGTGTCGGCCAGGCTGTACGCCGCCGCCCCGCCCGAAGCGCCGGCGCCGATGATCACCACGTCGGCCATGTCGGTCATCCGGGCACGCTCCCTTTCCCCGACGCAGTCGATGACGGGGCGGGGCGGTTGTCAACGTCCGGCTTGGCCGCGCGCCGGCATGCGCGGGGCGCGGGCGGCGTTAACCGCTTGCTGACGAGCCGCGTGCTTGAACCCGCGGCATCGTATCACGGAGCCGGCTCGCCATGACGTTTTTCGCCAATCTGCGCATCGCCACCAAGATCGCCATCGCCTTCGGCCTGGTGCTGGCCAGCATGGCCGCGATGGGGCTGTTCATGAACCAGCGCATGGGCGCGGTGGTGGAGGACGGGCGGGAACTGGTGCGCAACTGGCTGCCCAGCGTGCACCAGGCCGCGGCGATCAACATCGCCGCCGGGGATCGGCGCATCGCCGCCGGGCTGCTGCTGTTGGCGGCGACCCCCGAGGAACAGGCCGCGGCACAGACGGCGATCGATGCCGCCAATGCGAGCATGCGCGCGGCCCGGGCGGCCTATGAGAAGCTGATCTCCTTGCCGGCGGAGCGGGAGATCTATGACAGCTTCGCGCGGCACTGGGAGGGCTATGAGAAGGCAGCCGGCGAGATGGCGGCCCTGGTGCGCCAGATGCGGACCGCGGAGGCCACCAAGGTCTTCACCGGCCCGGCGCGCGCGCCGTTCGAACAGGCCACCGCGCAGCTCGACCGCCTGGTGGCGCTGAACATGCAGGGCGCGACCGACCAGGGGCGCGACGCCGAGGTGATTGCCGGGCAGACGGTGTGGCTGATGCTGGTGGCGCTGGGCCTGGCGGCGTCGCTGGCGGTGGCGGCGGGGCTGGTGCTGGTGCGCAGCCTGGCCCGGCCGATCGGGGCGATGTCCGCGGCGATGGATGCGCTGGCGGGCGGCAAGCTGGACACCGCGATCCCGGCCGTCGGGCGGCGCGACGAGGTGGGCCAGATGGCCGGCTCGATGGCGGTGTTCCGCGACGGCCTGGCTGCCGCGGCGCGGATGACCGAGGAGCAGGCGCAGCAACAGGCGGCACGCGCCGAGCGGGCGACGCGGCGCGAGGCGGCGGTGCTGGCCTTCGAGGGGCGCGTGGCCGAGCTGGTGGCCGCGGTGTCGGCCGAGGCGACGGAGCTGCAGTCCACCGCCGAGGCGATGAGCGGCACGGCCGCCGAGACGACGCGCCAGACCGCGGCCGTCGCCGCGGCCTCGGAACAGACGACGCAGAACGTGCAGACGGTGGCCGCGGCGACCGAGGAGCTGGCGGCCTCGATCCGCGAGATCGGCGAGCAGGTGAGCCATTCGGCGCGGCTGGTCGGCGAGGTGGTCGCCGAGGCGGAGACCACCAACGCGACGGTGCGCGGCCTGTCGGAGGCGGCGCAGAAGATCGGCGAGGTGGTGGGCATGATCAATGCGATCGCCGGGCAGACCAACCTGCTGGCGCTGAACGCCACCATCGAGGCGGCCCGCGCGGGCGATGCCGGCAAGGGCTTTGCCGTGGTGGCCAGCGAGGTCAAGGCGCTGGCCAGCCAGACCGCGCGCGCCACCGATGAGATCGGCTCCCAGATCCGCGCGATCCAGGAGGCGACGCGCCAGTCCGCCGCCTCGATCCAGGGCATCACCGAACAGGTCGGCCGCGTCAGCACCACGGCCGCGGCGATCGCGGCCGCGGTGGAGGAGCAGGGCAGCGCCACCCAGGAGATCGCCCGCAATGTCGAGCAGGCCGCCGGCGGCACGCGCGAGGTCTCCGAGAATATCGGCGGCGTGAGCCAGGCCACCCAGCACACCGCGGCGGCGTCGAGCCAGGTGCTGGCTTCGGCCGGATCGCTGTCCGGCAGCAGCGAGCGGCTGCGCGCGGAGGTCGACCGGTTTCTCGGCGAGATGCGCGCGGCGTAAGTGCCGCGCGGGGGGCGGGATGCGCGCGGCTTGAGGAACCCGCCCCGGCGCGGCTAGTTTGCATCCGAACCTATCCGGGAGTGCGGAACATGGACTATCGGCGCATGGGCCGCAGCGGGCTGAAAGTGTCGGAAATCTGCCTCGGCACGATGACGTTCGGGCATGGCGCGGATGAGGGCGAGGCGGGGCGGATCCTGGATGCCTGCCTGGATGCCGGGGTGAACTTCCTCGACACCGCCAATTCGTACAATGCCGGCGAGAGCGAGAGCATGCTGGGCGGGCTGCTGAAAGGGCGCCGGCGGCGGGTGGTGCTGGCCAGCAAGGTGTTCAATCCGGTGGGCGACGGGCCGAACGATTCCGGCGCCTCGCGGGCGCATATCATGACCGCGGTCGAAGACAGCCTGCGCCGGCTGGGGACCGACCATCTGGACATCTACTACTTGCATCACGTCGACCACGAGACGCCGCTGGAGGAGTCCGTCCGGGCGCTGGACGACCTGGTGCGGCAGGGCAAGGTTCGCTACGCCGGGGTCTCCAACTACGAGGCGTGGCGGCTGATGGAGGCGCTGTGGACCGCGGACAGCCGCGGGCTTTCACGCTTCGAGTGCTACCAGCCGCAGTATTCCCTGGCGGTGCGCGATATCGAGCAGGAGATCGTGCCGGTCTGCGAGACCAAGGGGCTGGGCGTGGTGGTGTGGTCGCCGCTGGCCGGCGGCTATCTGACCGGCAAGTACCAGCCGGGCCAGGACCGGGCGAGCGGATCGCGCAGCGAGGAGGGCTGGGCGTTCCCGATGCGCTTCTTCCATCCCGACCACGCCAATGTACTGGCCACGCTGCTGGAGGTGTCGGCCGAGCTGGGCCGGGCGCCGGCGCAGGTGGCGCTGCGCTGGGTGCTGGACCAGGGCTTCGTCACCTCCGCCATCGTCGGCGCGCGGACCCAGGAGCAGATCGAGGAGACGCTGCAATCCGTCGGCTGGCGGCTGCCGGAAGCGGCGCGCGCGAAGCTGGACGCGGTCTCGGCGCTGCCGCTGCGCTATCCGCGCACGATGGAGGACGGGATGCGCGAGCGGCGGGCGGCGGCGGTGCGGATCGGCTGACCGAGATTGGCCTGATCGATCAGGCGGCCTACATCCGGTTGATGCAGGCGACCATCCGGTCTGACACGGCCGTGGTGCCGGCCAGGCTGACGGTCCAGTCATCGACATCCGGCGCATCGGGGAAGCCGACCAGCAGCCGGTTTGCGCCGCGGAACTCGCGCAGCCAGGTGGCGAGGCGGGCGACGGGGATCTCCAGCTCCAGCGCCGCGTCGCCGTCGCTCATGACGAAGCCGGTGGCGGTGCCGGACCAGGGCGAGAGGCGGTCGAAGCGCATGGTCATGCGGACTTCCTCGCCCTTCTTGACCTGCCAATCGCTGCTGCTGAGCTGCACGGTGAAGCCTTCGTCGTCCTTGAAATACTTGACGCCGAACCACATGCCCTCGCCGGAGGTGGACATGCCGCAGACCGGCTGGCCGCGATCGGTGGTGCCGCCGAAGGCCTCCCACGCGCCGGCGCGGTAGAGGATGGAGATGGCGGCCCCGGCCGGCGCGGCCGCAGCGAGCAGCAGGGCGAGGGCGAGCAGGGTCTTGCGCATGGCGTGGGGCTTTCCGCGGTCGTTGCAGCCCCTGGATACGCAACGTCCGTGCCGCGCGGCAAGGGGGGGGCGCTTGCCACGGCGGGCCGGGCGGCGCAGGAAGGCGGCGTGGCGCGGAGCGGAGCGGGACGACATGCCGATTGCGATGATCGCCGGTCTGGGCGCGGTGATGCTGGGAACCGCGTTCCTGTCGGGCATTTTCGGCATGGCCGGCGGCATGATCCTGATGGGCGTGCTGCTGGCGGTGCTGCCGCTGCCGGCGGCGATGGCGCTGCATGCGGTGACGCAGATGGCATCGAACGCCTGGCGCGCGGTGCTGTGGCACAAGCATATCAGGTGGCGGCCGGTGCTGTTCTTCCTGATCGGCAATTGCGCGGCGCTGGGGCTGTGGAGCGTGTTCCGCTGGGTGCCGGACAAGGCGGTGGCGCTGATGATGCTGGGGCTGACGCCGTTCCTGTTCCGGCTGCTGCCGGCGCGGATCAAGCCCGATCCGCTGAACCCCGGGCATGGCGTGGCGATGGGCGGGGTGTGCATGTCGCTGATGCTGGTCAGCGGCGTGTCCGGCCCGCTGCTGGACACGTTCTTCCTGGGCGGCGGGATGGAGCGGCGGCAGATCGTGGCGACCAAGGCGGTGTGCCAGGTGGCCGGGCACCTCTCGAAGCTGGTCTATTTCGGGGTGCTGGTGGCCGATGCGGCGGCGCTGGACCCGGTGATGCTGGGGGTTGCGATCGCCGCGTCGATGGCCGGCACGACGCTGGCGCGGCGGATCCTGGAGGCGATGACGGAGCGGCAGTTCCGGGTCTGGGCCGACCGGGTGATCACCGCGATCGCGACCGTCTATCTCGTCCAGGGGATCTGGCTGCTGGCGTTCTGAGCGCGGGTGGTGCGGCGGGGGGCAATGGTGCCCAGGGGCGGAATCGAACCACCGACACTGCGATTTTCAGTCGCATGCTCTACCAACTGAGCTACCTGGGCAACGCCGGCCTGTGGCCGGGGGGGCATCGCCGGCCGTGGGGGCCGGGTTGGTGGCGGAGGGAATAGCCCGGGCGTCGGCTGCAATCAACCCGTCATCTCGTCATCGCTGTCGTCTTTTGCGGGGACGGGGA
>JBIPLY010000328.1:0-4997 GCA_044369385.1 Acetobacteraceae bacterium | reverse complement strand
CTGCGCGTCGGTTCCGCCATGCGATTTCACCACGACACCGGACAGGCCCAGCATCACCGCCCCGTTGTAGCGCCGCGGATCAAGCCATTCGCGCAGCCGCTCCAGCCCCGGGCGCACCAGCAGATAGCCCAGCTTGGCCAGCAGCGAGGCGGAGAACACCTGGCGCAGCATGCCGCCCATCAGCTTCAGCGCGCCCTCGCCGGTCTTCAGCGCGACATTGCCGGTGAAGCCGTCGGTGACGATGATGTCGGTGGTGCCGCCGGCGATGTCATGGCCCTCGACAAAGCCGTGGAACTGCGCGCCGAGATGGCTGGCGCGCAGCGTCTCGGCGGCCAGGCGCAGCGTGTCGCTGCCCTTCAGCTCCTCGGAGCCCACGTTCAGCAGGCCGATCGTGGGCGCGGTCAGGCCCAGCACGGTGCGGGCGAACACATCGCCCATCACCGCGAATTCCACCAGGTTGCGGGTGTCACAGAGCACGTTGGCGCCCAGGTCCAGCATCACCACGTCGCCGCGCGCCGAGGGGCCGATCGCCGCCATCGCCGGGCGATCGATGCCGGGCAGGGTCTTGATCACGATCTTGGCCAGCGCCAGCAGCGCACCGGTATTGCCGGCCGAGACCACGCCGGAGGCTTCCTGCTTGGCGACCGCATCGATCGCCACCCGCATCGACGCACTGCGCAACCGCAGCGCCGCGGTCGGCTTCATGTCGCCGCTGATGACATCGGGGGCATGGCGCAGGGTGCAGAGCGCCTGCGCACGCTTGAACCGCGCCAGCAACGGCAGCAACCGGGCCTCGTCGCCGACCAGCAGAAAGCGCGCGCCGGGGTGGCGCTCGGCGGCGATGTCCACGCCCTCCACGATCACGTCGGGCGCATTGTCGCCGCCCATCGCATCGATCGCCAGGGTGAAATCGGTGCTCATGCCTGGGCACCCCCGTCGGATGCGTGCCGGTGCGACATCCGCACCGCCCGGCTCAGGCGCGGACAGTGCCCTTCAGGGCGCGGCCAGCCACCGACACCTCGCGGCCGTCGTAGTGGCCGCAATGGCTGCACACATGGTGCGGCCGCTTCAGCTCGCCGCAGTTCGAGCACTCGGTATGCGCCGGCACGCTCAGCGCGTGATGGCTGCGGCGCATGCCGATGCGCGAGGGCGAGGATTTCTTCTTCGGTACGGCCATGGGGCAACGCAGCTCCGGTCAGCGTGACGATCCGCCGGGCCCCGACGGAACATTCCATCGAAGGCCGGTCAGCGGATGCGTTCACAAGAGGTAGGTAACGCGAGCCGCGCGGTCTAGCAGAGGCTCCGCCCCCCCGCAAGTCGCGCCTTGTCATGGGGCGCATCCTAGGTGGAGCCCGCCTTGCGGGCCAGGGCGGCGAAGGGATGCTCGGGCGCGTCCTCGGCATCGCCGGCGAACGGCAGCGTCGCGCCCGGCAGCCGCGGATAGGGATCCAGCGCCAGGGCAAGCTGCTCCACCGCCGCCTCGCCCAGTTCCAGGATGCCGCCGCGATAGGGCAGCTCGTCATCCGAATCGAGGTCGATCGGCGCGTCCTCCCCGGCGATGTCGGCCTCCGGCACGAAGCGGATCCGGAAGGACTCGACCAGCTCGGCCTCGAACGGCTCGGCGGTGACGATGCACTCCTGGATGACGCGGGCGCGCAGTTCGCCCTCGGCGCGGATCGTGCTGCCGTGCGGCGGCGACAGGCGAAAGCGCACCGACAGCGCCGCCACCGCCGGAATCCCCAGCCGGGCGGCGATGGCCAGCAACTCCTGCGGCCCCGCCACCACCTCGCGCAGCGTGCCGCCGGCGCCGATCTGGGTGATCGGCAGCGGGTGCGGCAGTTCGGGCTCGCTCATGCCGCCACCGGCGCCGGCGCGGCAAAGCCGGCCTGGCCGGACAGCAGGTCGGCGGGCGCCAATGCCTCCACCGCCGCGGCCTGGTCGCGGACATGGGCCGCCAGGCGTTCGGCAGCACCCGGCGGGGCGGCGTCGCGCCAGACATTGCGCGCCAGCGCCGCGGCCAGCGCGGCCGGATCGCCCAGCGCCGCCTCGTAGGCGGTGGCGCGGCCGTGGAACGCCTCCCACATGGCCCGCACGCGTCGGCCCACGGTCAGGTCGCTGACCCCCATTTCGCGCAGGTTGATGTCCATGTCGGCGAACATGGCGTCGAACACCGCCTGGGCCACCTGCGGGCCGGGCGACGGCAGCGCGGTCAGCCGGCGGATCAGCAGCCAGGCATGCAGCCCGACCAGGTCGAAGCGCCCGTCCAGCGTGTCGGGCACGGTCAGCGCGCGATAGAACCATTCCTGTCGCGCCGCGGCGACGGCAATGCAGTAAAGTTCATGGCCCGCCCGTTCATGGCGGCGGCGTCGCAGAAAGCCCAGCACCGTCTCGTCCTCGCTCCATGGCGGCGCCGCGTTGGCGCGCCGGACACGAACATGCTAGCACGAGCCCGCGCCGCCGCCACCTGAGCCGCGCCAGCCCGAGGACCGCCCCCGTGCCCGCAATGCCCCCCCGCCTGCCTGTGCTGATGCTGGCCCTGCTGCTGGCCCCGCTGCTGGGCGGGTGCAGCGTGGATACCACCGGCTTCCTGAGCCATCCGGTGCAGGCGCGCGGCAACCGCGTCGACCCCGATGCGCTGGCGCAGCTGGTGCCCGGCACCTCGACTCGCAACGACGTGCTGGCGCTGCTGGGCTCGCCCTCCGCCCGCGCCACCTTCGACGACAACACCTGGCTGTATATCGGCGAGCTGACCAAGCCGGTGATCGGCGCGACCAATGCGGTGCACGACCAGAAGACCGTCAGCCTGGTGTTCGACCAGCGCGGCACCCTGCGCGACGTGCAGACCAAGGGGGCGGCCGATGCCGTGGCCGTGGAGCTGGTCACCCGCACCACCCCGACGCCGGGCAACGAGAGCAGCTTCCTGCAGCAATTGCTGGGCAATGTCGGGCGCTTCAACCCCGGCGGACCCGGCGGCGGGATCGGGCCGCGCAGCAACTACTGAGCGAAATGGCTCCAACCGCCGGAGCCCAGCGCCATCATCGCCCCGTCCGGCCCGCGCACCGCAACCTCCGGGGCGCCGGCGACGAATGACCCGATCCGCGTGACCGCGATGCCGCTGGCCTGTGCCGCCGCGCGCAGCGCGCCCACCCGATCCGGCGGCACCGCCAGCAGCAATTCATAGTCGTCACCGCCCGCCAGGCAGCGCGCCAACAGGCCCGGCTCGCGCACCACCGCCGCGCGCGCCGCCGCCGATAGCGGCACCGAAGCGGCCTCGATTACCGCGCCGACCGCACCGCCGCGGCACAGATGGCCGAGGTCCTGCACCAGCCCGTCCGACACATCCATCGCCGCCGTGGCGATCCCGCCCAGGCAGCGCCCCAGCGCCACCCGCGGCCGCGGCAGGCGGTAGCGCCCGGCCAGGAACCCGTCCAGGTCGGCCAGCCGCCCGGTTGCCGCCAGCAGCCCCAGCGCGCCGTCGCCGATCGTGCCGCTGACCCACACCTCATCGCCGGGCCGCGCGCCATTGCGGCGCAGCGCCGCCCCCGGTGCAACGGTGCCCAGGATGGTCAGTGACAAGCTCACCGGCCCCGGCGTGGAGGTGGTGTCACCGCCCAGCAGCACCAGGCCGAAATCCGCCTGGTCCGCCGCCAGCCCGGACGCGAAGCCGGCAAACCAGGCATCGGGCGTGTCGCGCGGCACCGAGACGGTCAGCAGATAGCCGTACGGCACCGCCCCCATCGCGGCCAGATCGGACAGGTTGCAGCGCAGCAGCTTGCGCGCCACCAGCTCCGGCGGATCGTCCGGCAGGAAATGCACGCCGGCCACCATCGCATCCGCGGCGATCACCAGTTCGCGCCCTGGCGGCGGGGCGAAGACGGCCGCATCGTCACCGAGCCCGAGCGCCCCCGGTCCGGCGAGCGGACGAAAATGCTTGTAGATCAGCGAGAATTCGGCCGGAATTGACATCGCGGACTCACCCGCCCGGAAAATCTTTCGGCTTCAGCTGCCGCGCCAGGCGGTCCAGCACGCCATTGGCCATGTTGGGGATCTCGCCGTCGAAGAAGCCGTGCACGACGTCGAGATACTCGTTGATCACCACCTTGCCCGGCGGCCCATCGCTCATCCACAGCTCGGCCGCCCCGGCACGCAGCAGCGCCCGCAGCACCGGGTCCAGCCGCTCCATCGGCCAATCATCGCTCAGCGTGGCCGCCAGCAGCCCATCCAGCGTGTCCTGTTGCTCGGTCGCGGTGCGCACGATGCGGGCGAACAGCGGCACATTGGCATCCGGTGCCCGCCCATCCTCAAAGCCGCTGCCCGGCTCGGCCCCCAGCGCCGATCCCAGCCGGTGGCGGACGAACTCGTCGATCACCCGCTCGCCGGAGACCTGCATCTGCTCGACCTGAAACAACGCCTGAACCGCGGCGACGCGCGCGGAGGTGCGCGGGCGGGCGCCGGCGGTGGATGCCGCGTGTTTGGCCATGCTCAGCCCGCCGCGCCCAATTGGCGCGCGGCACGGATCTGGATCAGCGCGGCGGCGGCGGCCTCGGCCCCCTTGTTGTGGCCGTCCATCCCGGAGCGCTCGATCGCCTGCGACTCGGTCGCCACCGTCAGCAGCCCGTTGCCCAGGCACAGCGAATGGTCCAGCGTCACCCGGGTCAGCGCCTGCATCGCCTCGCGGCAGACATGCTCGTAATGGTCGGTCTCGCCCTTGACCACGCAGCCCAGCGCCACGAAGCCGTCATAGGCGCGGTCGCCCTTCACCGCGAACTGGATCGTGGCGGCCAGTTCCAGGGCGCCGGCGACATCCAGCACATCGGCGCTGCCGCCGGCCTCGGCAATCAGCGCCAGGGCGCCATCGCGCAGCCCGTCGACGATCTGCGTGTAATACGGCGCGCGCACCACCAGCAGGCGCGGCGGCCGCCCCTCGATCTTCGGCGCGGTCGGAAGCTTGGCGTCGGCGGTGCTCATGGTGCTGCGTCCCGTTTCAGATCTCGTCC
>JBIPLY010000042.1:0-15311 GCA_044369385.1 Acetobacteraceae bacterium | reverse complement strand
CGTAATGGTCCAGCAGCATGATCGGCCCCTGCTTGGGGTCGCCCATCTCCTTGGCCCGCGCCACGGATTTCTCCATCGGCTCGATCTCGAACATGAACTCGCGCCGGGCCTTCCAGGCAAAGCTGATCAGCTCATCCACCATGCGCTGCGCATCGGCCGGATCGTTATCCGTGAACACCACCGCGCTCAACCCCGCCATCGTCACATCCGCATGCGGAAACCCGACAAAAAGCGACGCCGACAACGCCCGCCCGCTCGCCTCCCAGTCCGCGCACATCTGTTGCAGGTCCTTGTTCGGAAACCGGTGCGTGCCCTGCGCCATCACATGCGGCAACATCGGCGCCGCCCCCCAGGCCCCCACCGGCTTCGTCTCCCCCTTCATCGCCCGCACCAGCTCGCGCGCCGCCCGCTCGGCCGTCGGCCGCATGTCGATATGCGGATAGGTGTGATACCCGCTCACCATCTGCGCATTGCTCACCATCGCGTCGAACATGTTGGCGTGCATGTCATAGGCCACGCACATCGGCGTCTTGGCATCGATCGCCCGGATCCGCCGCAGCAGCTCCCCCTCGCCGTCCTCGAACCCCTCGGCGGCCATCGCCCCATGCAGATCGAGCCAGATCGCGTCGAACCCGCCGCGGGCCACCTCGTCGCAGATCAAAGAACAGAACGTCTCATACGCCGCCGCATCCACGCGCCCGGACGGCGGCGCCCCCGCACACACCGGGATCACCACCTCGGCATTGTTCTCGGCCGCCACGGCGAGATACCCACCCATGCAGGTCCCGGTATTGCGATAGAACTTCGCCGCCTCCTCGCCCTTCAGCAGCGTGGTGCCGTTGCGCATGAAGCGCTCGATCTTCGTGGCCACCGGCGAGAAGGTGTTGGTCTCGTGCGACATCATCGCAATCAGCACGCGCATGGTCCGCTCTCCCTTGATCATCCGGCCAGCATGCCACCGCGCCTTGCCGCCGTGAACCCGCCCATGTGCAGGGCGATCGCATATGGCCATATGTGCCATGCGTGGGCCGCAAGAAAGCAAGGTTCACATGGAGACGGAGAGGCGAAGAGACGAAGGCATACTCCCTTTTCCTCTTCGCCTCTCTGTCTCCATGTGAAAATTCTTGCTTCGGCCGCCGCCGGGCGATGCGCTCCGGCCCTGCGTCATCGCCCTGAGGCCCCGCGCAAAACCCTTGGCGAAACCGCACCGCTTGCCGCACACTCACCCGCAAGATCAATCCCCTGGGAGAACGACATGCGTCGCAGGACCGTCCTCACATCCGCCGCCGCGGCCCCCTTTGCCGCCGGCGCCATGACCGCGGGCCTGTCCCGCCCCGCCATTGCCCAGCCCGCCCGCGTCCTGAAGTTCATCCCGCACGCCAACCTGGCCAATCCCGACCCGGTCTGGACCACCTCCGCCGTCGCCTTCAACCACGGCAACCTGGTCTGGGACCGCCTCTACGCGCTGACCGAGAAGCTCGAAGCCAAGCCCCAGATGGTCGGCCAGGATGAAGTCTCCCCCGACGGCCTCACCTGGCGCATCCGCCTGCGCGACGGCCTGATGTTCACGGATGGCGAGCCCGTCCGCAGCATCGACTGCATCACCTCGCTCAACCGCTGGGCCAAGCGCGACGGCTTCGGCCAGCGCATGATGGGCCAGCTCAAGGAAATGAAGGTCGTCGACGACAAGACCTTCGAGATCCACCTGACCAAGCCATACCCCGTCCTGCGCTTCGCCATCGCCCAGGGCGCCAGCTTCATCATGCCCGAGCGCATGGCCAAGACCGACGCCTTCCAGCAGATCACCGAATATGTCGGCTCCGGCCCCTTCCGCTTCCTGCGCGACGAATGGGTCTCCGGCGCCTCGGCCGCCTATGCCCGCAACGAGAAATACATCCCCCGCGCCGAGCCGATCGACAGCTGGGCCGGCGGCAAGGTCGTGCATTTCGACCGCGTCGAATGGAAGATCGTGCCCGACAGCGCCACCCAGGCCGCCGCCCTGCAGGCCGGCGAAGTCGATTGGGTCGACCTGCCGCTGTTCGACCTGATCCCCACCATGCGCCGCAACGCCAACGTCAAGGTAGAGGTCTTCGACCCCCTCGGCTGGATCGGCATCGTCCAGCCCAACCATCTCCACGCCCCCTTCAACAACAAGAAGCTGCGCCAGGCCCTGCTGCACGCCATCAACCAGCAGGACTACGTGGACGCCGTGCTCGGCGATCTCAAGCAATACGGCAAGGCCGGCACCGGCTTCTTCACCCCCAACACCCCCAACGAGTCGAAGAAGGGCCTCGAGGTCATGATGGGCAAGCGCGACATCGCGCTGGCCAAGAAACTCGTCGCCGAAAGCGGCTACAAGGGCGAAAAACTCGTCCTGATGGGCCCGTCCGACCTCCAGGTCCTGCAAACCATGGCCCAGGTCACCGAAGGCGTCTTCAAATCCGTCGGCCTGAACGTCGAATTCGTCTCCAACGACTGGGGCTCCCTGGTCACCCGCCGCTCCAGCCAGGAGCCGGCGGACAAGGGCGGCTGGAGCACCTTCTGCACCACCTGGACCGGCCAGAACTTCATCAACCCCGGCAACCACTTCCCGATGCGCGGCGCCGGCACCAAGGGCGGCTGGTTCGGCTGGCCGGACGATCCGCAGATGGAAGGGCTGCGCGACCAGTGGTTCAGCGCCAAGGACGCCGCCGAGGAAAAGCGCATCTGCGAGGAAATGCAGGTCCTCGCCTGGGAGAACGTGCCCTTCTACCCCGTCGGCCACTGGTTCTACCCGACCGCCTTCCGCTCCAACCTCACCGACTTCGCCCGCGGCCCCCTGCCGATGTTCTGGGGCGTCAAGCGCGTCTAACCTTCACCGCCGCAACGGCCCTCTCCCCTTGGGGGCAGGGCGATCGCGTATGGCGACATTCGTCGCGCGTCGGCCGCAGAACAGCAAGACTCACATGGAGACGGAGAGAAGAAGAGAAAGCAAAACTCTTACTTCGATCTCTTCGTCTCTCCGTCTCCATGTGAAAATACTTGCTTTGGCAGCCCCCGGGCGATGCGCTCCGGCCATATGCGATCGCCCTGCCTTGGGGGCGAGGGTTGGGTGCCGGGTATCCCCTCGCGCCCCGCGAAAACCCGCTTGCAGCGGTCCGCCGGCCCGGATAATCTAACACGTAATGTTAGATATCGCCGACCGCCTCACCCTGATCCTGACCATGCTGCAACAGGCCGTCGCCCAGTTCCTGGCGCGCGAGGCCCGCGGTCCGTACTCCGTCTGGCTCGGCACCCGGCACTATGTCGCCGTCGCCCGCCGCGACCCGAACGCGCCGCCCGCCCCCCGCCCGATCCCGGCCGACACCTGGCGCCTGCTGGCCGCGCGCGCCCAGCGCCTGGCCTGGCGCTTCCGCCGCCTGGTCGAAGCCTGGCAGGCCGGCACGCTGGCACCCCCGCGCGCGCCGCGCCCCCGCGCCACGGCAGCGCCGCCGGCCCCCCGCGCGCCCGCCCCCCGCTCGCCCGTCCCGCGCCTGCCGCGCGAACGCGGCTGGGTGAACCGCCGCCTCGGTGCGGCCGCCCCCTGCGCCGGGCTGCTGCACGCCCTGCTGCAGTTTCCCGCGCTGCAATCCTTCGTCGCCGAGGTGCCGCGCGCCGGCCGCCTGCTGCGCCCGATCTGCCACGCCCTGGCCGTCGACCCTCCGGCCTGGCTGAAACTGCCGCCGCGCCCCGCGCCCCGGCGCCCGCGCGCGCGGCCATCCCCGCCGCCGTCCCCGCCGCCGGCGCCGATCCCGGGCACCCCGGACCGCCCGCTCCAGCGCTACGTCCGTGCCGCGGTGCGCGCCTGGAAAAATCGCCACGGCTGAGCCGGGGGGCGAATTGCGTCCGAAATGTTGCGATATCGGAATATGCTCCGCCGCATTGCCACATTTTCACGTTCCCTCGCGCCGCCAACCGCCTAATCTGCCCGCTTGCGTCCATGCGGCGCCCCGAAACCGGCAGGAAAGCGAGACCCACATGCTGCGCAGGACAGTTCTGAAATCGGCGGCGCTGCCCGCCCTCGCCTCCATCCCGGTCGCCGCGATCCCCTTGGCCCGCCCCGCCATCGCGCAGCCGGCGCGGGTGCTGAAATTCGTCCCCCACGCCAACCTGACCAGCCTCGACCCGGTCTGGACCACGGCCTCGGTCACCAACATCCACGCCAACATGATCTGGGACAAGCTCTACGGCCTGGACGCCAAGCTCGAAGGCCGCCCCCAGATGCTCGCCGGCGACGAGGTCGCGCCGGACGGCCTGACCTGGAAGATGACCCTGCGCGACGGCCTGCTGTTCCACGACGGCGAGCGCGTCCTGGCCAAGGACTGCGTCGCCTCGCTGACCCGCTGGTCCAAGCGCGACGGCTTCGGCCAGCGCATGGCCGGCCAGATGCACGAGATCACCGCCCCGGATGACCGCACCATCGTCATCCGCCTGAAGAAGCCCTTCCCGCACATGCGCTTCGCCATCGCGCTCGGCAGCAGCTTCATCATGCCGGAGCGCATGGCCCAGACCGACGCCTTCAAGTCGATCACCGAGTATGTCGGCTCCGGCCCGTACCGCTTCCTGCAGTCCGAATGGGTCTCCGGCGCGTCCTCCGGCTACGCCCGCTTCGACAAATACCAGCCGCGCAACGAACCGCTCGATGTCTACGCCGGCGGCAAGGTCGTCCATTTCGACCGCGTCGAGTGGAAGGTCATGCCCGACCCCTCCACCAAGGCCTCGGCGCTGCAGACCGGCGAAGTCGACTGGGTCGACAACCCGATCTTCGACCTCGTCCCGCAGCTCCGCAAAGCCCCCGGCGTCAAGGTGCAGGTGTTCGACAAGCTCGGCGTGATCGGCGTCGTCGGCATGAATCACCTCCACCCCCCCTTCAACAACCCGAAGCTGCGCCAGGCGCTGCTGATGGCGATCAACCAACAGGACGTGATCGACGCCGTGCTCGGCGAAGCCGCCGAATTCGGCGCCCCCGGGTCCGGCTTCTTCACCCCGGGCACCCCCAATGCCACCAGCGCCGGCATGGAGCGGATCATGGGCAAGCGGGACCTCGCCGCCGCCCGGAAGGCCGTGATCGACAGCGGCTACAAGGGCGAGCGCGTCGTGCTGATGTCGCCCTCCGACCTGGTCTCGCTGCAGGCCATCGCCCAGGTGACGGATGCGATGTTCAAGGCCATCGGCATCAACTCGGTCTATACCTCGATGGACTGGGGCACCCTGATCACGCGCCGCACCAACCGCGAGCCGTCGGACAAGGGCGGCTGGAACGCCTTCACCACCACCTGGACCGGCGTCAACTTCCTCAATCCCGGCAACGCCCCCCCGCTGCGCGGCAACGGCTTCGGCGGCTGGTTCGGCTGGCCCACCGACGACAAGATGGAGGCGCTGCGCGAGCGCTGGTTCGAAGCCGCCAGCCCCGCCGAGGAGAAGAAGATCTGCGAGGAGATTCAGCTCCACGCCTTCGAAGCCGTCCCCTTCCTGCCGATGGGCCACTGGACCTACCCGCAGGCCTTCCGCGACTCGCTGGCCGGCATCCCCGACTCCGTCACCCCGGTCTTCTGGGGCGTGCGGCGCGTCTGACATGGCCGGCACGATCCTCACCGGCTGGCGCCCCGGCCTGGCCGGCGAGATCGTCCGCGCCCATGCGATCTACTACGCCCGGGAATGGAATTTTCCGGCCTATTTCGAAGCCAAGCTCGCCCGCGAGCTGGGCGACTTCCTCGCCCGCCTTGCCCCAAGGGACGCCCTGCTGTCCGCCTGGGATGGCGAAACCTTCCTCGGATCGCTGGCCATCGACGGCAGCGACGCCGCGCTCGCCCCCGGCCAGGCCCATCTGCGCTGGTTCATCACCACCGACGCCGCCCGCGGCCGCGGCATCGGGGGAAAACTTCTCGCCGCCGGCATGGCGTTCCTGCGCCAGCACGACTTCGCCTCCTGCTATCTCACCACCTTCGCCGGCCTGGACACCGCCCGCCGCCTTTACGAAGCCCAGGGCTTCACCCTGACGGACGAACAAACCGCCGAATCCTGGGGCACCCAGGTCCGCGAGCAGCTTTTCACCTGGCGCCGCTGACCGCCGCCCACACCAGCGCCGCGGCCGCCAGATCCTCGATCGCGCTGCCCACCGACTTGAACAGCGTGATCTCGCCCGCCGCCCCGCGCCCCAAAACCGCCCCCCGGCACAGCCCGGCCAGGTCGCCGGCGATGTCGGCCAACGAAATCACCCCGGCCCCGATCGGCTGCGTCAGGTCGCCGGCCTCGGCCAGCGCGGCATCGGTGTCGATGAAAATGCGCGCCCGCTTCACCGCCGCATCGTCGGCCTCGCGCATATCCGGCCGATACCCGCCGATCAGGTCCAGATGCGCCCCCGCCCGCAGCCAGCCGCCCTTGACGATCGGATCGCTGGCCAGCGTCGCGCACGAAACGATATCCGCCGCCCGCACCGCCCCCTCCAGATCCTCCGTCGCCTCCGCCGCAAACCCCTCCGCCCGCAGCGCCGCCGCCAGCACCTCCGCGCGCGCCGGCCGCGGATTCCACACCGCCACCTGCGCGATCGGCCGCACCGCCGCCCATGCCTGCGCCATCATCCCCGCCACATGCCCCGCCCCCGCGATCACCAGCCGGCTGGCATCCCGCCGCGCCAGAAAATCCCCCGCCAACGCCGAAGCCGCCGCCGTCCGCCGCCCGGTGATCTCATTGCCGTCGATCACCGCCAGATGCCGCCCCGTCGCCCCGTCGCACAGCAGATAGGTGGAGAAAACCGAATTCAGCCCCAGCGCCCCGTTGCCCGGAAACACCGTCACCAGCTTCACCCCCATCGCAGTCTTGCCCTGCCACGCCGGCATCAGCAGCAGCGTGCCGTCCCCGCCACCCACCGCATGGCGATGGCGCAGCGGCACCTCCGCCCCGGCCACGAACGCCCCCCGCAGCGCCGCGATCAGCGCCGGAAAGGGCAGGGCGGCGCGCGTCGCCGCCTGGTCGATCACGATCGGGCCGTCGTGCTGGGGCATGGCTTGCGTCCTCGTTTGCCGGCAGGATACTCGGCCATGCCACCTTGCCGCCGGAGAGACAAATGGATTTCGCGCTGACCCCGGACCAGGAGAGCATCCGCGCCGCCATCGCCCGCCTCTGCGAACGCTTCGACGACGCCTACTGGCTGGCCCGCGACACCGACGGCGCCTTCCCGCACGCGCTCCACCAGGCGCTGGCCGCCGAAGGTTTTCTCGGCATCTGCATCCCCGAGGAATACGGCGGCTCCGGCCTCGGCATCACCGAGGCGGCGATCATGATGCAGGCCATCGCCCAGTCCGGCGCCGGCATGTCCGGTGCGTCAGCGATCCACATGAACATCTTCGGCCTCAACCCGGTGGTGGTCTTCGGCACCCACGAACAGAAATCGCGCATGCTGCCGCCCCTGATCGCCGGGCTGGAAAAAAGCTGCTTCGCCGTGACCGAGCCCGACACCGGCCTGGATACCACCCGCCTCAAGACCCGCGCCGAACGAAGCGGCGACCGCTACATCGTCCACGGCCAGAAGATCTGGACCTCGACGGCACAAGTCGCCGACAAAATCCTTCTCCTGGCCCGCACCACCCCGCTCGAAGGCGTCGCCAAGAAAACCCAGGGCCTCAGCCTGTTCTACACCCCCCTCGATCGCACGAAGGTCGAAGTGCGCCACATCGACAAGATGGGCCGCAAAGCCGTCGACTCGAACCAGGTCTTCTTCGACGGCCTGGAAATCCCGGAGGAAGACCGCATCGGCGAAGAAGGCCGCGGCTTCGAATACATCCTGCACGGCATGAACGCCGAGCGCATCCTGATCGCCGCCGAAGCCGTCGGCCTGGGCCTCGCCGCGCTGCGCAAAGCCACCGCCTATGCCACCGAACGCGTCGTCTTCGGTCGCCCGATCGGCCAGAACCAGGCGATCCAGCACCCGCTGGCCGAAAGCTGGATGGAGCTGGAGGCCGCCCGCCTGATGACCATGAACGCCGCCTGGCTGTTCGACGCCGGCCGCAACGCGGGTGCCGCCGCCAACGCCGCCAAATACCTCGCCGCCGAAGCCGGCTTCAAGGCCTGCACCCAGGCGGTGATGACCCATGGCGGCATGGGCTATGCCAAGGAATACCATGTCGAACGCTACCTGCGCGAAAGCCTGATCCCCCGCATCGCGCCGATCAGCCCGCAACTGATCCTGTGCTACATCGCCGAGCGCGTCCTCGGCCTGCCGAAGTCCTACTGACATGTCCCAGTCTGAGAAATCCGATTACGACAGCACCGCCGAAACCCTGCGCCACATCCACCGCGTGCGCGACCACCTCAACACCGTCATCGCCACCCTGTTGGAACGCGGCCGGGTGCACGACGCCTCAAAATTCTCCGAGGTGGAGAAACCCGTCCTGGACAGCATCTACCCCCGCCTGCGCGGGCTGACCTACGGCTCCCCGGAATACATGGCCCTGGTCCGCGAAGCCTGGCCCGGCCTGCAGCACCACTACAAGCACAACACCCATCACCCGGAGCACTACGAAGACGGCATCGCCGGCATGGACCTGTTCGATCTCGTCGAGATGTTCTGCGACTGGAAAGCGGCCAGCGAGCGCAACCCGAAGGACGGCGTGCGCATCGACCACAACGCCCGCATCTATTCCATCGCCCCGCAACTGGCGCAGATCATGGCCAACACCCTGGCACGCTGGCCGGAGCCGGCGAAATGAAGGTCGTCATCATCGGCGGCGGCGCCGTCGGCAGTTCCACCGCCTATCACCTGGCCCGCGACCCCGCCTTCCGCGGCAGCATCACCGTCATCGAGCGCGATCCCACCTATCGCATCGCCTCGTCCTCGCTGTCGGCCAGCTCGATCCGCCAGCAGTTCTCCACGCCCATCTGCATCCGCATGTCGCAATACGGACGGCAATTCCTGGAGCAGGGCGCCGACCTGCTCGCTGTCGACGGTGACCGCCCGGCGCTGGGATACCGGCAGCGCGGCTATCTGTTCCTGGCCAGCCCCGCCGGCGAAGCGATCCTGCGCGAGAACCACGTGGTGCAGACCGGAGAGGGCGCGGACATCTCGCTGCTGACCCCTGCGGAGATCACGGCGCGCTTCCCCTGGATGTCCACCGACGGGGTGGCCCTGGGCGCCTGGGGCAATTCCGGCGAGGGCTGGTTCGACGGGCCGGCGCTGCTGGCCGCGCTGCGGCGCAAGGCGCGGGCGCTGGGCGTGACCTATGTGGCGCAGGACGCCGCCGGCCTGGTGCGGCGCGGCGGGCGGGTGTCGGCGGTGACGCTGGGCGGAGGCAGCGAGATTGCCTGCGACGTCGCGGTGAACGCCGCCGGCGCCTGGAGCGCCCGCGTCGCGGGGTTCGCGGGCATCGGCCTGCCGATCCGCGCCCGCAAGCGCATGATCTATGTCTTCCGTTGCGCCCAGCCGATCGAGGGCAGCGGCCTGGTGATCGATCCCGCCGGCATCTTCTTCCGCCCGGAGGGGGCCGGCTTCATCTGCGGCCGCTCCCCCGGCGCGGGCGAGCCGGACCCGGACGAACCGCCGCTGGAGGTGGAGGAGGAAATGTTTTTGGAGCGCGTCTGGCCGGTGCTGGCCCACCGCGTGCCGGCGTTTGCCGAGCTGCGCCGCACCGGCGAATGGGCCGGCTACTACGAGTACAACACCTTCGACCAGAACGGCGTGATCGGCGCACATCCCGATTGCCCGAACCTGATCCACGCCGCCGGCTTCTCCGGCCACGGCATCCAGCATTCGCCGGCCACCGGGCGCGGTGTCGCGGAACTGGTGGCGCATGGCGGCTTCGCCGCGCTGGACCTGTCGCCGCTGGGCTTTGGGCGGATCATCGAGAACCGGCCGCTGGTGGAGCGCAATATCGTTTGAACCGGGCTAGGTAGTATCCGTTCCTGGCCGCCGTCGTCGGCCGGCGCGACACTGCCGGCGTGGGCGACGATCCGCGCACCAGGAGGTCAGCCATGGACGCCAGTGTCGACACGCTCAAGGACATCGGGCCGAAGCCGCAGTGCCTCGACATCGAAGCCGCGACGAAGGGCAATCCCACCTACCGCACGGTGGCCTGGAGCGGGCGCTACCTGCAGCTGACGCTGATGTCGATCCCGGTCGGCGGCGATATCGGGCTGGAGGCGCATCCGGAAACCGACCAGTTCCTGCGCCTCGATGCCGGGCAGGGCCGGGTGCAGATGGGGCCGTCCAAGGACAGCCTGACCTTCGAGCAGGCGGTGTCCGACGGCTGGTGCGTGCTGGTGCCGGCCGGGACCTGGCACAACATCACCAATACCGGCACGACGCCGATGCAGCTCTATGTGATCTATGCGCCGGTGCATCACGCCGCCGGCAAGGTGCACGCGACCGCCGCGGCGGCGGAGGCCGACACGCACGATGCGCCGCCGACCTGGTCGGTGCAGACCCGGCAGGTGGCCGACCAGCACGGCTGAGAGCCGGTGCGCCGCACCGGCGATTGCCGTGGCGGCGGTTTCTGGCGAGTATCGCCGTCTTCGGGAAGGAGACGCGCATGTCGTCCAGTTACAACGTTGGTGACCTGGTTGCCGAATTCTTGTCGCTCTGCGGGGTGACGACGGCGTTCGGCATCGTTTCGGTGCACAACATCCCCACGCTGGACGGGATCGGGCGGCGCAATGCGATCCGCTTCGTGATGACGCGCGGCGAGCTTGGCGCCAGCCACATGGCCGACGGCTATGCGCGCGCCACCGATGGGCTGGGGGTGATGATCACCTCCACCGGGCCCGGCTCGGCCAATGCGGTGGCGGGCCTGGTGGAGGCGCAGTTCGCCGGCGCCGCGGTGCTGCACATCACCGGGCAGACACCGACAAAATTCGTCGATCGCGGCACCGGCTCGGTGCATGACGTGCCGGACCAGCTCGGCACCATGGCCTCCTCCGGCAAGGCGGCGTTCCGGGTGCGCTCGGCGGCCCAGGCGTTGGGCACGCTGATGAAGGCGGCCTCGCTCGCCCTGACCCCGCCGCGCGGCCCGGTGACCGTGGAGGTGCCGATCGACATCCAGCGCACGCCCATCGAGCGCCCGGCGATGTTCGATCGATTCCACCTCCCGGTGCCCGCCCCGATCGCGCCGGCCGCCGCCGATCTGGACGAGTTGGCGGAGCGGGTGGCCAAGGCCAAGCGCCCGATGATCTGGCTCGGCAACGGCGCGAAGGGGGCCCGGGCGGGCGCGCTGGCGCTGCTCGATCTCGGCTTCGGCGCCGTCTCCTCGTGGAACGGCCGCGGCACGGTGCCGGAGGACCATCCGATGACCATCGGCGGCCTGAACGGCAACGGCGCGCCTTTGGTGCAGGCGTTCTACGACCAGTGCGACCTGATGCTGGTGGTCGGCTCGCGGGTGCGCGCGCATGAGACCAGCGAGTTTTCCGTGAAGCTGCCGAAGAACCTGATCCAGGTGGATATCGACCCGGAGGCCAACGGCCGCACCTACCCGAGCACCTGGTTCATGGTCGGCGACGCGGCGGCGACGCTGGCGGGGCTGGCGGCGCGGCTGAAGGGGCGGTTGCAGGTGGCCGAGGGCTACCGCGCCGCGTTCACCGCGATGAAGACCGCGGCACAGGCGGCGTTCAAGGCGACGCTGGGGCCGTATGCGACCTTCGCCGACCAGCTGCGCGCGGCGATGCCGGAAGATGCGATTTTCGTGCGCGACATCACGCTGAACAACTCCACCTGGGGCAACCGGGTGTTTCCGATCCTGGACCCGAAGACCAACATCTATCCGGTGGGGGCGGGCATCGGCGTGGGCCTGCATCTGGGCATCGGCGCGGCGCTGGGGGCCAATGGCCGCAAGACCGTGATGATGAGCGGCGACGGCGGCTTCTTCCTCAACATGACCGAGCTGTGGACCGCGGCACAGGAGCGCCCGGACATCGTCATGGTGGTGATGAACGACCGCGGCTACGGCGTGATCAAGCACATCCAGGATTCGCTCTACGGCGGGCGGCGCTTCTACGGCGACCTGCTGACGCCGGACTTGCAGCAGCTTGCGGCGCTGGCCGGGATCCCCTCGTTCAAGGTGACGGACGGGGAGAAATTCGGCGCCACGGTGGCGCAGGCGCTGGCGGTGCGCGGTCCGACGCTGGTCGAAGTGGACATGACGGCGATCGGGACGTTCCCGCCCTATGCGCCGTATGACAAGAAGCAGGCATAAGCGTCTTCTTTTTGTGAACAAAAAGAAGCAAAAAAACTTTATCCGTTTGCACCCGTCTCTCCCGGGGGAGACGGGTGCAAACGGATAGAAAGTTTTTTGGTTCTTTTTTTCAAAAAAGAACTGCTTACTTGATCTGCTTCGCCAGCTTCCGCGCCAAAATCCAGCCGATCAGGCCGCTGAGGGGCGCGGCGGGCATGATGAGGAGCCAGCCGATATTGGCGCCTTGAACGACGATGCCGAGGCCGATGCCGAGCAGGAGGCCGCCGACGAGCCCGCCGGCGACGCCAGAGGAGAGGCCGAGCCAGATGATGTCCGCGCGCGTGATCATGGTCGGGAGGTAGGGCGGGCGCGCCGGCTTGGCAAGGCGGCGGTTTGACACCATCGGGTCGGAACCGTATACGGCCGGCATTGCCGGGAACGTGGACGGTCCTTCGGGGGCCGCGCCCGTCTTTTGCCGTTTTGGCATCAGGCCTACCGGTGCAACATGCCGCATTCATGTCCATAAGGGCAGGGCGGCGCCTGGAAGAAAAGGACCGCGCATGACCAAGCGCGCCGAAAGCAAGTACAAGATTAATCGCCGCCTGGGCGTGAACCTGTGGGGCCGTCCGAAATCCCCCATCAGCAAGCGCGACTACGGCCCCGGCCAGCACGGCCAGCGCCGCAAGGGCAAGCCGACCGATTTCGGCATCCAGCTGATGGCCAAGCAGAAGCTGAAGGGCTATTACGGCAATATCGGCGAGAAGGCTTTCCGCAAGTATTACTTCGAGGCGGTGCGCCGCAAGGGCGATACCTCGGAGAACCTGATCGAGCTGCTGGAGCGCCGGCTCGATGCCGTGATCTACCGCATGAAGTTCGCCATCACGCCCTTCGCGGCGCGCCAGTTCGTCAACCACGGCCATATCACCGTGAACGGCAAGCGGGTGAACATCCCGTCCTTCCAGGTGAAGGACAACGACGTGATCGAGCTGCGCGAGAAGTCCAAGCAGCTTGCCATGGTCCTGGATGCCAGCCAGAGCGCGGAGCGCGATGTGCCGGAGTATCTGGAGGTTGACCACCGCGCGATGAAGGGCCGCTTCGCCCGCGCGCCGAAGCTCTCGGACGTGCCGTATCCGGTTCAGATGGAGCCGAATCTGGTGGTCGAGTTCTACTCGCGCTGAGTCATTCTGCGGGCTGAAAATGGGGCGGTGCCGCGGGCGCCGCCCTTTTTTTGTGCATTCTTGCAAGCGTCATGGATCTTAACTTCCGAAATCTTTGAAACTTTGTTAACCTTCCCGTCAGCTTCGCGTGGCGGCAATCAGTGTGTCCGTGCGATTGTGCCCGACGAGGCCTGGAGCGGTATTTTCCGGGAGAGAACTCGCCATGACCACATTCGTTTTCAGCTCCACCTCCTATGCCCGCAGCCTGTCCGGCGGGATGCCGTGGGGCCTGTATTACGACCAGGCCAGTGGCGAGACCTTCACCTTTCCCGAGGGCACGACCCGCCTGGAGTTCCAGGGCAACGCGGTGGGCACCAGCTACACCAACGGCATCGTCGGTGGCGCCGAAGCTGACGTGCTGAGCGGGTTGGACGGCAACGACAGCTTCGACGGCGCGGGCGGTGCGGACACGCTGAACGGCAATGGCGGCGATGATGTGCTGAACGGCGGCACCGGCGCCAACGTGATCGATGGCGGCAGCGGGTTTGACCGGGCGTTGATCGACCTGTCCGACCAGACCGAAGGCGTGACGGCGCTGCTCAATGTCGCGGACGGGTTTACCAACACGATCCTCGTGGGCGAGGCCAAGACTCCGTTCGGCAGCCTCATCAATGTCGAGCTGATGACCGGCATCACCGGCGGCAGCGGCGATGACACGCTGGGCGGGGACTATCGGCTGGACACGCATTCCGCCACGATCGATGGCGGCGAGGGCAGCGACCACGCCGTCGTTGACCTGTCCGCCGATACCGCCGGCGCCTTCAGCGGCGGGATTCCGAGCGGGCTGATCTACAATCAGGTCACCGGCCAGCTGCTGAACCTGACCTCGATCGAGCGGCTGACCTTCCTGGGCAATGCCAACGGCACCTCCTACAGCGACGGGGTCTTCGGCGGCGCGCTGGCCGATGACCTGGGCGGGCTCGGGCAGGACGATGCGCTGCACGGCGCGGGCGGCGACGACACGCTGACCGGGGCGGGCGGCAATGACCGGCTCTATGGCGGCACCGGCGCCAACATCATCGATGGCGGCACCGGCTACGACATCGCCACCGCCGATTTCTCCGACCAGAGCGGCGCCGTGGTGGCGGTCAATCCGGGGCCGCTGGGCACGCCGACGGTCTTCACCGTCGCCGGCAAGGCGCATGGCTCGATCACCGATATCGAGATGATGACCGACATCACCGGCGGGTCGGGCGACGACACGCTGGGCGGGGTGTACACGCTGGATGCCCGGCATGCGGCGCTGGCGGGCGGGGACGGCAGCGACCACGCGATCGTGGACCTGTCGGCCGACACCGTCGGGGTGTTCAGCGGCGGGATTCCGTCCGGCGGGATCTACAACCAGATCACCGGCTTCGCGCTGAGCCTGGCCACGATCGAGCGGCTGACCTTCACCGGCAATGCCAACGGCACTTCCTACAGCGACGGGATCTTCGGCGGCGCGCTGGCCGATGTGCTGACCGGGCTCGACCAGAACGACGCGCTGCACGGCGCGGGCGGCGACGACACGCTGGTCGGGGCCGGCGGCGATGACCGGCTCCATGGCGGCACCGGCGCCAACACCATCGACGGCGGCAGCGGCTTTGACATCGCCAGCGCCGATTTCTCCGACCAGACCGGCGCCGTGGTGGCGGTCAACCCGGGGCCGCTGGGCAAGGCCACGGCCTTCACCGTCGGCGGCGCGGCGCACGGGTCGGTCAAGGATGTGGAGATGATGAGCGATATCATCGGCGGCTCGGCCGATGACGTGCTGGGCGGGGTGTACGATCTCGGCAGCCGCTCGGCCTCGCTGACCGGCGGCGAGGGCTTCGACCGCGCCGTGGTGGACCTGTCGGCGAATGCCACTTCGGTGTTCAGCGGCGGCATCGTGCAGGGGATCATCTACAACGCGAGCACCGGCCACGCGCTGAGCCTGAGC
>JBIPLY010000041.1:0-15334 GCA_044369385.1 Acetobacteraceae bacterium | reverse complement strand
GGCAGCTGCGTGAGCACTGTGACGCCGGCAGGGAGTGCGCAGAGCCCGCCGGCGAGCAACGGTGCCAGCGCGGCAAGGTCGATGTCCCGCCGCGCCATCCAGACGCTCCAGCCCTGGATCGCGATGCTGCACAGCGCCATGGTCTGAACCATCCTGACCGGCGCCATGTCGAGCTGCGCCAGGAGCGGCGCGCACAGCGCCGAGAAGGCGAAGCCGCCGATGCTGGACAGGGTCGCCGCGGCGAAGATGCTCAGTGCGCCGAGCGCCGAGATGTCGAGCGTGCGCGCCGCCATGACGGCATAGGCTGCCACCGCCAAAGCGGCCGCGAGGGCAATGACGACGGCGCGGGCGGCCGGTCGCCGTGGCCGTGGGTGGACGACGCCGGCTGCCACAGCCGTCACGGCACGCATGTTGTTCTGAGTCGGGCGGCCCGACCGGCCGAGGGAGCCGACCGCGCCGGCCAGGGCGAGCATGTGGCCGCAGCGCCGGTTCGCCGCTCGGGGCCGTCAGCCCTGAGCGCTAAGACGAGGCGGACGACGGGTGCGCTCGTTGGATGGCCCAGCACGGCGATGGTTCCAGTGGTCTGTGAACCCCATCCTTGCCTCGCACAGGCGAGCTCGTGCCTGAAGCCGAGGTGAAATCGAGATGATGCCGCGGTGAATTTCGAGACCGCGACAGATCGACCACAACCCCCTGCTGCCGTCGCCGTCCGTGCTATGGACCAGGGCGTTGAGAGCCTGTGCAGCGGAAGGGAGCCGCGTGAGACGTTCGAGCTACGCCATAGGGGAGTGGAACTTCGAACCGCGCCGCGGCGTCCTTCGTGGGCCGAGCGGGGCAGAGGTGGAGCTTCGCCCGAAGACGGCGCAGGTGTTGTCGCACCTGGCCGAGCGGTGCGGACAGGTGGTCGCGCGCGACGAGCTGATCGAGGCGGTCTGGCCCGGCGTCTACGTCACCGAGAACGGTCTCACGCAATGCGTGGCGGAAATCCGCCGTGCCCTCGGCGCGGATGAGGCCCTGCTTCGCACCCTGCCGCGCCGCGGCTACCTGCTCAACATCGTGCCGGCCGATGCGACGGCGCCAACGTTGTCGGCAGCCCTGGCCGCCCCACTGGCCGCCCCACTGGCCGCCGCACCCCGGGCCGAGCGCGGCACCCCGGTGCTCGCCATGATGCCGCTTCGGCTGCCGCCCGGCGACGACCGCGAACTGGCCGAATTCGCCGATATCCTGCTCGACGCGGTGGTCGGCGGCCTGGCCGGGCTGCGCGAGCCCATTGTGATCTCCGCCAATTCGACCCGGCACCTGGCCGGCTCGGCCGAGCCGGTGCCGGTGCTGGCCCGCCGGGTTGGCGCGGACTACCTCGCCTCCGGCAACATGCGGCGCCTTGGTGCGCATGTGCGCCTGTCGCTGGAAGTGGCCGAAGCATCACAGGGTGCCGTGATATGGCATCGTGGCTTCGACCTGACGGTGGATGGCCTGCTGGGGGCGCCGGACGAATTGGCGACGACCATCGCCTATGCCGTGTTGCCGCGGCTGCGCGATGCGGAGCTGCGCACCGCGCTGCGGCGGCAGCACGATCTCGGCGCCTATCACCTGATACTGGAGGGCCAGCGCTGGATGTACCGGCTTGAACGCGCCAGCTTCGACCGGGCGGGCGACATGCTGCGCCGGGCCGTGGCGCTGGACCCGGGCTTTGCCGCGCCGCATGCGGCCTTGGCCAACTGGCACAGCCTGCGCATCGGCCAGCGCTGGTCGGACGATCCGGCGGCCGAGGCGCGAGCCCTGGAGGCCGCGGTGCGCCGCGCGCTGGAACTGGACGGCAACCATGCCCGGGCCCTGGCGCTGCTCGGCCACAACTGCGCCATCCTGCACCGGGACTATGCGCGGGCGCAGGACCTGCTCGACCGCGCCCAGGACATGGCGCCGAACGACGCCGAGACCAGCCTCTGGACCACCCCGACCCTGGCGTTTACCGGCAGGGCCGAGGAGGCGGTGCGCGGCGCGGAGCGGGCCATCCGCCTTTCGCCCGAGGACCCGCTGCTGTTCCGCTACCAGCATTTCCTGAGCATTGCGCACTACGCCCGGGGCTCCTGGGATGAGGCGGCCGAGTGGGGCCTGCGGGCGATGCGGAGCAACGGCGACTACACGTCGAACCTGGCAATGACCGCCGCCGCGCTGGCGGCGGCGGGCCGGACGGATGAGGCGCGGCTGGCCGTGTCGCGCCTGGTGGCGTTGTCGCCAAGCCACCGCGTTGGCATCACCGTCACGCGCGTGGCCTTCCGCGATGAGGCAATGCGGGCCCAGTACGGGCGCCACCTGATCGCGGCCGGCTCGCCCCCGTGATGCCGCCGGCATGCAGTACGGCCTGAACCGCCTTCGGGAAGGTATTGCCCTCCCGCGGAATCTGGCCTCCGCCCCGGGGTCCCTCTTCCCAGCCACCGCCTCAGGGCGGTAAGGATCAAGGAATGCTTGTCGGGAGGGCACCATGAACACGCGCTACTGGACCCTCGCCAAACGACCGCCTCCGCCCTGGCCCGATGACGGCACCTTCGCGATGAAGGAAGCCCCGCTCCCGTCCCCCGGCCCTGGCCAGGCGCTGACCCGCACGATCTACGTCTCGCTCGACCCCTACCAGTGGGGCTACAAACGCCGCGGCGTGGAGCCGGAAGGCGTGCCCTGCCACGCCCGCACGGTGGCGCAGGTGGTGGAAAGCCGGATCGACGGCATCGTGCCGGGTGATTTCGTGTTCTGCACCAATGGCTGGGCCGAGTACGGCCTGATGGGCGAGGGCGTCGCCCGGCCCTCCTACATGATCCCGCGCAAGCTCGACCCGGCCCGGGGCAAGATCAGCCACGCCGTGGGCGTGCTCGGCATGCTCGGCCTCACCGCCTATGCCGGCCTGGCCCTCCAGTGCGAGCCGAAGGCGGGCGACACGGCCGTCGTCTCCGCGGCGTCCGGCGGCGTTGGCCAGATTGCCGGCCAGATCGCGCGGCTGAAGGGCTGCCGCGTGGTGGGCATCGCCGGGCACGCGGAGAAGTGCCGCTACGTGGTGGAGGAGCTCGGCTTCGATGCCTGCATCTCGCGCCATTCGCCCAGCTTTGCCCAGGAGCTGAAGGCCGCCTGCCCGGACGGGATCGACCTCTATTTCGAGAATGTCGGCGGCATGGTGTTCGATGCCGTGCTGCCGCTGTTCAACGCGGGCGCGCGCATGACGATCTGCGGGCTGATCGCGCATTACGGCGATGATCCCGGCGAGGATGCCCGGGCCGTGGTGCGCGGCCGCGCCGAAGCCCGCGATGTGCGCGTGCGCAACCTCTCCGTCGGGGAGTATGTGGCGGAGTGGCACGACACGTTCCTGGGCGAGATGGCCCCCTGGGTCGCCGCCGGCGAGGTCCGCTATCGCGAGTATATCCGCGAGGGGTTCGAGGTCATCCCGGCGGCTTTCACCGAAATGCTGCGCGGCGAGAATTTCGGCAAGACCCTGGTTCGCATCGCGCCCGATCCCACCCTGGCCGCGTGACAGGGGCGGAATCGGACCCGTCACGCGCCGCCGAGCGCGCGGCGAATCCGGCTCGCCAGCCGCCCAGGCAGCATGACCGTTGCCGTCGCGGCCAGGACCAGCGCGCCGAGCGCCGCCTTTGAGACCGTCTCCATCGTCCCTTCGATCAGCAGCGCATGGGTGACGGTGGCCACGACGATCACCACGCCAAGGGCTTTGTGGCCGAGGCGCCAGACGCGCGGTCGCTGCTGTCGGCGCAGGGCGGCGAGGAGGGCGGTGGCGAACACCGCCCACATCGCAATGACGCCCCAGACGGAGAACGGCGTCGGCGACTGCAACAGCAGGGCATCGATCACGTCGGGCGGGCTGGTCAGCCACAGCGCCCCGACATGCAGCGCGACCGCGGCCACCAGCGCGCTCCCGACCCAGCCATGCACCGCCCGGCCGCGGCGGGCGCGCAGGCCCGGCAGGGATCCGCCGGCCAGCAAGGGTTGCAGCAGCAGCAGCCCCAGCGCGGCGACGCCGGCGAAGCAGCCGGTGATGTAGACCGCATCGCGCCAGGCGAGCAGCGGGCTGGTCGCCGCCGCGATGCCCGGGACGGCAAGGGCGGCGCCAACGGCCGCCCAGACCAGGATGGCGCGCACCGGAAGCGGGCCGATCACGCCTTCTGCAGGACGAAATCCGCGCTCAGGCTGGTGTCGCGCGCGCTGCGCAGCAGGGGCCGCAGGAAGATCGTCTCGAAGCCATGGCCGTCCTGGGCGGCATCATAGGCCAGGTGCGCATGCGCCTGACCGAAGGCCGGCACGATCTGCGGCATCTCGATCCGGAACACGCCGCGCTCGTCCGTCAGCGTGGCGCCGTGGCTGTGCGGGTCGCGCTCGTGCCCTTCGGTCGTGTGCGCCCAGACCTGGATGCGAATGCGCTGCAGCGGGGCGCCGTCGCCGGCGCGCCGAACCGTGCCGGTCATCCAGAACCCGCCGCCGCCGATGCGCGCAACGATCGGGGCGCCGGGCAGGTAGTTGTTGGCGCCGCCGCGCATCGTCGGCGTCGCGGCCAGGCCCTGTGCCCGCAGCGGGGCCAGGTGGCCGAAGCCCCGGGTCGCCAGCGCGGCGCCCAGGGCGGACCCCAGCGTCATGGCCCCGGCGGTGATGAGGGCGCGGCGGGCCGGGGGCGGTTGGGTCATCGTGCTTTCTCCTCG
Source organism: Acetobacteraceae bacterium (assembly GCA_044369385.1). Lineage (GTDB taxonomy): Bacteria > Pseudomonadota > Alphaproteobacteria > Acetobacterales > Acetobacteraceae > CAMDGX01. The sequence goes on along the minus strand of JBIPLY010000041.1, from coordinate 10,640 downwards.
CAGGCATCGCAGGCGGCCAGGCGCGCTGTGACCTTTGATGTAGTGAGGGCAAGCCGCCCGTAAAGACCGCCTGCCCTGCGGCCGCCGCATCGGCCATACTGCGCCACCCCCGCTCCAGGAGCCCCGCATGGCCGGCCCGCCCACCTTCGCCACCCCGCCCGGCTTCCTCGGCAGCACGCGCAGCCATCGCGACGCCGCCTTCACCGTCGCCGGCATCCCGCTGGACATCGGCACCACCAACCGCGCCGGCACCCGCGACGGACCCGCCGCCATCCGCCGCGCCAGCCGCATGCTCACCGATGGCGCGCACCCGCATTTCTGGACCGACCCCGCCGCGCTGGACCTCGCCGATATCGGCGACTTCGCCATCGCGCTGGGCGACATCCCGGCCTCGCTCGCCCGCATCGAGGCCCAGGCCGAGGGGCTCGCGCACCTGGTCTGCCTCGGCGGCGAGCACGGCATCACCCTGCCGCTGCTGCGCGCCCTGTCCCGCCGCCTCGGCCACCCGGTGGCGCTGGTGCATTTCGACGCGCATGTGGACACCTGGGAGGACAATTTCGGCCAAAGCCATGCGCACGGCTCGGTGTTCTGGCACGCGATCCGCGAGGGCCTGGTGGATCCGCGCCGCATGATCCAGATCGGCATCCGCTCTCCGGTGCAGCGCGAGGTGTGGGACTGGACGATCGGCCAGGGCGTCACGATCCTCTCCGCGCAGGACGTGCACGCCATGGGGCCAGACAGCGTTGCCGCGCGCATCCGCGCCGTGGTGGGGGAAGCGCCCAGCTATCTCAGCTTCGACATCGACACGCTCGACCCCGCCTTCGCGCCCGGCACCGGCACGCCGGAGGCGGGCGGCCTGGCGAGCTGGCAGGCCCAGGCGATCCTGCGCCGCCTGGCCGGCCTGCGCTTCGTCGGCATGGACGTGGTGGAGGTGGCGCCGGCCTACGACACCGCCGAGATCACCGCGCTGGCGGCGGCGACCATCGCCTGGGAATACCTCGCGCTGGTCGCGGCACCGGCGAACCCGTCCGCGGCGTAACCATGCAAGGGGGGTCTGGCACAGCCCCGCAAATCGCACTGCACCCGCGGGGGGGGATCGCATAGGTTCCGCCTCCGCCGCTGAACGGGCCTCGCCCGCGCCAGCGGCTTCACCGACGCAGCGCACGTGCCGCGAGCCCGCCGGGGCCAGGGTCCGATCAAGTATCGTGGCCTTGCATCCCTGGGCACAGCAACGACGAACGCGTCCTTTACGTCCGAACCGGCCATCCGTGGGCCGGGGTCGCAAGGGAAGTGCCGATGTCTGCTGATGGGTCTGCGTCGATGCGAAGACCGCGCATCGCTTGAGCCGCCTGCCGGAGCGCCCCGCGCGCACCGGCCGCGGCCCTTCACCTTTCCCCATGGTCGCGCTATCGCCCCCCCCGGGAGGCGATAGCCCGCTGTCGCGAGGATTGCTGCGATGTCCAGCCTGCGTGTTCGTTCCGCCGTCACCCCGCTCCGCCGCCTCCCGCCGCTGCCTGTTCCGGCGGTGCTGCCCGAGGTCGCCGACCTCGTCGCCGCACTGCGCCCGGAGGAGCCGCTGCACTGCCTGCGCCCGGCCACCCTGGCCGCGACCGCGCGCGACTTCGTCGCCGCCTTCCCGGGCGACGTGCTCTATGCCGTGAAGTGCAACCCGGACCCCGCGGTGCTGCGCGCCCTGTGGGACGGCGGCGTGCGCCATTTCGACTGCGCTTCGCCGGCCGAGATCGCGCTGGTGCGCACCATGTTCCCCAGCGCCGACATTCACTTCATGCACCCGGTGAAGGCTCGCGGGGCGATCCGCGAGGCCTGGGCGCGGCATGGCGTGCGCGACTTCGTGCTCGATTCGCCCGCGGAGCTGGCCAAGATCCTGGAGGAGACCGCGGCCGCTGCGACCTCCCCGGGCACGCCGGGCGCGCTCGGCCTGGTCGTGCGCCTTGCCCTGCCCAAGGGCGGCGCGGTGCTGGACCTGTCGGGCAAGTTCGGCGCCGAGGCGGAGGAGGCCGCCGCCCTGCTGCGCGCCGCGCGCCCGCTGGCCGCGCGCCTGGGCGTCGCGTTCCATGTCGGCTCGCAGTGCCTGGACCCGACGGCCTGGCGCGGCGCCTTCGCCATCGCCGCGGACGTGATCGCCCGGGCCGGTGTGGCCATCGACATCGTCGATGTCGGCGGCGGCTTCCCGGCCGCCTATCCCGAGGTGGAGCTGCCGCCGCTCGGCGCCTACATGGCCGAGATCGAGGCCGGGTTCGAGCGCCTGGACCTGCCCGGCGCCCGGCTCTGGGCCGAGCCCGGCCGCGCCCTGGTCGCCGCCGGCGCCTCCGTGGTGCTGCAGGTCCAGGCCCGCCGCGGCGACGTGCTGTACGTCAATGACGGCGTCTATGGCAGCCTCGCCGATGCCGGCACGCTCGGCTTCCGCTACCCGGTGCGCTGCCTGCGCCCGCACGGCGCGATGCCGGCGGCCGTGCTGCGCGACTTCGCCTTCATGGGCCCCACCTGCGACAGTGCCGACGCCATGCGCGGCCCGTTCCGCCTGCCGGAGGACATTGCCGAGGGCGATTGGATCGAGGTTGGCCAGCTCGGCGCCTATGGGGCCTGCCTGCGCACCGGCTTCAACGGCTTCGACCGCGCCCGCATCGCCGAGGTGTCCGATCCGCCGCTGGGCGGCTGACCGCGGCGCGGATTCATCGATCTGACACCGCAGGTTCATCACCCTGATGCATCCCGCCGCTACATCTCCCCCGCCGTCGGCCAGCGCACCGGGCCGGCGGCGCCGGGATGTGCGGTGCAGGGAAACAGGCCATGTCGATCCTGCGCGTCTCGCGCCGCCGCGCCCTTGAGCTGGCGGCGGCCGGCTTCTCCGCCTTCTCGCTGACCGATGCCGCCTTCGCCCAGGCGCCCGCGCCGAAGCGCGGCGGCCGGGTGGTCTATGGCCAGACCTATCCCAACTGGGCGCTGGGCGAATCCAGCCGCGGCCAGCATGCCTTCTACTGGATCGACCTGCTGACCCGCTCGGTCTGGAACTGCCTGTGCTGGGTCGACGAGGAGCTGCGCGTCCATCCGGAGATCGCCACCGCCTGGGAGTCCGACGAGGCGGTCAAGACCTGGGAGTTCACCATCCGCGAGGGTGTGACGTTCCACAACGGCCGCCCGATGACCATCGACGACGTGGTCGCCTCCTGCGCCTTCCATGCCGGCATCCCGGGCTTCGTCAGCCGCCAGGTGGCCAGCGTGGAGAAGGCCGGGGCGAACAAGGTGCGCTTCCACCTCAAGGCGCCGAACGCCGAATTCCCTTACACGATGGCCGACTACCGCAACGTGATCATGCCGGCCGCCGCCCCGGACCAGATCGGCTTCGACGGCATCGGCACCGGCCCGTTCAAGCTGGTCGAGGTCGACAACAAGCGCCTGGCCCGCATGGTGCGGCACGAGACCTACTGGATGCCCGGCAGGCCGTATCTCGATGAGCTCCAGGGCGTCATCGCCACCGGCCAGGCCGCCATCAACGGCTTCCGCGCCGGCCAGCTCAACGCGGTGTTCAACATCGATCCCGGCCAGGTCGCCCAGTACAAGGCCGCCGGCGGTGATGTCCATGTCTCGGCCGCCGGCGACCAGTTCCTGCTGGTGCTGCCGAAGAACCTCGACCAGGCCTGGAACGACGTGCGCGTCCGTCAGGCCCTGGCCCTGGCGATCGACCGCAAGGCGATCAACCGCATCGTCTATGGCGAACGCGATGGCTGGACCGGCAATGACAGCCACATCCCCGGCAACGACCCGGTCTTCGTGCCGCGCCCGGTGGAGCGCGACGTGGCCCGCGCCCGCGCGCTGCTGGCCGAGGCCGGCTTCCCCAACGGCATCGAGCTGCCGGTGATGGTGTTCACCGCGAGCTTCCCGGAGGAGCCGCGCATCTACCCGATCGTCACCGAATCGCTGCGCGCCGCCGGCATCACCCTGCGCTTCGAGGAGCGCCCGGCCGATGGCTACAACCAGTATCGCCTGGCCGTGAACGCCCCGGTCGGCCGCCCCGCCCGCAGCCTGGTCGGCCCGCGCAACGCCGCGATCTCGCTGCAGCGCATGACCGCGGCCAACCCGAGCGAGGCCGGCGGCTGGAGCGGCCCCGCCTCGGCCCAGTACGACGCGATGTATCTCCAGGCGATCGGCACCAAGGACGACGCCAAGCGCGCCGAGCTCTATCGCGAGATGCAGCGCCTGCTGCACCGCGAGGTTCCGGCCATCATGCTGGGCGGCCGGCGCAACATGGCGGCGTTCAAGACCAACGTGCACGGGCTGAAGGCGCATCCGCAGAACTGGTCCAGCCGGTTCGAGGACATCTGGATCAGCTGAGCGCATGGGCACCGCTGCCCTCGCCCTGCGCCGGCTGGCGGCCAGCCTGCTGGTGCTGCTGCTGGTCTCCGCCGTGGTCTTCTGGGGCACGGCGGTGCTGCCGGGCGATGCGCTGACCGCGGTGCTGCCGATGGACATCCTGCAGACCATCTCGCCCGAGGAACTCGCGCGCAAACGGGCCGAACTGGGCATCGATCGCCCGCACCTGGTGCAGTTCGCCGAGTTCCTCGGCCGCATCGCGACGTTCGACTTCGGCCGCACCACGGTCACCAAGGAAGATGTGCTCACGCGCATCGACCACCCGCTGCGCAACTCGCTGATCCTCGCCGGACTGACCGCCATCGCCGCCCCGTTGGCCGCGATCGGGCTTGCGGTGGTCAGCGTGCTGCGCCCGCGCGGACGGCTGGACGCCACGCTGACTGGCGGCACGCTGTTCGCCTACTCCATGCCGGAATTCGTCACCGGCAACCTGCTGATCATCCTGTTCGCCGTGCTGCTGCCGATCGCGCCGGCGGTGATCATGCTGCCGACCACCGCGCCGACCGCCGACATCCTCGGGGTCATCGCCCTGCCGATCGCCACCCTCATCCTCGGCGGCGTCGCCTACCAGTACCGCCTGCTGCGCGCCGCCCTGATCGAGGCACTGGACAGCGATTACTGCGAGCGCGCGCGCCTCTCCGGCGCGTCGGAATGGCGCGTCGTGGTGCGCCACGCCCTGCCGGCCGCCCTTGTGCCGATGCTCTCGGCCACCGCGCAGTTCATCTCGGGGCTGATCTCCGGCGGCATCGTCATCGAGTTCATCTTCGGCTTTCCCGGCATCGGCCAGGAGCTGGTGCAGGCGATCTCCACCCGCGACATCCCCACCGTGCAGGCGATCGCGCTGTTCGGCGGCGCGGCCGTGGTGCTGTGCAACCTCTTCGCCGACCTGATGATCCTGGCCCTGGATCCGCGCGTGCGCCGGCGCAGCCATGCCTGACGCCCTCGCGCAGCTTTCCCCGCTCGCAACCCCGGCCCCGGCGCGCCGCCCCGGCCGCCTGCTGCGCGCCCTGCGCCGCCCGGCCACCGGGATCGCCACGTTGGTGGTGGCGCTGCACCTGTTGATGGCCGCCACCGCGCCGCTCTGGGCGCCATACGACACCTCGGCGATGCTCGACGCCCCGCTCGCCCCGCCCGGCGCCGAATTCTGGTTCGGCACCGACCTGCTCGGCCGCGACTATTTCTCGCGCATCGTCTCCGGCGGCCAGGTGGCGCTGCTGGTCGCGTCCCTGGGCGTGGCCGGCGCGCTGGCCGCCGGCACCATCGTCGGGCTGGCCTGCGGCTATTTGCGCGGCGGGCTCGACGAGGCGGTCAGCCGGCTGGTCGATGCGCTGATGGCGGTGCCGGAGTTCCTGCTGATCTCGATCCTGGTGCTGGCGCTGGGCAAGAGCCTGCCTGCGCTGGCCGCCGTGGTCGCCGTGGTCTACTTCGCCGGCGTGGTGCGCGTGGTCCGCGCCCGCACCATCGCGCTGGCGGCGCTGGACTTCGTGCGCGCCGCCGAACTGCGCGGCGAGCCCAGGCTGGTGGTGCTGCTGCGCGAGCTGTTGCCGAACCTGCTGCCGATCCTGGCCGTGGAAGCGCCGGTGCGGATATCCGCCGCGGTGCTGCGGATCAGCGCGCTATCCTTTCTCGGCCTCGGTATCAGTCCGCCCACACCGGATTGGGGACTGATGGTGCAGGAGGCGATGACCGTCATCCTCACCGACCCCTGGCTGCTGCTGTTCCCGGCCGCCTTGCTCTCTTCCTTCGTGGTCGCGGTGAACTTCGCGGTGGACGGCTTCGCCGCCGCCTATGGCCTGCGCGGGGACACCGGCGCATGACGCTGCTGCGCGTGGAGGACCTCGCCGTCGCCTACCGCGACCCGATGGGTGGGGAACGCCGCGCCGTCGACGGTGTCTCCTTCGTGCTCGAACGCGGCGGCGCGCTCGGCATCGTCGGCGAATCCGGCTGCGGCAAATCCACCCTTGCCCGCGCCCTGCTCGCCCATGGCCGCCCCGGCAGCCGCTTCGCCAGCGGCCGTATCCTGCTCGACGGCATCGACATCCTCGCCGCCTCGCCCGCCGAGCGCACCCGCCTGCGCGGCGCCCGCGTCGCGCTGGTGCCGCAGAACCCGCTTCAGGCGCTCACCCCGCATCTGACCATCGGCGCCCAGCTTGACGAAGTCCTCGCCCGCCATCGCGGCCTGCGCGGCCGCGCCCTGCGCGCCGCCACGCTCGACCTGCTCGCCGCCATGCAGATTGCCGACCCCGCCGCCCTGGCCGCGCGCTACCCGCACGAAGCCTCCGGCGGCCAGCGCCAGCGTGCCGTCATCGCCGCGGCCGTCGCCGCCGAGCCGGAGCTGCTGGTGCTCGACGAGCCCACCACGGCGCTCGACAAGACCACCGAGGCCCAGGTGCTCGCCCTGGTGCAGGCACAGCAGGCCCGCACCGGCTGCGCCCTGGTCTATGTCAGCCACGACCTGCGCACCATCGCGGCCACCTGCCGCGACATCCTGGTGATGCATGCCGGCCGCGTGGTCGAAAGCGGCCCGACGTCCATGGTGCTTGAACACCCGCGCGTGCCGTACACCCGCGCGCTGGTCAGCGCCTTGCCGCAGCTGGCGCCGCGCCCTGCCCGCCCCGCCGCGCCGCCGCTGCTCGAGGCGCGCGCCCTGGGGTTCCGCTATGCCGCGCCGCGCGCCCTGCCGTTCCTTCCACGCCGCCCAGGCGCACCCGCCCTGGCCGACATCGGCTTCGCCCTGGCCCCTGGCCGAACCCTCGGCGTGGTCGGCGAGTCCGGCTCCGGCAAGTCCACCCTGGGCGGCCTGGTCGCCGGGCTGCTCGCGGGCCACACCGGCACGCAGCTTTTCGCCGCGACGCCGCTGGTGGGCGCGGCGCGCACCCGCCCGCTTGCCCTGCGCCGGCGCATCCAGATGATCTTCCAGGACCCCGCCGCCTCGCTGAACCCGCGCCACCGCGTGCTGGACCTCGTCGCGCGGGCCTACACCGCCTATCGCAACATGCCCGCCACCCAGGCGCGCGACCGCGCCGCCGCGCTGCTCGCCAGCATCGGCATCGGCGCCGAACTGCTGCGCCGCCTGCCCGGCGAACTCTCCGGCGGCCAGCAGCAGCGCATCGCCATCGCCCGCGCCTTCGCCGCCGAGCCCGAGCTGATCGTGTGCGACGAGATCACATCGGCGCTGGACGTCACCATCCAGGCCCAGGTGCTGGAGCTGATGCGCGACCTGCAACGCGACCACGGCGTGGCGTATCTCTTCATCAGCCACGACCTGGCCGTGGTTTCGGAAATGGCCGACGACATCCTGGTGCTGCACCAGGGCCGCATCCGCGCCCTCGGCCCGGCCGAAGCCGTGCTCGGCGATCCCGCCGACGACTACACCCGCGCCCTGGTCGCCGCCTTCAGCCGGCGCCGCACCGCACCCGCGCCAGTTCCGGCCTGATACCGCGCTGCCACCGCGCCTGACGTTCCCGCGGGGATGATCCGGCGGCGGTCAGGCCGCCCGGGTGACGGCCGCCGTGCCGGACGCGCCCTGGCGGCGGCGGGCGCCGAGCAGGCCGGCCAGCCCCATCGCAAGCATCGCTGCCGTGGCCGGTTCCGGCATGTCGAACCCCTGGGCCACATAGAAGTTGTCGAGGCCGAAGGCGCCGTCGAAGCTGTTGGAATAGATCGACAGACCGGCGATGTTCGGCCCGCCATCGACATTGAGGATGCCGATCGACAGGAAGCCGACCGCGTCGTTGAGGTAGCTGCCCAGGACATTGCCGTCGGCGTCGAACACGTCCACATGCGTTGCGCCGACGGCGAACACCTCGCCCAGGGTGAAGGCCAGCGCCGGCACCGGGGTGTCGAACAGGATCGAGACCGGCTGCAGGAACGTCGTCGGCCCGCCGGCCATCACGTAGGAGTTGATGCCGCTGTCATAGACGATGGTGGCGTAGCTGTTGAAATCGTTGGTGACCAGGGTCAGCGGCCCGCTGGGCGCGCCCGAAATGGTCACCGGCAGGTTGAAATCCAAGGTCTGGCCGGCGAAGTAGCTGGCGAAACGGATGCCCAGCCCGTCGAAGCTGCCGCCGGCGACGATGTAGTTCGGATTGCCGATGCCGTGCTCGCCCGGTGCGTCGAAGGTCAGCACGGGGCTGGCATCGATCGCCGCGCCAGGGTTCAGGAACACCACGCTGGCCGCCGCCGGCATCGCCGCGCCGATCAGGAAGGCAGCGCAGACCGGGGCGAGAAACCGGCGGAAAAGCACCGGAAGGGTCATGGGGGAACTCCAGGATCGCGAAAACAGGGACGGTGCAATATCGGCTTCGGTCTATTCGGGTGCGCCGGTAAAGGCCGTGGCATCGCCCAGCCAGTCATCGGCACGCAAAAGGTCACGGCGCAGGCGGGCATGCAGGCGTTCGGCACGGTGCTGCGCCAGCGACGCCAAGCGGCGAATCGCACCACTGCCCAACCGCGCCATTGCACGCAGCCCGGTTGCACCATGCCCCAGCATCAGCGCGTCGTCCAGCGAAACAAAGCGCAACACCTGGCCGGGATCGCCCTGTCGGCCACAGCGCCCGGCAAGCTGGCGGTCGATGCGGCGGGATTCATGCGGCTCGCTGACCACCACATGCAGCCCGCCCAGGGCCACCACGCCGGGATGCAGCGCGATGTCGGTGCCGCGCCCGGCCATGTTGGTCGCCACCGTGATCGCGCCCGGGGCGCCGGCGCGGGCCACCACCTCAGCCTCGGCGGCGTCCTGGTCGGCGCTGAGCACCACGGGCGCCAGGCCGGCGGCGGTCAGAACCGCGGCGGCATGGGCTGCACTGGCGACGCTGCGGGTGCCGATCAGCACCGGCGCGCCGGTGGCGTGGATGCGCGCGACCTCGGCGGCGATCGCGCGCCATTTCGCCGCCCCGTCGGCATAGCCGCGCACGGGGTGCCAGGTCTTGCGGTCCGCTCGGTGCGGCGGCAGCGCCACCACCGGCAGGCGATAGACCCGCCACAGCTCCGCCCCCACCTCGCGCAGCGTGCCGCTGAGCCCGGCCAGGCGGCGATAGCGGCGGAAGAAGCGCTGATAGGTCATGCGGGCAATCGTGCTGCGGCGCGGCGACAGCGCCAGGCCCTCCTTGCGCTCGACCATCTCCTGCAGCCCGTCGCTCCAGCTGCGGTCCGGCAGGATGCGGCCGGTGAACTCGTCGACGATCTCCGCCTTGCCATCGCGCAGCAGATACGCTTCCCCGCGCGTCAGCAGGTGCAGCGCGGTCAGCGCCTGCGTGGCAAGTCGCTCGCGCTCGGCGGCGACATTCCATGGCGGGCCGTCGCCCTCCCAGGCGCCCAGGGCGGCGCGGCCGGCCGAGGTCAGTTCCGGCCGGCGCTCCTGCGCCAGCAGGGTGAAGTCGATCCCCGTCCGCAGCCCGCCAGCCCGCGCCAACATGGTGTCGAACAGCGCCGGGTCGCGCCCGCCATCCTCGCCGGCGGACAGGATCAGCGGCGTGCGCGCCTCGTCGATCAGCACGCTGTCGGCCTCGTCGACGATGGCGAAGGACAGGCCGCGCAGCAGCGGTTCGCCGCCGGCCTCGCCGGCCAGGCGGGCGACCTTGCGACGCAGATTGCCGCCGCCGCGCCGGCTGGCCAGGCGATCGCGCATGTAGTCGAAGGCGAGGTCCTTGCCGGTGCACAGGGTGATGTCGCAGTGCCAGGCGGCGCGGCGGGCGGCGGGCGGCACCGCCTCGGTGACCACGCCGCAGGACAGGCCGAGGCGGCGATACAGCGGGGCCATGGTGGCGGCGTCACGCTCGGCGAGATAGCCGTTGACCGTCACCACATGCACCGGCGTGCCCGCCAGCCCGGCGACGGCGGCGGCCAGGGCGGCGACCAGGGTCTTGCCCTCGCCGGTCGCCATCTCCACCGCCCGGCCTTGCAGAACCCCCAGCGTGCCGGCGAGCTGCGGCGGGGTTGCCGTCTTGCCCAGGCTGCGCGCCGCGACGGTCGCGACCACCCCCACCGCCTCGGCCAGCACCGCGCCCGGCCAGTCCGCCGCGCGGCGCAGCGCCATCCGGCTGCCGGCGATCGCCGCGGCCAGCGCGGGCTCTTCGGCGGCTTCCAGCGCCGCCATGCGCCGCCCCGCCACGGCCGCCAGCCGCGCCAGCCCGGCGCGCGCGGGATCGGCCGGGCGGGCATGCCACAGCGCGGCCACCTCCACGACCATGCGCTCCAGCAGGTTCGGGCGCTCCACGCGGCGCTCTGGATATGCCATCGGCGGCGGC
>JBIPLY010000327.1:0-5023 GCA_044369385.1 Acetobacteraceae bacterium | reverse complement strand
GGTCAGCCCGATGATCAGCAGCCGATGGCGGTTGCCCTCCGTCGCCCCGGCGCGCGCCTCGTCGTCGCGGATGCGCGCGGTGGCCTGCAACCCGTCCATGCCCGGCATCTGCACGTCCATCAGCAGCGCGTCGAAGGCGAAGCGGCGCACCATGGACACCGCCGCGGCGCCGTCCTCCACCACCTCCACCCGCGCCCCGGCGCGCTGCAGGATGGCGCGGGTGACCAGCTGGTTGGTCGCGTTGTCGTCGGCCACCAGCACCCGCAAGCCCTCCAGCGCGGCCGTGGCGGCTGGCGCCTGGGTGGGGCCGGGGGCGGGGCCAGGCGGGGCGGCGGCTGCAGCGGGGGCGGGGGCCTCGCGCGGCGGCAGGGCGGCCAGCATCGAAGCCACGCTGCGCAGGCGCGAGGCCAGCACCGGCTTCAGCAACTGCGCGTCGAACAGCTCCAGCCCGTCGCGGCTCTCCCCGGACTGGCCGGAGGCGCACAGGATCAGCCGCGGCTGCGCCCCCATCAGCGCGGTGTCGTGGCGGATGGCGCGGGCCAGGCCGATGCCATCCAGCAACGGCATCGCCCGGTCCGCGAGCACCAGCTGATACGGCGTGCCGGCCATCGCCGCCGCGCGCAGCATGGCCAGTGCCGCCACCCCGTCCTCGGCGGTGTCCGCGGCGGCCCCCAGCCCGGCGAGCTGGCGGACCATGATCTCCCGGTTCATCGGCAGGTCGTCGACCACCAGGCAGCGGCGATCGGCCAGCGGCATCGCCGCGGCCCCCGTGCCGGCATGGCGGGCGCCGGGATGGGCGCGCAGCACCAGGGTGAACTGGAACTCGCTGCCCCCGCCCGGCCGCGCGCCGGCGCTGATGCTGCCGCCCATCGCCAGCACCAGTTGCCGGCAGATCGCCAGGCCCAGCCCGGTGCCGCCGAAGCGCCGCGCGATGGTGGCGTTGGCCTGGCTGAACCGCTCGAACAGCAGCGGCAGGCTGGCCGGTTCGATGCCGATGCCGGTATCGGCCACGGTGCAGGTCAGCAGCAGCGTGCCGTCGTCCTGCGGGGTGGCATCCAGCGCGATCTCGATCCAGCCGCGATTGGTGAACTTCACCGCATTGCCGACAAGGTTCAGCAGGATCTGGCGGAACCGCCCGGGATCGCCCACCACGGCGGCCGGCAACCCGTCGCCCAGGCGGCAGACCAGCTCCACCGCCTTGGCGGCCGTCGCCGGGGCGAACAGCTCGGTGACGGTGGCCACCTCCTCCTCCAGCACGAAGGGGATCGATTCCAGCTCGAAGGCGCCGGCCTCGATCTTCGAATAGTCCAGGATGTCGTTCAGCACCGTCAGCAGGTGTTCCGCCGAGCTCTGGATGGTGCGGGTGTAGCGCGCCTGTTCGGGGTCGAGCCGGGTCTCCTGCAGCAGCCCGGCCATGCCGATCACCCCGTTCATCGGGGTGCGGATCTCATGGCTCATCGCGGCCAGAAAATCCTGCTTGGCGCGCCCGTCGGCCAGGGCCTGGCGCTCGCTGCGGCTCAGCAGCTCGCGCTGGCGCCACAGCAGGTCGGCCTGGCGGTACAGCAGCCACAGCGCGCCGAACACCACCAGGCAGACGGCGGTGAAGCTGGCGAACAGCACCATCGCCTCCACCTGCCAGCGGGCAAAGGCGGCGGTGACCGGGCGGGAGGCGGCGGTGACGAAGGGCGAGCGGGCGGAGGTGACGAAGCTTGCGATCACCTCGCGCCCGTCCTGTTCGGCGCGCCAGCTGCCGCTGCCCAGGCCCGGCAGGAAATGGGCGAAGCTGGGGGCCGCGGCATCCACCCGGCCGGTGGAGGCGGGCGGCAGGTCGGTGGCCAGCAGCAGGGTGGCGTCCATGCCGTGCAGCCGCACATCGCTGCCGAAGGCGCGGGCGGATTGGCGCAGCAGGGCGGCCAGGAACTCCTGGTCCAGCAGCGCCACCAGCGTGCCGCCATCGGCGCGCGGGCGGGCCAGCGGGATCAGCCATTGCGCGCCGGATTGCGCGTTCGCCTCGCCGCTCGCCAGCGCGATCGGCGCGCCGAGCACGATCGGCGCCGGCACCGCCTGTCGCGCCGCCGCTTCGAGCTGGGCGAGCCAGGACGGGCGCGACAGCGCATCGCTCACCGCCGGGATCGCGATGGCGGGGTCGGAGGCGGCGGCCAGGCGCCCGGCGGCATCGGTGGCCACCACGCCGCGCAGCTGCGGCAGGTCGCGCAGCCGCGCCGTCAGCATGGCCGGATCGAACCCGGCGCCGCGCTCGCCGGCGAGGTCGCCCAGCAGCAGCTCCACCCCCTGGACCACCCGGTTCAGCTCGCCCGAGACGGTGAGCGCGGCGCGCAGGGTGATGGACTGGGCGTGCTCCTCGGCGCGGGTGTAGCCGTCGCGCAGCAGGCCCATGAACAGGCCGAGCAGGGTCAGGACCGCCACCGTGGTGCCCATGCCGAACAGGCCGGCCGGCGTCATGGTGCGGCTCTCTGCCGAGGCGGCCGGGCCGGCCGGCCTGCGGGCGGGCTCGCTGGCGTGGCGCATCGTGGTCGCGTCCGTTCCCGGTGGTGGGGCCGAGAAACGGCACCCGGTTGGTGGCGTGCGATGGCGTGGTCTAGGCCTGGAAGGGCGCGATCGGCAAGCATGACGCAACGGCAATGCGGTTCATTCCCATGCAGGCGCTTACACGCCCGTTACCGGATGTGATGCGATGTTGCCTGGCGCGGCGCAAGCGCCGATACACGGGGGATGCGCTCGCTTCGGTCTCGGCTGGTGGTGGCGTGGGTGCTGGCGCTGGCCGCGGCACTCGCGGTGGGGGGCGTGCTGGTGCAGCTCTATCGCCTGTCCAGCGCGGCGCAGTCCGGGCTGAGCGTGGCGACGCTGGAGCAGGGCTGTGCGGCGATCGGGGATTCCTATTCCTATTTCGTCGCCGGCTGGGCCGGGCCGCGCCAGGCTGGCGAGATGGAGGGGTTTCGGCGGGATCTCCAGGGCGTGGTGTCCATGGCGCTGGGCGGGCGCGGCGGGTTGGAGGCCGGGGTCTGGCAATCCGGTGCTGCGGGGGCAGGCGAGCACCTGTTCGGGGCGCCGGCCGGCGATTTTCGCGCGGCGCTGGAACCGGCCCTGGCGGAGGCGGCGCGCGAGGGCGAGGAGGTCGGGTTTGCCACCGGCGAAGGGCGGCTGGGGCTGGCCTGCCCGCTGGGCGGGCCGGTGGCGGGGCTGGTGGCGTGGGTGGCGCTGCGCGGGGCGGCGGCCCCCGGGCTGCGCGAGATGTGGCTGGGGGTGGGGGTGCTGCTGGCGTTGGTGCTGTTGTCGGCGGCCTGGCTTTCGGCGCTGCTGCTGGCCTGGCAGCGGCGGCTGCGGCGGATCGAGACGGCGCTGGCCGGCCATGAGCTTGCCGGCCTTGAGCTGGTCGGGGAGGGGGCGCTGCCGCCGGTGCCGCCTACCGGGGAGCGGGAGCTGGACCGGATCGTCGATGCGCTGAATGCCGCGGGCGCCCGGCTGGCCGCCGCACGGGCGCGCGGCGCGGCGCTGGCGCGGCAGGTGGCCGCCGGCGAGCGGCTGGCGGCGCTGGGGCGGGTGGCGGCCGGGGTGGCGCATGAGATCCGCAATCCGGTGGCGGCGATGCGGCTGCGGGCGGAGAATGCGCTGGCTGGGGACGCCGTTCGGCGCGGGGCGGCGTTGCAGACCATCCTGGAGCAGTTGGCGCGGCTGGATCGGCTGTCCGGCGAGTTGCTGGCGATGACGCAGCAGCGGGTGGCGGCCGCCGAGGCGGTGCGGCTGGATACGCTGTTGGCGGCGGTGGCGGCGGATCATCCGGCGGGCGTGCTGGCGGTGCGGGCCGATCCGGTCTGCGGGAGGCTCGATCCGGCGCTGGTGCGCCGCGTGCTGGACAATCTGATCGAGAATGCGGTGCGGCATTCGCCGGCGGGCGCGACGGTGAGCGTGTCGGCGGCGGTGGCCGGCGCGGTGGTGCGGTTCTGCGTCGCTGACACCGGGCCGGGGGTGGACCCGGCGCTGCGGGAGACGCTGTTCGAGCCGTTCGTGACCGGCCGGCCGGAGGGGACCGGGCTGGGGCTGGCGATCGCGCGCGAGCTGGCAGGTGCCATGGAGGGGCGGTTGTTCCTGTTGCCCGAGGGGCCGGGGGCGGTTTTCGTGCTGGAGGTGCCATGGCGCGGGTGCTGATCATCGACGACGACGCGGCACTTCGGGCGGGGCTGGCGGAGACGCTGGGCGACCTGGGCCATGCGGCGGAGCAGGCGGCGGATGGGGCGGCGGGGCTGGCGCGGCTGTCGCGCGGCGGGATCGATGCCGTGCTGCTGGATCTGCGGATGCCGGGGATGGACGGGCTTTCCGTGTTGCGCGCGTTGCGCGAGCGGGGCGAGGCGGTGCCGGTGGCGGTGCTGACGGCGGTGCCGACGGCGGGCAATACGATCGAGGCGATGCGGCTGGGGGCGGTGGATCACCTGGCCAAGCCGATCGGGCGGGAGGCGCTGGCCGCCCTGGTCGGGCGGATGCTGCCGCAGGGGGCGGCGGTGGTGGCCGGGGCGGGCGACGAATCCGACGAGCTGATCGGCGCCACGCCGGCGATGCGCGAGGTGCAGAAGACGGTGGGCATGCTGGCGGACAGCGACGCCACCGTGCTGATCACCGGGGAGACCGGGACCGGCAAGGAGGTGGTGGCGCGGGCCATCCATCGCCATGGGCGGCGGGCGGGGCAGGCGTTCGTGGCGGTGAACTGCGCGGCGATTCCGGCCGGGCTGCTGGAGAGCCAGCTGTTCGGCCATGTGCGTGGGGCGTTCACCGGGGCGGTGGGGGATGCGCTGGGCAGCATCCGGGCGGCGCACAAGGGGACGCTGTTCCTGGACGAGATCGGCGACATGGATTTGGCGATGCAGGCCAAGCTGTTGCGGGTGTTGCAGGAGCGGGTGGTGGTGCCGGTGGGGGGCAAGCCGGTCTCCGTCGATGTGCGGGTGCTGGCGGCGACGCATCGGGATCTGCTGGGCATGGCGCGGGCGGGGGGCTTTCGCGAGGATCTGTA
>JBIPLY010000040.1:0-15427 GCA_044369385.1 Acetobacteraceae bacterium | reverse complement strand
AGCTGGTTCGCGCTGCCGGCGATGCTGTTTTCGGCCCTGGCCCGGGTCCGGCTGGAGGAGATCGTCAACGGCCCGTTCATCGTGGTGTTCGGCGGCAGCATGTTCGCCACCTTCGCCATCGGCATGGTGGCGGCGCGGGTCGTGGCGGGGGCGGGGCTGGCGCATATGAGCCTGCACGGGCTGGCGGCGTCGTTCGGCAATGTCGGATACATGGGCATCCCGCTCTGCATCGCCGCCTTCGGCCCGGCCGGCGCGCTGCCGGCCACGCTGGCGGTGGTGCTGGGCGCGGGCGGGCTGCTGACCCTGGCGCTGGTGCTGGCCGAGTTCGGCGGCGACAATCCGCCGGCCTCGCGCGCCGCCGCCCTGGGCCGGGTGGCCGGCGCCATCGCGCGCAGCCCGATCATGCAGGCCGTCGTGCTCGGCATGGCGGTCTCCGCGCTGGCGCTGCCGGTGCCGGCGCCGATCGCGCGGTTCCTCGATCTGCTGGCCGCCGCCGCCGGCCCCTGCGCGCTGTTCGCCATCGGCCATTTCCTGAGCGAACAGGGGGTGCGCGGAGATTGGGCCGAAATCGGCTGGGCGACCCTCGGAAAAGTGCTGCTGCAGCCGGCGCTGGCGCTGGGCCTGCTGATGCTGGTGCCGCCGATGGAGCCGCTCTGGGCCAAATCGGCGCTGCTGCTGGCCGCCCTGCCGAGTGCCGCGAACTGCTTCGTGCTGGCGCGGGACTACAACCGCTTCGTGGCCGGCGCCTCGGCGACGATCCTGCTCTCGACCATCGCCTCGGTTGTGACCGTCTCCGCCCTTGTCGTGCTGCTGGGGATCGGCTGAGGTGGCCAAAACAAGGGAGGCGGCGATGAACAAGGTTGCGGTGGTCACCGGATCGAACGGGCGGATCGGGGCGGCGACCTGCCGGCGCCTGGCCGCGGACGGCTATCTGGCCGTCGGCATCGACCTCGGCGCGGAGAGCGTCGGCAACTGGCCGTACTATGCCTGCGACATCACCGACCTCGACCGCATGGCCGCCACCCTGGCGCAGATCGAGGCGGAGCAGGGCCTGATCCGTGTCCTCTTCAACAATGCCGGCATCTATCGCGCCTCGGACAGCTTCCTCGATGTGCCGCCGGCGCAGTTCGACGACGTGATCTCGGTGAACCTGCGGGTGCCGTATTTCGCCGCGCAATGGGTGGCACGGCGGCTGGTGGCGGAGGGCCAGGGCGGCTCGATCATCACCACGGCCTCGCTGGCCGGCCAGGCGGGCAGCTCGGCCGTCGAATACGGCGCCTCGAAGGCCGCGGTGATCAACATGACCAAGAGCATCGGCCGCCAGCTCGGCCGCCACGGCATCCGGGTGAACGCCATCGCCCCGGGCCTGATCGACACCGCAATGGGCGCCCAGGTGCCGCCCGGCGCCCGCAAGCGCGCCCTGGCCAGCGCGCTGGCCCGCGTCGGCGAGCCGGAGGAGATCGCCTCGGTCGTCGCCTTCCTGGCCAGCGACGACGCCAGTTTTGTCACCTGCGCCACGATAGACGTGAACGGCGGGGTCTAACCCCGCCTTGGAGACGTGAACGGCGGGGTCTAACCCCGCCTTGGAGACGTGAACGGCGGCGTATAGCAGCCCTGCTTGCCGCTGTTGCCTTCCGGCAGACGCCCTGTCGTAGTGTGCGGTGCAGCAAAGCGACAAGGGACGACGATGGCACTGAGCGAACCGGTCAAGCGCGAGCCGATGCATACCCGCCGGATCGAGGTCCAGGGCTTCCTGCGCGAAGACGGGCTGCTGGATGTCGATGCACGGCTGGTGGACACCAAGCCCTACACCTTCGCCAACGACGAATCCGGCGAAATCCCCGCCGGCCGCCCGCTGCACGAGATGCTGGTGCGCATGACGGTCGACGAACACCTGGTGATCACCGCCTGCGAGGCGGTCACCCTGCACAGCCCCTATGCCACTTGCGGCGGCGGGGCGCAGAACATGGGCGTGCTCGCGGGCCTCGCGCTGAAGGCCGGCTTCCTGAAGGCGGCCAACGAGCGCCTGCGCGGCCCGCTGGGCTGCACCCATATCCGCGAGATGCTGCAACAGATCGCCACCGTCGCCCACCAGACGATGTGGCCGGTGCGCGAACGCGCCCGCGCCCGCCGCCTGGCCGCCGAACAGCGCGCCGATCCGGCGAAAGTGGTGCGCCCCGACCCCGGCGAGGATGACGGCTCGATCCGCCTGCTGGACACCTGCTTCGCCTATGCCCGCAACGGCGCGGTGGTGAAGCAGCGCTGGCCGCATCTGGCCAGCGGGCAATCCGCCGCCGCCGCGAATTAAGCCGAAGCGCGCCAGTCCGCCTCGTCGCCCAGCCCGTGCCCGGCGGCACGGTGCCCGGACGCATTGGCAGCGCTGCGGAAATAGGTCAGCGCATAGACCCGCACCGCGCTGGTGCGCCCGCCGGCATGGCCGAAGCGCTCGATGCGCTGGACCAGATCGGCCAGCGTCACGCCCTCGCGGTGGCAGATCTCCTCCAGCGCCGCCCAAAGCTCCGGCTCCAGGCGCATGCTGGTGCGCCCCTGGATGGCGGTGACATTGCGGTTGACCAGTCGGCTTGCGCTCACGCGCCCCTCCCTGCGGCAGAATGCGGCCCGAACAGTTAGCCGCACCGCGGCGATCTGCGCCAGTCACGGGGCGGTGAAGCACGAAGTCGTGAGCGTTAATAACATGCCAAGAATCGGTCTTCTTATTGTGAAAAAAAAGAAACGGAAAACCATTGTCAATTTGATGCTGCAATAATGCACCGGTATTACTGCGCATGGCATGAAGCGCCCAGGCCACCGGCGCGGCCCCTTGCCTTGGCTTTCGCACCCGGCCTAGAACCGAGGCAGCGTTTCGCGGGAGGGATGTTGCCATGGCCATTGCGGTTTCGCCGTTGGCTCTGCCGTTGCCGGTTCTGCCGCCTTTGGCCGGAGTCCGCCTGGGCGCCGCCGTGGCCGGCATCCGATACACCACCGGGCGCACCGACCTGGTGATGGCCGAAATGACCGCCGGCACCACGGTCGCCGGCGTCTACACCACCAACAAATGCCCCGGCGCCCCGATCGACTGGTGCCGCGAGGCGCAGAAGGGCGGCAAAGCCCGCGCGGTCGTCATCAACGCCGGCAACGCCAATGTCTTCACTGGCCGCGCGGGCGTCGAGACCGTCAAGGCCAGCGCCGCCGCCGCCGCCAAGCTGGTCGGCTGCCCCGCCAAGCAGGTCTTCCTCTCCTCCACCGGCGTCATCGGCGAGGTCCTGCCGCACGCCCGCCTCACCGCCGCCCTGCCCAAGCTGCACGAAAGCCTCTCCCCGGACGGCTGGGAAGCCGCCGCCCGCGGCATCATGACCACCGACACCTTCCCCAAGGGCAGCACCCGCACGGCCAAGATCGGCGGCGTCGAAGTGCGCATCAACGGCATCGCCAAGGGCAGCGGCATGATCGCGCCGGACATGGCAACGATGCTCTGCTTCATCTTCACCGACGCCAAGATCCCCGCCGAACTGCTCCAGCCCATGCTCAGCAAAGGCGTCGGCCCCAGCTTCAACTGCACCACCGTCGACAGCGACACCTCCACCTCCGACACCGTCATGCTGTTCGCCACCGGCGCCACCAAGCACCCCAAGGTCGAGACCGCCGCCCAGCTCCGCGACTTCCAGCGCGCGCTGAACGAAGTCCTGCTCGACCTCGCCCTGCTGGTCACCCGCGACGGCGAAGGCGCCCAGAAACTCATCAGGATCGACGTCACCGGCGCCACCACCAACAAATCCGCCAAGCGCATCGCCATGACCATCGCCAACTCCCCCCTGGTCAAAACCGCCATCGCCGGCGAGGACGCCAACTGGGGCCGCATCGTCATGGCCGTCGGCAAGGCCGGCGAACCCGCCGACCGCGACCGCCTCAGCATCGGCGTCGGCGGCACCTGGATGGCCCGCGACGGCGCGGTGATCCCCGGCTACGACGAAACCCCCGTCGTCGCCCACATGAAGGGCCTGGAAGTCGACATCGCCGTCGACATCGGGCTCGGCAAGGGCAAGGCCACCGTGTGGACCTGCGACCTGACCCACGGCTACATCGACATCAACGGCAGCTACCGAAGCTGATGGCGCTCGTCATCCGCCCGGCGACCGAGGCCGACCGCCCGGCGCTGGACGAACAGGCGATGCTGCTCAACCTCTTCGAGGAACCCTTCGCCCGCGACCGCCGCCTCGATGCTGCGGGCGGCGTGGAGACGGTCGACCGGCTGCACGAAACGGTGGCCAAGTCCGACGGCGCGATCCGCGTGGCCGAGCTGGACGGCACCGTGGTCGGCCACATGGTGATGTGGTTCGACCGCATGCCGCCCTTCGTGCGCGCGGAGATGCGCGACTACGCCTATCTCGGCGACCTGTTCGTGCGCGAGGCGCATCGCGGAAAGGGCATCGGCGCGGCCCTGATCGCCGAGGCCGAGGCGATCGCCCGCGCCCGCGGCGTCCCGCGTATCCTGCTCGGCGTGCTGACCGGCAACCCGGCGGAGCACGCCTACCGCAAGCTCGGCTACCGCGGCTATGCGCTGGAGATGGTCAAGGACCTCGCCCCCATCGCCGCCGACACGATCCCCCCGCCGCACCCACCCCCACCGCAGCCACCCCTGCCAGCAGCCGCGCCTGCCCGGCCCGACACCCTGCACGCCGAATGCGTCGAGGACTGGGCCAGGCTCGCGGTGACGATCGACACCCCGGGCTGGGACCGCGGCGACCTGGCCCGGCTGGAGCTGGCCCCGCCGGCCAGCTCGCGTCCCACCCTGCCGCTGCTCCCCGGCACCGAAGCCTTCGCGCCGGAGTGGCTGGTCGCCCATCACCAGCGCGGCACCACCTCGGCGCTGCCGGCGATGGGCTGCTACTTCATCCGCGATGCGATCGTCTCCGGCACCGGCCAGATCTGGCTGGACGACCGGCTGGTCACCGCGCCGGACCTGCTGCCCCGCTACCTGCGCGCCGAGATGGGGCTCGACGGCACCCAGAACCAGGGCATGCTGCGCGCCCGGCAGCTGCCGGAACGCGTCATCGACGCCCCGACCGCGGTGCTGGCGGGCCACGGCCTGCAGGTCTATGGACATTTCCTGATCGAAATGCTGTTCCACTTCATGCTGGTCGACCAGGCAACCGCCGACCAGGGTCACGACGTCCACTACCTGCTGGACCGCGCCGCACCGGACTGGCTGCTGCGCATCCTGACCCAGGACCTGCGCATCCCCGCCGCGAACCTGGTGTTCTTCAACCCCAGGAGCGAGCGCGTCCGGCTGCGGCGGGCGATCGTGCCGACCCATGTCGGCGGCGAGGAACAGGGCTTCCACCCGCTCGCCGCCACGCTGGCCGACCGGGCCGCCGCGCGCCTGACGCTGCCGGCCATCCGCACCCCGCGGCGCGTCTTTGCCGCCCGGCTCGACTTCCGCAACCCCGCCGCCGGCGGCAGCCGGGTGTGCCAGAACGAGCACACCCTGATCGGCATCGCCCAGCGCGAACAAGGCTTCCAACCCGTCTCCCTGCAACAACTGCCATGGCCGCATCAGGTGGCACTGTTCCAGAACGCCGAGATCACCCTGGGCCTCTCCGGCTCCGCGCTGCATACCGGGCTGTTCAGTCGCCCGGGGTCGCGCATGGGCGTGATCGGCTTCGGCGCCCTGGTGCAGTCCAACATCAGCGCCCTGCGACAGTCGCAGATCGGCTACCTGGCCCGCGACATCAACATCCACGGCGCGTTCACCATCGACGAGAACGCATTCCGCGGCTTCCTGACCGCACTCTGCGCAACTCCCGCCTGAGCGCGCCCACCCCGACCTCCCGGCGCGCGCCCCCTTGCGGCACCGCCGCATTCCGGGCACTTGCACCCCCATGCCGCCACCGGCCGACACACCGCCCGCGCCCCCCGCCTTCGCCCCGCTCGCAACCGAGCGCCTGGCGCTGCGCCCCTTCGCGCCCGGCGACGCCACGGAGCTGCACCGCCTGATCAACGACTGGGAAGTCTGCCGCAACCTCGCCGCCGTGCCCTTCCCGTATCACCGCGACCTCGCCGACGAGTGGATCGCCTCCACCCACGCCTCGATCGCATCCGCAACCGCGTTCCACTTGGCCATCACCGGCCAGGAAGCCGAACAGGAAGTGATCGTCGGCGGCGTCGGCCTGCGCGTGAATGCGGAGGCGCGAACCGCCCGGCTGGGCTACTGGATCGGCCGCCGCTTCTGGGGCCATGGCGTGGCCAGCGAGGCCGCCGGCCGCCTCGCCCGCTGGGCGCTGGCCAATCTCAGCCTCGACCGGCTCGAAGCGACGGTGGCCACCGACAATCCCGGCTCCATCGCCGTGCTGCGCCGCATCGGCTTCCGCCATGTCGGCGAGGCGATGGAAAGCTTCCAGGCCCGCGGCGGCGAACAGCGCGTGCTGCGCTTCGAGGCGACGCGCGAGGACCTGTTCGGCCACACCGCCCCGGAGCGGGTGGAAGGCGCGGAAAAACCCATCCTCCTGGTCGTCGCCTGCGCCCTGGTCGATCTCGACGGCCGCGTCCTGCTCGCCCGCCGGCCAGAGGGCAAGAAGATGGCCGGGCTGTGGGAGTTCCCGGGGGGAAAACTCAACCCCGGCGAGCCACCCGAAGCCGCCCTGATCCGCGAGCTGAAGGAGGAGCTGGGCATCGACGTCACCGCCTCCTGCCTCGCCCCGCTGTTCTTCGCCTCCCACGCCTATGACCGCTTCCACCTGCTGATGCCGCTCTATGTCTGCCGCCGCTGGGCCGGCACGCCGCAGGGGCGGGAGGGCCAGGCCCTGGCCTGGGTGCACAAGGACCGGCTGGGCGAATACGCCATGCCGGAAGCCGACCGCCCCCTGGTGCCCATGCTGCGCGATTTCCTGTAGAAGTGGCGTGGCCTGCTGATCCCTTGCCCACGAAGCCGCGGGCCAGGGGCAGGACACGCGAGGGGACCCCGCCATGACCACGAAGAACCCAACCGCCTGCCTGCTGGTGATCGGCAACGAAGTGCTCTCCGGCCGCACCCAGGACGCCAATATCCGCTTCCTGGCGCAGGGCCTGGGCGCCATCGGCATCCCGCTGCGCGAGGTCCGGGTGATCCCGGACGTGCCGGAGACGATCATCGCCACGGTGAACGAATGCCGCGCGAAGTTCGACCACGTCTTCACCACCGGCGGCATCGGCCCGACCCATGACGACATCACCAGCGAATGCGTGGCTGCGGCCTTCGGCGTGCCGTGGGAAGCCCATCCCGTCGCCTGGGCGCGCATGGAAGCCAGCTACAAGCCCGGCGAGTTCAACGCCGCGCGCCAGCGCATGGCCACCATGCCGCGCGGCGCCGGGCTGATCGACAACGAGATTTCCGTCGCCCCCGGCTTCACCATCGGCAACGTCCATGTCATGGCCGGCGTGCCGCGCATCATGCAGTCGATGTTCCGCCACCTCGCCCCCACGCTTCAGGGCGGCACCCCGGTCACCTCGCGCGCGGTCCACGCCATGCGCCTGGCCGAAGGCGTGATCGCCGAGGGCCTCGCGGCGATCCAGGCCCGCTTCCCCGATCTCGACCTCGGCAGCTACCCGTATTACCGCCCCAGCGGCAACGGCGTGGCCATCGTCGCCAAGGGCACGGACGCCGCAATGGCCGAAGCCGCGATCGCCGAGGTCACGGCGCTGATGGTCCAGGTCGGCGCGGCCCCGATCCCGGGCGAACCGCCGGAAGCATGAGCGCCGCCGGCAACAGCAGCAGCCAGGCGATGCGCGCCTGATAGCGGTCATGCGGCCGCGACAGCGCCCCGCTGGCCGCCGCATTGGCCAGGACGCCCACCAAGACCAGCACGGCAAAGCGCCCCGCCAGCGTGCCCCGCCGCGCCACCGCCACCCACAGCGTCGCCGCCGCCCCCAGCCCCAGCAGCACCGCATGCGGCAGGTTCAGCGGCTCGGCCACCGCGCGCAGCGTCCGGTTCATCTGCCGCCCGGCCCGGAACCGCGCCATCTCGGCGGCCGGGAACCACTCCCGCAGGCTGCCGGTGATCGAGCCCTCCAGCCAGTCATCGCCCAGCACATCGCCCAGCCCCACCCGCCCAAGCTGCTCCCACGCATTGCCCAGCGCCGTGCGCAATACCGCGCCCGGCTCCTGCCGCAGCGTCGCGCGCACGATCGCCCCGGCCTCCGGCGCCAGCGCCACCGGCCCGCCGCTGGACCAGACCGGCCCGGCGCCGTCCCACAGAAACGCATCGCTGTCGCCGGGAAACCGCCCCTGCCAGGCGCAGAGCTTCCACCCCGAAGCCGGGCATTCCCGCGCCAGCACCGCCTGCGCCGGCCCGTCCGACACCAGCCGCGCTAAGGCGAACACCGCGCCATAGGGCGAGACCGCGAAGCGCCCATGCCCGGCCAGGTTGGTCGCCAGCAGCAGCGCCAGCGCGATCCCCAGCGGCGCCAGCACCGCCCGCCGCCCGCCCAGCAGCAGCCCCGCCCCCGTCACGGCGGCAGCCAGCGGCAGGAACGACAAATGGCTGGCGATCGCCACCCCGCCCAAGACCATCAACCCCGCCATCCCCGCCCGCGACGCCTCGGCAAACGCCAGCAGGAACAGCACCCCCACCACCACCGGCGCCAGGATGTCCGGCATCAGCAGGCTGGCGACCCAGGGCGCGGCCGACCCCGCCGCCAGCCCCGCGCACAGCAACAGGTGAAACCCCGCCGAGGGTGCGGCAAACGCCGCGCGCAACCGCCACAGCAGCCAGGACACCAGCACCACCTGCGCGCCCAGCGGCAGCCACAGCGACACGCGCAGATGCAGCGCCGTCAGCACCGGCCCGAACACGAACGGCTTGTCCCACACCATCCGCCACGCCCCGCCCTGCACCAGGAAGGCATGGGTATCGCTGAACACGATCGGATAGGCATTCACCAGCGCCGGCCAGGCCAGCAGCAGCGCCCCCCCGAGGATCGCGGCCAAACGGCTCACAGGAAGCTCGCGATCTCCGCCAGCGGCTTCTTGATCCCGCCCGCCACCGGCACCCGGCACCCTTCGGCGGGATAGCCGACCACCAGCAGGATGCCGGGCTTCTCATTGGCCGGCCGGGCGCAGATCTCGTTCAGGAAGCCCATCGGCGCCGGCGTATGGGTCAGCGTCGCCAGCCCGGCATTGTGCAGGGCCGCGATCAGCAGCCCGGTGGCGATGCCCACGCTCTCGGGCACGTAGTAGTGCTTCACCTGGCTGCCATCCGGCGCGATGCCGTGGCGCTGCGCGAAGATCGCGATCAGCACCGGCGCGGTCTCCAGGAACGGCTTGCTGGCATTGGTGCCCAGCGGCGCCAGCGCGTCCAGCCACTCCTCCGGCGCCCGCCCGCCATGGTAGAATTCGTGCTCCTCGCGCTCCGCCAGTTGCCGCAGCCGCCGCTTGCGCGCGGGATCGGTGATCACCGCGAAATGCCAGGGCTGCTGGTTGGCCCCGGAGGGCGCCCGCCCGGCGGTGCGGATCGCCGCCTCGATCACCCCCATCGGCACCGCCCGGTCGCTGAAATCGCGCACGCTGCGCCGCGCCGCCATCAGCGCCAGGAAATCCTCCGCCCGCGCCTGCATCTCGTCCGCCGGCCGCTCATGGAACCGCAACTCCTGCGTCGCCGCGCCCGTCTCCATCCCCGCCCCCGCCATTCTGCCGGCGCATAGGGCCGCAGCCCGGCGGCGAGTGCAAGCCCGCGCTACCCCACCTCGCGCGGCGTAAACCGCACCCGCAGCGCCGCGGCCACCGCGCGCGCCACCGCGTTCCAATCCCCGGCCACCGGCTGCCGGAACAGCCGCACCGAGGAATACCACGGCGAATCCGGCCGCCCGAGCTGCCAGCGCCAGTCCGGCGCCCGCGGCAGCATCACCCAGCACGGCACCCCCAGCGCCCCGGCCAGATGCGCCACGGCGGTATCGACCGTCACCACCAGGTCCAGCGCTGCCACCAACGCCGCGGTCTGCGCGAAATCGCCCAGCCCGGCGGCGACATCCTCCAGCCCCCAGGCCTCGGCCAGCTCGCCATGGCGCGGCCCGACCTGCAGCGCCACCAGCCGCATCCGCGGCACCGCCCCGGCCAGGCGCTGCAGCGGGCGCAGCAGCCGCGCGGTCTCGCCCTCGGGGATCGATCGGTGGCGGTCGCGGCGATGCGCCGGATTGCCCGCCCAGACCAGCCCGATCCGCGCCCCGGCGCCCAGCCGCGCGCGCCACGCCGCCACCCGGGCGGGATCGGCGGCCAGATACCCGCCCGCCCCCGGGATCGGATCGACCCCCAGCAGATGCGGAAGACTCATCTGGTCCACCCAGCTCTCGTACGGCGGCAGCCCGTCGGCGCGCGCCACCGCATGCACCCCGTCGATCCCGGCCAGCAGCGGCACCACCGCCCGCGCGCACGCCACCGTCACCCGCGCCCCGCGCGCCACCAGCGCCGGCAGATAGCGCGCGAACATGATCGTATCGCCCATCCCCTGCCCGGCGTGGACCAGCAGGTGGCAGCCATCCAGCGGTCCCCCGCGCCATTCCGGCCCCGCCAGCCCGGCGAAATCCGCGGCGAAGTGCGGATGCTGCTTGCGCCACTCCGCATCGGCGAACCCGCCGGCCAGGTCGCCCGCGAGCAGCCGCGCCACCCCCCGGTTCCACCACCCGGGCGCATAGCCGCGATCGGCCGCGATGGCGGCATCGGCCGCGGCGATCGCCTCCGGCAACTGGCCTTCCTCGGTCAGCAGCGCGGCCAGGCTGGCATGGGTCGGCGCCAGCTCCGGCGCCCGCTCGGCCGCCGCCCGCATCAATTCCGCCGCCCGGTCCGTCGCCCCGCAATCCGCCCGCGCATTGCCCAGCGCCAGCAGCACCTGCGCATGTCCCGGCGCCAGCGCGATCGCATGCTCCAGCGCCGCCACCGCCTCCACCGGCCGCCCCAGCGCCCGCAGCGCCGCCCCGCGCGCCAGCCAGGCCTCCACCGGCCGCCGATCCAGCGCCAGCGCCGCATCCGCCGCCACCAGCGCCGCGGCATGGTCCCCCGCTTCCGCCAGCGCCACCGCCAGCGCCGCATGCACCCGCGCATCCCCCGGCACCGCCGCCACCGCCTCGCGGCACGCCGCCAGCGCGCTGGCGCGGTCGCCCGCCCGGCTGTGCAGATGAGCCACGGCCAGCATCAGCCCGACATTGCGCGGCTGCTCGCCCAGCACCGCGCGCAGCAGCGCGATCGCCTCGGTCTGCCGCCCGCATTCCGCACAGGCCCGCGCCAGCGCCAGCCGCATCGCGCTGTCGCCGGGCGCCAGAAGACAGGCCTGGCGCAGCAGCACCAGCGCCTCGCCCGCCCGCCGCGTCTCGGTCAGCAGCACGCCCAGCAGGTGCAGCGCCTGCGGCATATGCGGCGCCAGGTCCAGGGCCGCGCGATAATCCTGTTCCGCCGCCGCCGCGTCCCCCACCCGATGGCGCGCCAACCCGGTGGCCAACAGCGTGATGGCCGCGCCGGAAGGCGTGACGTCGAGCGCAGCGGACGGCAAGGTGGTGGTGGTATCGGACAGCATGGCGGGACGCTCCAGCGGCGCCGCAGCCTGCCCGGCAAAGGTTAACCGATGCTTGCGCCCCAGCGCGCCGCCGCCGCCTCGTCGCCCTCGCGCGCGTCCACCCAGGCGGCCCCGCCCTCGGCGAAGCTCTCCTTCTTCCAGAACGGCGCGCGCGTCTTCAGCCAGTCGATCAGGAACGCGCTGGCCTCCAGCGCATCATGCCGGTGCGCCGAGGCCGCCAGCACCAGCACGATCACCTCGCCCGGCGCCATCGGCCCAACCCGGTGGATCACGGTGCAGCCCAGCAGCCGCCAGCGCCGCCCCGCCTCGGCCGCGATCGCCGCCAGCGCCCGCTCGGTCATGCCGGGATAGTGCTCCAGCTCCATCGCGGTGATGCGCCGCCCGCCGGCGGTGTCGCGCACCGTGCCGATGAAGCTGCCGATGCCGCCGATATCGGTGCGCCCGGCGCACAGCGCGGCAAACTCCCCCCCGACATCGATCGGCGCCGACTGCACCCGCACCGTCGGCCCCATCTCAGCCTCCCGTGACCGGCGGGAAGAACGCCACCTCGTCGCCGGGCCGGATCGGCGCCGCGGGGGTGGCGAATTCCTGGTTCACCGCGCAGCGCACCGCCGCCTCGGTGCCGAACGCCGCCGCATAGCAGGGCCCGCGCCCGCGCAGCCAGTCCACCAGCCCCGCCACGGTGGCCACCTCGGCCGGCGGCAGCACCTCCTCCTCGCCGGTGCCGATGCGCTCGCGCAGCCAGGCGAAATACAGCAGCTTCAGCGGGGCGGGATCAGCCATGGCGCGGCCCTCAGCGCGGCGCGGGAATGGTCTGGCTGGTGCCGTCCGGACCGATCAGCGTCAGCGTGCCGTTGGCATTCGGCATCACGATGCCGCTGCGCCCGTTCGGCAGGGTGAAGGTCTCCACCCCGTTGCCGCCGATCACCGTGCTGGCCGGCCCCTGCGGCGTCTGCAACACCCGCCCGCCCGGCATCGCCGCCAGAGGGGCGGCAGGCGTGGGGGCCGGGACCGCGAGCGGAGCGGGGGCCGGCGCCGGCCGCGCGGCCGGGGCAGCGGCGCGCGGCGCCCCCGCGGCGGCATCGATCGGCGGCAGCGGCGCGCTCATGTCGCGCTGCAGGTCAGACATGCTGCGCGCCGGCGGCAGCGGCCCGGGCCACACATTGCCCGCCTCCGGCAACAGCGGCTCGGCCTCCTCGGCGGCGCCCGTCACCCGGCGCGCGTTGGGGCTGTCGATCACCGGCCGGTTCGAACTGCCGCCCCAGGAGAACGCATTGCCCAGGAAGCCGCCCAGCCCGTCGGCCGGGTTGCCGACCACGGTGGCGCAGCCGGACAGCGGAATGGCGAGCAGCAAAGGCAGCAGGATGCGCCGCATGGGGAATTTCCTTGGTGGCATTGTGCGGTGCAATGTGCCCGTCCGGCGCCGCCGGCTCAAGCTCCCGCTGAAAGATCAGGCATGCGTGACGCAATCCAGGCCGCGATCGCCGCCGGATCGCCCAGCTCCAGGCACGGAAGGTCGCATCCCGGCAGCGCCGCGTCGCTGGCCACCGCCACGATATCGCCCCGCCCCGGCCAGATCGCGGGCTTGCCCAGCGCCGGGCGATGCACCTCGATCTTGGCATGGGCCGACGCCTTGTAGCCCTCCACCAGAACCAGGTCCACCGGCGCCAGCCGCGCCAGCAGCGCCCCCAGCCCCGGCTCCCCCCCGCGATTCTCGTGCAGCAGCGCCCAGCGCCCGCCCGATGCGATCACCACCTCGCGCGCCCCGGCAATCCGGTGGCGCCACGAATCCTTGCCCGGCTGGTCCAGGTCGAAATCGTGATGCGCGTGCTTCACCGTGGACACCGCGATCCCCCGCCCGGCCAAAAGCGGGATCAGCGCGGTCAGCAGCGTGGTCTTGCCGCTGCCCGACCAGCCGGTGATGCCCAAGACCTTCACGGTGACACCTTCACGGCCGCACCTTCACGGTGACACCCTCACGTGCGCACCTTCATTCCCGCGCCGGCGCCGAGGCATGGCGCAACCCGGCCAGCAGATAGTCCCACCCCGTCACCAGCGTCAGCGCCGCGGCGGCGAACAGCATCGCCTCCCCGATCAGCGCCACCGGCAGCCAGCCGATGCCCAGCAGCACCGCCGAGGCATCGCCCGCCAGCAGCGCCCCCAGCGCCCCCATCTGCACCCCGGTCTTCCACTTCGCCAGCGCGGTCACCGGCAGCCCGATCGCCACCCCCGCCAGATACTCGCGCAGCCCGCTGACCAGGATCTCGCGCAGCATGATCACGATCGCCGGATACAGCCCGGCATCGGACAGCCGGTTGGTGCCCACCAGCATCATCAGCGCCGCGGCCACCAGCAGCTTGTCGGCGATCGGGTCCAGCATCCGGCCCAGGTCGGAGGTCTGGCCATAGTCGCGCGCCAGCTTGCCGTCGAAATAGTCGGTGATGGCCGCGATGGAGAACACCACGCAGGCGGCGAAATCGGTCCCCGGCGAACGGATCGCCGCCAGCGCCACCATCAGCGGGATGGCGGCGATGCGCGACAAGGTCAGCAGGTTGGGCAGGTCGGTCATCATCTGGCCCCACCGTACAGTGAAAATCCGTCCCGGTCAGCCCGCGAATTGACCCGGGCACGGCACCGGGGCAGCCTGATTCCATGACCGCACCCGCCCTCTCCCCCGCCCCGTCCCCCGCCCTCTCCCCCGCTGGCATCTGGCCGATCCTCTACGCCTTCTTCACCGCCGATGGCCGGCTCGATCGCGCCGCCATGCGCCAGCAGGCCCGCGCCGTGCTCACCGCCGGCGCCCCGGGCATGGTCGTCCTCGGCCTGGCCACCGAAGTCGGCAAACTCACCCCCGCCGAACGCCAGCAGATCGTCGAATGGGCCGCCGAGGACCTCGCCGGCCGCATCCCGCTCGCCGTCACCATCTTCGGCGCCACCGTGGCCGAACAGTGCGCCGCCGTCGCCATGGCCGCGGCGAACGGCGCCGCCTGGGTCGTGCTGCAGCCGCCGCGCCGCCCTGGCATGCCAGAGGCGGAGCTGATGGACTTCTTCGGCCAGGTGATCGACACCGCCCCGATCCCCGCCGGCATCCAGAACGCCCCCGAACTGATCGGCCTCGGCCTCGGCCCCGCCGCCATCGCCGAACTGGCCCGCCGCCACGCCAACCTCACCGTGCTGAAGGGCGAAGGCCCCGCCACCCTGATCGCCCGCGTGGTCGAACAGACCGAAGGCCGGCTCGCCGTCTTCAACGGCCGCGGCGGCCTGGAACTGCCCGACAACCTGCGCGCCGGCTGTGCCGGGCTGATCCCCGCGCCCGACTGCTTCGAAGCCCAGATCGCCATCCACGCCGCCATGCTGCGCGGCGACGAGGCCGAAGCGGAAAGGCTCTACCGGACCATCCTGCCCGCCATCGTCTTCGTCATGCAGTCAGTCGACCACCTGATCTGCTACGGCAAACGCCTGACCGCCGCCCGCCTCGGCCTCACCGTCCACGACCGCGAACCCGCCCTGGCCCCAACCCCCTTCGGCGAAGCCGCCGTGGCGCGCTTCGCCGACGCGCTAGGGCCGATGGCGGTTTGAGCAAAGAAAGAATCTTCTTTTTGTGAACAAAAAGAAGCAAAAAAACTTCATCCACCGCCAACTCCACCACCCAGCCCCGCTTCTCGCTTGCCTTGCTCCTCCGTGTCTTTGTGCCTTTGTGGCCGCTTTCTTCCTTACTTGCTTCCTTGGCTTCCTTCCCCGCCCCCAAAAAAACCTTTGCAGCGGTCCAACGGTTAGAGTAAATTTCTAACTATGACACATGCGCAGGAGACCTCCCCCCTCGCCCAGGCCTTCGCCGCGATCATCGCCATGCTGATCGCCGCCATCGCCGAACATGCCCGCGAGCACCC
>JBIPLY010000326.1:0-5042 GCA_044369385.1 Acetobacteraceae bacterium | reverse complement strand
GACAGGCCCAGCGGGATCATGAAGCTGAGGGCCGCGACATTCAGCGCGATCTGGTGGCTGCCGGCCGCGACCTCGCCGAAACTGGCCACCACCAGGGCGGCGGCGGCGAAGACCCCGGCCTCCAGCACCACGCAGACCGACATCGGTCCGCCGACGCGAAACAGCGCCAGCATCGCCGCCGGCCGCGGCGCCACCGCACCCTGGCCCCAGCCGAGGTCGCGGGTCAGCGGGCCGAAGCGGACGAAGCCGAGATAGGCGAAGGCGGAGACCCACATCGCCACCAGGTTGGCATAGGCACAGCCCATCGCCCCCAGCGGCGGGAATCCCAGCCGGCCATACATCAGCGCCCAGCCCAGCGGCGCCAGGATCGCCAGCGCCAGCAGCCCGAAGCCCAGGCTGATCCGCGGGCGCGACACGCCGTCCGTCAGCCCGCGGCAGGCGCAGAACAGGGCGATGGCCGGCGCACCGAAGCTGAGCGCGCGGATGAAGGCGACCGTCTCGGCCGCCAGGTCCGGTGCGGCGCCGACCCAGCCCACCACCATCGGTGCCGCCCACCAGGTGAGCTGCTGCATCGCCGCCCCGATCAACAGCGCCAGCCAGACCGCCTGGCGGAACAGGGCCGCCACCTCGCCGCGGCGGCGCGCGCCGTCGAGCTGCGCCACGCCGGGGGGCAGGGCCATCATCACGCCGACAATGCCCATCATCACCACGCCCCAGACATTGGTGCCGATGGCGACGATGCCGAGCACGCGCGCGCCGAGATGGCCGGCGAGCACCACCTCGACCAGGTGCTGGGAGAACAGTGCGAGCTGGCCGCCGATCAGCGGCAGGGCGAGGACCAGAGTCTCGCGCAGGTCGTGCAACACGACCTGGCGACGCAGGAGAAGGGCAGACATCGGGGGAACCGGGCCGGGCGGCCCGCCTTTACGCTGGGGGAGAGACGGGAGGGGCGCTTGCCCCCGCGGGGATCAGCCGGCGCGCGACGGCGAGCGCGCGGCGCAGGGTGCGTCGGGGCAGCTCGGCGATGCGGTCATGAGGCGATCCTCCTCCATCCGGGCCGGAAGATGGCGAAAGCTTTCGGCGAAGGCAATGCCGGCATGGCAGCGCGGCTTGTGGCGCGGGGCTGCCTGGCGGGCGGGCAATCGAGGGAAAGCGATGCTGCACCGCAAACGATGACTGGACCCCCGCGCGCGGCTGGGGAAGTATGCATTCTTCGCGGCCCAGCATGCCGAGGGGAACCATGGCCACCACGCTCATCCGCAATGCGTCCTATGTCGTTGCCTGGGACGCCGCCACGCGCAGCCACACCTATATGCCCGATGCCGACGTGGCATATGAGGATGGGGTGATCCGCTTCGTCGGCCGCCGCTACGAGGGCGTGGCCGACACGGTGATCGACGGGCGCGGCTTCATGGCCATGCCCGGCCTGGTCAACATCCATACCCACCCGTCCTCGGAGCCGATGAACAAGGGGCTGACCGACGAGGTCGGCTCGCCGCGGCTCTACAATTCGTCGCTGTATGAGTATCTGCCGATCTTCCGGCCGGATTCGTCCGCCGTTGCCGACTGCGTGCGCGTGGCATTGTCGGAGCTGCTGCTGTCCGGGGTCACGACCGTCGCCGACCTGTCGATGGCCCATCCCGGCTGGCTCGACCTGCTGGCCGATAGCGGGCTGCGCGTGTGCATCGCGCCGATGTTCCGCTCCGGGCGCTGGTTCACGAAGAACGGCCATGAGGTGGACTACGAGTGGAACGAGGCCGCCGGCGAGAAGGCGATGGCCGAGGCGCTGACCCTGATCGAGCGGGCGGAGCAGCACCCGTCCGGCCGGCTGTTCGGCATGGTGACCCCCGCCCAGATCGACACCTGCACGGAAACCCTGCTGCGCGAATCCGCCCAGGAGGCGCGCAAGCGGGGCCTGTCCTGGCAGATCCACGCCGCGCAATCGGTCAGCGAGTTCCATGAGATCACCCGCCGCCATGGCCATACGCCGATCGGCTGGATGGACGAGCTGGGGTTGCTGGGCGAGCGCACCATCATCGGCCACGGCATCTTCCTGGACGACCACCCGTCCACGCCCTGGCACACCAAGACCGATGTCGGCCGGCTGGCGGAGACCGGCACCACGGTGGCGCATTGCCCGACGGTGTTCGCGCGGCGCGGCATCACGCTGAAGGATATCGGCCGCTATCGCCGCGCCGGGGTCAATGTCGGCATCGGCACCGACACGTTTCCGCACAACATGCTCGATGAGATGCGGCTGGCGGCCTATCTCGCCCGCACCCAGGCGACGGACGTGCGCACGCTGTCCGGTGCCGACCTGTTCGAGGCGGCGACGGTCAACGGCGCGCGCGCGCTGGGGCGCGACGATATCGGCCGGCTGGCGCCGCTCTGCCGGGCGGATATCGTGCTGGTCGATGTCACCAACCCGCGCATGCGCCCGGGGCGCGATCCGCTGCGCAGCCTGATCTACTCGGCCGGCGACCGCGCCGTGCACACGGTGATCGTGGATGGGCAAACCGTGGTCGAGGGCGGACGACTGCTGACCATGGACTACGCCGCCGCCGCCGAGCATCTGCACGATGCGCAGAAAGAGGTGATGGCCAAGGTGCCCGGCCTCGATTGGGGCCGGCGCCATGTCGACGAGGTTTCCCCACAGGTGTTCAGGACAGCATGAGCAATCTTCTGCAGATCGAAGACTTGCGCACGGTCTTCCGCACCCCGATGGGGCTGGTGGCCGCCGTCGATGGCGTCAGCCTGGGCGTGGCGCGCGGCAAGACCCTGGGCATCGTCGGCGAGAGCGGCTGCGGCAAGTCGATGCTGTCGCTGTCGGTCATGGGCCTGGTGCCGCCGCCGGGGCAGAATGCCGGCGGGCGGGTGATGTTCGACGGGCAGAACCTGTTGGAGCTGTCGCCGGCGGCGATGCGCGACGTGCGCGGCCGGCGCATCGCGATGATCTTCCAGGAGCCGATGACCTCGCTCAACCCGGTCTTCACCATCGGCGACCAGATCACCGAGGCGATGCGCGCCCATGACCGCAGCGCCAGCGACCGGGCGCTGCGCGCCAAGGCGATCGCGGCGCTGGAGCGGGTGCGCATTCCGGCCCCCGAGCGGCGCTTTGACGAGTATCCGCACCAGATGTCCGGCGGCATGCGCCAGCGGGTGATGATCGCCATGGCGCTGGCCTGCGAGCCCGACCTGCTGATCGCCGACGAGCCCACGACAGCATTGGACGTCACCGTGCAGGCGCAGATCCTCGACCTGCTGCGCGATCTTCAGGCGCAGTCCGGCATGGCGATCATCCTGATCACCCACGACCTCGGCGTGGTCGCCGAAATGGCCGACGAGGTGGCGGTGATGTATGCCGGAAAAGTGGCGGAGCGGGCCTCTGCCGCCGCCATCTTCGACGATCCGCAGCATCCCTATACGCTCGGCCTGCTGGGCAGTATTCCGAAGCTGGAGGAAACCAGCGACCGGCTGTTGGCCATCGAAGGCGCGGTGCCGCCACCCTTCGCGCTGCCGACGGGCTGCCGGTTCAACCCGCGCTGCGTGTTCGCAGCCCCGGACTGCACCACGCGCCAGCCCGAACTGCGCGAAGTGGTGGCCGACCATCACGTCGCCTGCCTGCGCGCGCCGGTCGAAGCCCTGGTGGGCGAGGAGGTTCTGGCATGACCGAGACGCTGCTGGAGGTGCGCAACCTCGCCAAGCATTACCCGGTCAAGCGCGGGCTGGTGTTTTCCCGGACTGTCGGCACGGTGCGGGCGGTGGACGGGATCTCGTTCGCGCTGCAGCGCGGCGAGACGCTGGCGCTGGTCGGCGAGTCCGGCTGCGGCAAGTCGACCACCGCGCGCCTGGTGCTGAAGCTGATCGAGGCCAGCACCGGCAGCGTACATTTCGAGGGCCAGGACATCAGCGCCATGGCCGGCGCCCCGCTGCGCGCGCTGCGCCGGCGGATGCAGATCGTGTTCCAGGACCCCTTCGCCTCGCTGAACCCACGCATGACCGTGGGCGACATCCTGGAGGAGCCGCTGCTGGTGCACGGCATCGGCAATGCCGAGGAACGAAAGGCACGGGTTCACGAATTGCTGAGCCTGGTCGGGCTGGCCGGCTATCACGCGCAGCGCTACCCGCACGAGTTCTCCGGCGGGCAGCGCCAGCGCATCGGCATTGCGCGGGCTTTGGCGGTGGAGCCGGCGCTGGTGGTGTGCGATGAGCCGGTCTCGGCGCTGGACGTGTCGATCCAGGCGCAGGTGGTGAACCTGCTGAAGGACCTGCAGGCGCGGCTCGGCCTGTCCTATCTGTTCATCGCCCATGACCTGGCCGTGGTGAAGCACATGGCCGATCGGGTCGCGGTGATGTATTTGGGAAAAATCGTCGAGCTGGCGCCGAAGGACGAGCTGTTCCGCGCGCCGCTGCACCCCTACACCCGCACCCTGCTGTCGGCGATCCCGCGGCCGGACCCGCATCGCAAGACCGCGCGCCAGATCCCCGGCGGCGATGTGCCCAGCCCGATGAACCCGCCCAGCGGCTGCCGCTTTCACACCCGTTGCACCTGGGCCACCGATATCTGTCGCCGCGACGATCCGGCGCTGCGCAACCCGGCCGTGGACGACATCACGGCCGGGCACATGACCGCCTGCCACCACATCGAGACGCTGCCGCCGGCGGCCGAAGCGATCGGCGTGGGCCAGACCGCGCCGAATGCAGCACTGCGGCTGGGGCTGTATGCCGAGCGGCGGGCGCGGGCGAAGGCCGAGGCGGGGTAGGGCGGATGGTCGCTTCGCCAGGGCGCCATCACTCTGTTCCGTCCACGTTCACCCCAGGAGCCGCGCCATGCCCGCTTTCTTGATCGCCAATATCGACGTCACCGACCCGAAAGGCTTCGAGGCCTATCGTGCGGGGGTTCCCGCGGTGATCGCGCAATACGGCGGCACCTATCTGGTGCGCGGCGGGGCGAGCGAAACCGTGGAGGGAACATCGCCGTTCAAGCGCCTGGTCGTGCTGCAATTCCCGACCATGAAACAGTTGCGCGCCTTCTACCATAG
>JBIPLY010000325.1:0-5056 GCA_044369385.1 Acetobacteraceae bacterium | reverse complement strand
GTGTCCGAATCGGCGATGCTGCTGTTCACGCTGTCGACGCTGAGGCCATGCGACTCCAGCAGGGTATAGAGCGTCGGCCGGCTGATGCCGAGCAGCTTGGCGGCATGGGCCAGGCGGCCGCGGCTGCGCGCGATCGCCTTCTGCAGCACCTCCAGCTCGGCGCGGTTGCGCGCGGCGCGCAGGTCCAGGTCGTCTTCCTCCGGCTCGACCGGCGCCAGCTCCAGATCGGGCGCTTCGATCAGCCGTCCCTCGCTCATCACCACGGCGCGCTTCATGCGGTTTTCCAGCTCGCGCACGTTGCCGGGCCAGGGATGGGCGCCGATCGCGGCCATGGCGGTGTCGGCGAAGCCGCGCAGCGACTTGCCGAATTCGTGGTTGAAGCGGGCCAGGAAGAAGCGCGCCAGCAGCGCGGCATCGCCCGGCCGCTCGCGCAGCGGCGGGATGCGCACGGTGACCGAGTTCAGCCGGTAGAACAGGTCGTTGCGGAAGCGCCCGCCGGCCACCTGTTCCTCCAGCTGCATGTTGGTGGCCGAGACCACGCGCACATCGACCGGGATCGCGCTGCGCCCGCCGACGCGCTCGATCACCTGTTCCTGCAGGAAGCGCAGCAGCTTGACCTGCAGCTGGTATGGCAGGTCGCCGATCTCGTCGAGGAACAGGGTGCCCTTGTTGGCCGCCTCGATCTTGCCGATGGTCTGCTTGACCGCGCCGGTGAAGGCGCCGCGCTCGTAGCCGAACAGCTCCGATTCCAGCAGGTTTTCCGGGATCGCGCCGCAGTTGATCGCGATGAACGGTCCGCGGGCGCGGGGGCCAAGCTCATGCAGCGCGCGCGCCAGCGCCTCCTTGCCGGTGCCGCTTTCGCCCAGCAGCAGCACCGGGACATTGGCGGTGGCCAGCTTCTCGACCGTGCGGCAGACCTTCAGCATGGATTCGTTGGCGGTCACGATGCGCTTGATCGGCGAGGAGGTGCCGACATTGGCGGCCAGGCGGCGGTTCTCCTCCTCCAGGTCGCGCAGGCGCAGGGCGCGCGCGACGATCGTTTGCAGCAGGTCGATATCGGCCGGCTTTTCGCAGAAATCATAGGCGCCGTTGCCGATGGCGCGCAGCGCGTGCATCCGGTCGCCGTGGGAGGTGGCGACGATCACCTTCATGTCCGGGTTCTGCCGGGCGAGCACTTCCAGCGTGGCGAAGCCCTCGGACACGCCATCGGGATCGGGCGGCAGGCCGAGATCCATGATCGCCACCGGCGGCTGTTCCTTCTGCGCCAGCGCCAGGGCCTGCGGCCGGGAATGGGCGATCAGCAACGCATAGTCCGGGAATGCCCAGCGGTACTGGCTGCACAATCCCTCGTCATCCTCGATGATCAGAAGCTTTGCTTTGGTCGCTGACGTTGCCATGACCCCATTCTATACCACCGCCGCGTTGCCGCAGAGTTGCAATCGCGCAACCTGCCTTACACGAATTTGCCAGCCGACCATACCTGGGGCGGATGCTTTCGGGAGCGCGATGGCTTCATACGCGCGCAGGCGGGCTGGTCGTGGCCGCCGCCGCGGGCAGCACCAGGCGCATGGTGGTGCCCTCGCCCGCGCGGCTGGTCACCACCAGTTCGCCGCCGGCCTCGCGCGCCAGTTCGCGGGCCTGGAACGCGCCGATGCCGGTGCCGCCGCGCTTGGCGGTGCCGAAGGGGCGGAACAGCGTGTCGCGCACGAATTCGGGGGTCATGCCGATGCCGCGGTCGACGATGTCGATCAGCACCCGCCCGGCGTCGTGGCCGACGCTGACGCGCACCGGCGGAAAGCTGCCATCCGCCGCGGGCGGTCGGGCCTGGGTCGCGTCGATCGCGTTGCTGACCAGGTGGGTGATGACGGCGTCGAAGACGTGCGCGGCCATGCCGATGGCCACCCCGGTGCGGTCGTAATCCATCAGCACCGGCACGCCCCGCCCGCGCGCCAGGCTCTCGACCAGGCTGGACAGCTGTTCGACCGGCTGCAGCGTGGCCGCCGGCGGCTCCGGCTCCGGGGCTTCCAGCCGGCGCAGCAGGGCCGAGATCTTCTGCACGCTGGCGCGCACGGTGGCCAGCATGTCGCGCTGGAACTCGGGGTTGTGCAGATGGCGCTCGGCGTTGGACAGCAACAGCGACAGCTGCGAGGAGACGTTCTTGATGTCGTGCGCGACGAAGGCGAAGCGCTTGCCGTATTCGGCCAGTTGGCGGCCCTGCAGCAGCACCTCCGTGGCGCGCTGCTCGGCGACATAGGTTGCCACTTCGCGCCCCAGGATGCGCAGCAGGTCGAACACCTCGCGGTCCAGGCGGAACGGCGCGCGCGGCGGGGCGAGCAGGATGAAGCCCAGCATGGGTCCGGGGGCGGCGCCGGGGAGGGGCTCGGCGCCGGACCCCAGCGGCAGCGGCACCGCCAGCCAGCATTGCGCCGGGACTTCCGCCGGGCGCACGGTCTGGTCCAGTTCCACGATCCAGCCGCCGCCGCGCATCGCGGCCACCATCGGCGCATCGGCGGCCACCGGCATGCCGCCCGATGGCAGGCTGTTCGCCCCGGCCCAGTGGAAATCCCCCGCCGCGGCCGCCCCGGCGGGGCGCAGGTACAGGATGCCGCCCGGGCTGTCGACCGCATCGGCCACCGCGCGGATCACCCGGCTGGGCAGCTTGGTGGTGCTTTCATCCGCGGCCAGGGTGGCGATGCAGCGCAGCCACTCGCGGCGATAATCGAAGCGGCTGCTGAAGAAGTTGTCCACGATCAGCCCGCGCAGGCGCGAGCGGGCGGTGGCGGACGTCATCAGCACCGCCACCGTGATCAGCCCGGCGAAGACCAGGCTGATCTCCGCAACCCCGCTCCATCCCGCGCCGAGGTGGCGGAACACCTCGCCCACCGCGGACAGGCCCAGCAGGAAGACGCCGGCCACCACCAGCGTCGCGCTGTGGAAGGCGGCCTGGCGCGAGACGTGGATGTCGATCTTCCAGCCCCGGTTGCGCGCCGCGGCAATGGCCAGCAGCGGCGCGACCATGGCGGTGGCGACCGCCCGGCCGGCCACCAGCGTGGGCGAGACCTGGCGGAACAGCACCGCATCGGCCGACAGCGCGATGTCGAACACGAACAGGCCGCCCAGCGCGACCGTGGGCAGGTTCACGAACCATTTCGCCTCGTCGGGGGCGTTGCGGTACAGGTTCTCCAGCAGCAGCAGGTTGCACACCGCGATGCCCAGGCGCGCCATGGTGCCGACCGAGAGCAGCGACACCGCGCCCGGCGCGGGCGGGTCGACCAGCACCAGAACCGCGGTGACCAGCACCGCCACGAAGCCCATCACCGCGAAGGCCTGGCTCAACTGCCCCGGCGCGCGCACCGCCCGGCGGAACAGATGCAGGATGAACACATACCACGCCACCGAGCGCAGCAGATCCAACGCGCCGGGAACGCCGGACAGCGGGGTCTCGGGCATGGCGGCCAGGCTGGCGGCCCACAGCATGGTCATGCCGGCGGCCCCGGCCAGCAGCCATCCGGTGCGGCTCAACCGCGCGCGCATCAGGATCAGCGCGCACAGCGCGGCATAGACGGCGGCGCATCCGGCATGCAGCAGCATGATCATCCCGCCCGCCACCTTCCGTGCAACGCCCCAGCGATGCCGGGTGTTAGCACTGGCCCGGCCGAGAGCGAAGGGGCGCGCAGCGAAGGGGGTGGGAGCGAAGGGGGTGGCGGGTCAGCGCGCGCCTTCCTGGAACAGGATCACCCGCACGGTCGCCAACAGGATCTGCAGGTCCAGCCACACGCCGCGGTGCTTCACATAATACAGGTCATAGGACAGCTTCTGCCGCGCATCCTCCACCGAGGCGCCATAGGGGTAGTTCACCTGCGCCCAGCCGGTGATGCCGGGCTTGACCAGGGTGCGCGCGGCGTGGA
Organism: Acetobacteraceae bacterium; assembly: GCA_044369385.1. GTDB lineage: Bacteria > Pseudomonadota > Alphaproteobacteria > Acetobacterales > Acetobacteraceae > CAMDGX01. Next base: position 1,148 of record JBIPLY010000325.1, on the reverse strand, counting down.
ACGGGATGGCGGCGTCGAGCTGGGCGACGAAATGCGGGCGCTCCGGCCGCGGCCCGATGATGCTCATCTCGCCGCGCAGCACGTTCACCAGCTGCGGCAGCTCGTCGATGCGCATGCGGCGGATCAGCTGGCCGACCGGCGTCACCCGCGGGTCGTGCGCCGCGGCCCAGGCCGGGCCCTGTGCCTCGGCGTCCACGAACATCGAACGGAACTTCAGCACCACGAATGGCCGCCCGCTGAGCCCCACCCGCACCTGACGGTACAGCACCGGGCCCGGGCTGGTCATCCGCACCGCCAGCGCGGTCAGCAGCAGCACCGGCATTGCCAGCGCCAGAATCAGCAGCGCCATCGCAATATCGGCCACCCGGCGCAGCACGGCAGCGCCCGGCGTGTCGCGAACCCCGGCCAGCCAGCCGGCATCCATGTGGGCAAGGTCGAGGCGGCGCAGGTGCTGCTCGCGAAAGGCGACATCGTCGTACACCCGCACCGGCCCGCGATAGCGCTCGACCGCGGCGCGGCCATCGGCGGTGACCACGATCGCCCAGAGCCGCGGCCCGGCCACCGCCGCCTGTTCCAACGCCGCCTGCTTCGCTGCCGCGGTCTGGTCGGCGTCTGGGCTCACCACCCCTGCCACGCGGAAGAAGCCGCGGCGCATGGTGCGGATCGCCGCCGCGGTTGCGCCGGCCTGCTCGCGCGAGCCGACGATCAGCACCTGACGGCTGAGCAGCCCGCTGCGCAACACCGCGCGAAAACACAGCCGGGTGACGAAGAGCAGCAGGATCCACGACAGCAGGATCTTCATCGGCCACAGCGCGTCCTGGCCCAGGATGAAGCTGGGATCCAGATCGGTGACCATCGACAGCACCAGGATCGCCGGGAAGGCCAGCACGCCGGCGATCACCGAATTCACCAGCAGTCGCCGGGTCTGAAGGCAGATCTCCGGCCGGTACATGCCCATCGCCATCGAGATCACCCCGATGGTCATGGCCAGCACCGCGGCATGGCTGGCGGTCTCGGTGTTGAGGCCCAGCAGGCCGTGGCCCAACCCATTGTGGACGATCGCGGCCTGCACCACGTCGCCGGGGAGCAACAGGATATAGAACACGAGAAAACAAAGGCCGATCTCCAGAATTCCGAGAACGACCATC
>JBIPLY010000039.1:0-15500 GCA_044369385.1 Acetobacteraceae bacterium | reverse complement strand
GGTGGTGGTGGTGCTGACCGCGCTGGCCGCGCCGTTCGTCAGCGCGGTGCCTTCGGCGTCCGGCCTGCCGGGCTGGGCCGAGCTGGTGGCCACCGTGCCGCGCCTGCCGCTGCTGTTGCTGTGGGCGCTGCCCTCTTTGCCGCTGATCGCCGCGGCGATCGGCTATGTCGCCGCCCAGGGGGCGGTGCGGGCATGGCTGCGCCACCTGCCCTGATCCGTGGCGGGCGCGCGGCTTGGCGCCTGGCTTGGCGCACGCTGGCGTTGCTGCTGGCGCTGTGGGCCGCCGGGCTGGCCTGGTTCGCGCTGGAGGCCGGCCGGGCCGGGCCGCTGCCGGCGCGGGCCGATGGCATCGCGGTGCTGACCGGCGGGGCCGGCCGGCTGGAGCTGGGGCTGCGCCTGCTGGCCGATGGCCGCGCCGGGCGGCTGCTGGTCTCCGGCACGGGGCGCGGCGAACTGGGGGATCTCGCCGCCGCGGCCGGGCTGTCGCCGATCGTGCTCGCGCGGATCGATCCCGCCGTCGTCACGCTGGGCCGCGACGCCCGCTCCACCCGCGGCAACGCGCGCGAAACGGCGGAGTGGGTGGCGGCGCATCGGCTCGATTCGGTGATCGTGGTCACCTCCGGCTATCATATGCGCCGGGCGCTGATGGAGCTGCGCCGCGCCATGCCGGCGCGGGTGGCCTTGCTGCCGGTGCCGCTGGTGCCACATCTTGCCGACGGCCAGGACCAGGTGCCGCTGCGCCTGTTGCTGGCCGAATATGCGAAATTCCTCGGCGCGCTGGCCGGCCTGTCCGGCTGGGTGACGCGCGAGGAAGAGGGCGCGCCGCATCCGCCGGCCGCGCCCAAGGGCCATGGCCAGGGCCATGGATGAACGGGGGGTTGGATGATCTGGCTGCGCTCGGCGCTGTTCAACCTGTGGTTCTACGGCATGACCGTGGCGGTGGCGCTGGCTGCTGCCATCGTCACGGCCGGGCCGGACGCCTGGGCCCGGGGGCTGGCGCGGTTCTGGGCGCGCGCGGTGCTCGGCGCGTTGCGGCCGCTCTGCGGCATCACCGTCAAGGTCACCGGGCGCGAGCATCTGCCGGCCAGCGGCCCGGCGCTGATCGCCAGCCAGCACCAATCCGCCTTCGACACGCTGATCTGGCTGCTGCTGGTGCCCGATGTGGCCTATGTGCTGAAGCAGGAGCTGACCCGCATCCCGCTGTACGGCGCCATGTGCCGCAAGCTGGGGATGATTTCGGTGGATCGCGGCGGCGGCGCCTCGGCGATCCGCGCGCTGCTGCGCGGCGGCGAGGCGGCGGCGGCGGCCGGGCGGCAGATCGTGATCTTCCCCGAAGGCACCCGCGCGCCGCCCGGCCAGGTGCTGCCGCTGCATCCCGGCGTGGCCGCGCTGGCCGCGCGCACCGGCCTGGCGGTGATCCCGGTGGTGACCGATTCCGGCGTGTATTGGGGCCGCCGCGCGTTTCGCCGCCGGGCCGGGGTGATCCATGTCGCGGTGCTGCCGCCGCTGCCCGCCCGGCTGCCGCGGGCCGCGCTGATGGAGCGGCTGGCGGAGCTGTATGCGCGCGGCGTGGTGCCTGTGGAGAACTCTGTGGATTCGGCCGCGCCGGACTTGAACAACAATCCCAGCAGGGCGACGTAGATGCCTGAAAACGGACATGGTTTTGTCGATCGTTGCGATCACGGCGTAGCCCCGGGCGGCCTGGGGATGACTGCGCGCCGCGGCCGGGCGCGATGACCGGGATCCGCCGGGTCGCCGGGCTGGCCGCCGTGGTCGCGGGGGTCGCGGTGGCGGGGCATGGCGCGGTGTGGTGGTGGGTCACCGAGCGGATGCAACACCATGTCGCCGCCGCCATCGCCGCCCCGCCGCAGCCGGGCTGGCAGGCCGCCGCCGGCCCGATGCGGCGCGGGGGCTGGCCGCTGGCCGCGGTGGTGGAGGTCGCCGCCCCGGCGCTGGCCGCGCCGCTCGGACCCGGTCGTGTGCTGGGCGGGCGGGCCGAGCGCTTGACCCTGACCATCGCCCTGGCCCGCCCGCGCACCCTGGTGGCCGAGCTGTCAGGGGCGCTGCGGCTGCAACTGGGCGCCGTGCCGGCGATGGAGGGCACCGCCGGCGTGATGCGGGCCCATGTCCCGCTGGACCCGTCCGGCGACGTGCCGGTGACGGTGGAGGTGGAGGGGTTGCGCGCCACCACGCCGGCCGGCGCGCTGAGCCTGGCGCGCCTCGACCTGGCCCTGGGCGGCCGCAGCAGCGCGCCGCGCGGCGCGCCGGCGTTGAGCGTGACGCTGGCGGCGCGCGACCTGGTGCTGCCGGGGGCGGAGACCTGGCCGCTGGGCCCGGCGCTGTCGCGGCTGGGGGTGGAGATGGTGGTGACCGGGCCCATGGCCGCCGGCCCGGACATCGCCGCGCGCGCCGAGGCCTGGCGCGATGGCGGCGGGGTGCTGGAGCTGCGCCGGCTGGAGCTGGCCTGGGGCGAGGTGACGCTGGCGGGCGAGGCGTTCCTGCGGCTGGATCCGCGGTTGCAGCCGGTGGGGCAGGGCAGCGCGCGGCTGGGCGGGCATGGTGCTGCGCTGCGGGCGCTGACCGCGGCCGGGATCATGGCGCCGCGCGCCGCGCTGGCCGGCGGAGCGGTGCTGGGGCTGATGGCGCGCCCGCCGCCCGGGGGCGGCCCACCGGTGGTGGAGGCGCCGCTGGCGCTGCGCGACGGGGTGGTGTCGCTGGGGCCGATTCCGCTGGCCAGGGTTCCCGAACTGGTATGGCGCCCGCCGGGCTGACCTGCTAGGATCTTCGGATGCGTATCTGGAACGGCATTGCGCGAATTACACGCCCGGCTGTCTGAACAGCCGGGTTCGTCGCGCGTCTGCCATCTTCCTGTCCGTTTCCGGAGCCGCATTCCATGTCCGCATCCCCCCAGCCTTGGGCCCTTGTCGGCCTGCACGCCGCTGTTCGCTTTCGCGTTCAGGCCGAAGCCTCGCCCGGGCTGCTCGCCCGGCTGGTCCAGCCCTTCGCCCGCCGTGACCTGTTGCCCGACAGCTTCAATGCCGAGCGGCGCGGGGAGTGGATGCATGTGGACATCGCGCTGACCGCGATGCCCGCCGAGATGGTGCACCTGGTGGAGGGCAATCTGCGCCAGGTGGTCGGCGTGGTGTCCGTGGCGCTGCGCCAGGAGGTCACCGGCACGGTGCGGCGGCAAGCTGCCTGACCGGGGGGGGGCTGAGCGGGGGGCTGCGCGGGAAAACTTCGCCGCTTTTGAGGGCCGGCGACGGAATCTTGGCCGCCGGCATGTTGCAGGCCGAGGAACCCCATGATAGAGCGCCCAGCGTCAGCTTGAGTGCGATGTCGGTCCCGCCGGCGTCGGCCCTCGCTTTGTGTCTTTGTGTGTTTCCTGGGGCCGGTCACGCCGGCCTGTCCTTCCCACCGGCCGTCCCCGTGGCGGCACAGAATATGGAACCGGGCCCTTGGCGTCGGCGCAAACCTCCTCCGGTAGCACCACGATTTCCGCCGGCGGCGGGCTGGTCGATCGCTATGCCGCCGCACTCTATGCCCATGCGGATGACGCGCATCAGCTCGATGCGGTGGTCGCGCAGGTCGACGCGCTGGGCCGGCTGATCGACGAAAGCCCCGACCTGCGCCGCATGCTGCGCTCGCCGCTGATCGACGTGAACACCGCCGGAAAGGCGCTGCGCGCCGCGCTGGAGGCCCAGGGCTTCGGCAAGCCGGTGCTGGATTTCGTCGGCGTGGTGGTGGCCAATCGCCGCATGAACGCGCTGCGCGGCATCATTTCCGCCTTCGCCGCCCTGGTCGCCGCCAAGCGCGGCGTGGTGGTGGCCGAGGTTTCGACCGCCCATCCGCTGACCGACGTTCAGGAACAGCAGCTGCGCGCCCGCCTGATCGAGGCCGGCTACGGCAACGTCAACATCGTCAAGAAGATCGAACCCGCCCTGTTGGGCGGCCTGGTCGTGCGCATCGGCGCCCGGCTGTTCGATTCCAGCCTCAAGTCCCGGCTGCAGCGCCTGCAGTACGCCATGAAGGGAGCCGCCTGATATGGACATCCGTCCCGCCGAGATCTCGGAAATTCTGAAGAAGCAAATCGCTTCGTTCGATACCGAGGCCGACGTCTCCGAGACCGGCCAGGTGCTGAGCGTCGGTGACGGCATCGCCCGCATCTTCGGCCTGCAGAACGTGATGGCCGGTGAGCTCGTGAGCTTCCCGGGCGCCGGCCTGACCGGCATGGCGCTGAACCTGGAGACCGACAATGTCGGCGTCGTGATCTTCGGCGACGACACCCGCATCCGCGAGGGCGACACCGTGTCGCGCACCGGGCGCATCGTGGACGTCCCCACCGGCAAGGGTCTGCTCGGCCGCGTGGTCGACGGTCTCGGCAACCCGATTGACGGCAAGGGCCCGATCGAGGGCAAGCGCATGCTGGTCGAGGTCAAGGCCCCGGGCATCATCCCGCGCAAATCCGTGCATGAGCCGATGCAGACCGGCATCAAGGCGATCGACGCCCTGATCCCGATCGGCCGCGGCCAGCGCGAGCTGATCATCGGCGATCGCCAGACCGGCAAGACCGCCGTCATCATCGACACGATCCTCAACCAGAAGGGGATCAACGCCGGCGACGACGAGAGCAAGAAGCTCTACTGCATCTACGTCGCCATCGGCCAGAAGCGCTCCACCGTCGCCCAGCTGGTGCGCACGCTGGAAGAGAACGGCGCGATGGAATACTCCATCGTCGTCGCCGCCACCGCCTCGGACCCCGCACCGATGCAGTTCCTGGCGCCGTACACCGCCTGCACCATGGGCGAATACTTCCGCGACAACGCCATGCATGCCGTGATCTTCTATGACGATCTGTCCAAACAGGCCGTCGCCTATCGCCAGATGTCGCTGCTGCTGCGCCGCCCGCCGGGCCGCGAAGCCTATCCGGGCGACGTGTTCTACCTGCATTCGCGCCTTCTGGAGCGGGCCGCGAAGATGAACGACAGCCTCGGCGCCGGGTCGCTCACCGCCCTGCCGGTCATCGAGACCCAGGCCGGCGACGTCTCGGCCTACATCCCCACCAACGTGATCTCCATCACGGATGGCCAGATCTTCCTGGAGACCGAGCTGTTCTTCAAGGGCATCCGCCCGGCGGTGAACGTCGGCATCTCGGTGTCCCGCGTCGGCTCCGCCGCCCAGATCAAGGCGATGAAGCAGGTGGCCGGGCGCATCAAGCTCGAACTCGCCCAGTACCGCGAAATGGCCGCCTTCGCCCAGTTCGCCTCGGACCTCGACGCCTCGACGCAGCAGCTGCTGGCCCGCGGCGCCCGCCTGACCGAGCTGCTGAAGCAGCCGCAGTTCAAGCCGGTGCCGGTGGAGGAGCAGGTGGTCGGCCTGTTCGCCGGCGTGCGCGGCTATCTGGACAAGATCGAGGTGAGCAAGATCGGCCGCTTCGAGAGCCAGCTGCTGGCCGACCTCAAGGCCCGCGAGCCGGCGATCATCAACGCCATCCGCAGCGATCGCGAGATCAAGCCGGATGTCGAGAAGAAGCTGCTGGCCTTCCTGGACGGCTTCACCAAGTCGTTCGCCTGACCCCAGCCATCCCAGGGGGGTAGCACCGCGCCATGGCGACACTGAAGGACCTTCGGGTCCGCATCACCAGCGTCAAGTCGACGCAGAAGATCACCTCGGCCATGAAGATGGTCGCGGCGTCCAAGCTGCGCCGCGCCCAGACCCAGGCCGAGGCGGCCCGCCCCTATGCCCAGCGCATGGAGCGGATGCTGGGCTCGCTCGGCGCCTCGGTGGTCGGCTCGCCGACCGCGCCGAAGATGCTGGTCGGCACCGGGGCCGACAAGGTGCACCTGCTGGTTCCGGTCACCGCCGATCGCGGCCTGGCCGGGGCGTTCAACTCCAATATCGGCCGCATGACCCGCAATCTGGCCCGAAAGCTGGAATCCGAGGGCAAGACGGTCAAGATCCTGGCCGTCGGGCGCAAGGGCCGCGACTATCTGCGGCGCGAGATGGCCAGCCGGCTGATCGGCGACATCTCCTATGCCGGGCGCAAGAGCATCGCCTTCACCGACGCGCAGGACATCGCGGCGCGCATCACCGAGCTGCTGGATGACGGCGCGTTCGATGTCTGCACCGTGGTCTACAACCGCTTCCAGTCGGTCATTGCCCAGGTGCCGACCGAGATGCGGCTGATCCCCTCGCCGCTGCCGCCGGCCGATGCGTCGCTGAGTTCGGGCGCGATCTACGAGTATGAGGCCGGCGATCCCGACGAGCCCGACGAGGAAGTGCTGCTCAGCAAGCTGCTGCCGCGCAACCTGGCCATCCAGATCTACCGCGCCCTGCTGGAAAGCTCCGCCGGCGAGCATGGCGCGCGGATGACCGCGATGGACAACGCCACCCGCAACGCCGGCGACATGATCAAGCGCCTGTCGCAGACCTACAACCGCGCCCGCCAGGCGAACATCACCAAGGAGCTGATCGAGATCATCTCCGGCGCCGAAGCCCTCTGACCGCCGCCCCCGCTTAACGCCGCGACTGATCCACGATCGCCTACCAAATCAGGAGTCCCCTATGGCCAGCAACAATGTCGGGCGCATCACCCAGGTTCTGGGCGCCGTTGTGGACGTTCAGTTCGACGGCGAGCTGCCGTTCATCCTGAGCGCGCTGACCACCAAGTCTGGTGACACCACGACCGTGCTGGAAGTGGCCCAGGAACTCGGCGAGCGCACCGTGCGCTGCATCGCCATGGACAGCACCGACGGCATGGTCCGCGGCCAGGAAGTGGTCGATACCGGCGCGGCCATCTCCGTGCCGGTCGGCCCCGGCACGCTGGGCCGCATCCTGAACGTGATCGGCGACCCGATCGACGAGCGCGGGCCGGTGATCACCGCCAGCCGCATGCCGATCCATCGCAGCGCGCCGACCTTCGAGGAACAGGCCGCCTCGGCCGAGATCCTGGTGACCGGGATCAAGGTGGTGGACCTGCTGGCCCCGTACCTGAAGGGCGGCAAGGTCGGGCTGTTCGGCGGCGCCGGCGTGGGCAAGACGGTGCTCATCCAGGAACTGATCAACAACATCGCCAAGGCGCATGGCGGCGTGTCCGTGTTCGCCGGCGTGGGTGAGCGCACCCGCGAGGGCAACGACCTCTATCACGAAATGTGCGACGCCGGCGTCATCAAGCTGGGCGAGGGCAACACCGACGGCTCCAAGGTGGCGCTGGTCTATGGCCAGATGAACGAGCCGCCGGGTGCCCGCGCCCGCGTGGCGCTGTCCGGGCTGACGCTGGCCGAATACTTCCGCGACGAGGAAGGCCAAGACGTGCTGTTCTTCGTCGACAACATCTTCCGCTTCACCCAGGCCGGCGCCGAAGTGTCCGCGCTGCTGGGGCGCATCCCGTCGGCCGTGGGCTATCAGCCGACGCTGGCCACCGACATGGGCGCGCTGCAGGAGCGCATCACGTCGACCAACAAGGGCTCGATCACCTCGGTGCAGGCCATCTACGTGCCGGCCGACGACTTGACCGACCCGGCGCCCGCGACCTCGTTCGCCCACTTGGACGCCACCACGGTGCTGTCGCGCTCGATCGCCGAGCTGGGCATCTATCCGGCGGTGGATCCGCTGGACTCGACCTCGCGCTCGCTCGACCCGCGCATCGTCGGCGACGAGCACTACACCACGGCGCGCGAGGTCCAGCGCGTGCTGCAGACCTACAAGTCGCTGCAGGACATCATCGCCATTCTCGGCATGGACGAGCTGTCGGAAGAGGACAAGCTGGTGGTGGCCCGTGCCCGCAAGATCCAGCGCTTCCTGTCGCAGCCGTTCCATGTCGCCGAGGTGTTCACCGGCTTCCCCGGCGTGTTCGTGCCGATCGCGGATACCGTGCGCAGCTTCAAGGCGATCGTGGCCGGCGAATACGACCACCTGCCGGAAGCCGCCTTCTACATGGTCGGCACCATCGAGGAAGCCATCAAGAAGGCCGACTCGATGAAGACCGCCGCCTGAACCAGGACCCGACCCCATGGCCATCGATCTGGAAATCGTCAGCCCGGAAAAGCTGCTGCTGTCGCGGCCGGTGGACATGGTGGTGATCCCGGCCGCCGAGGGCGAGATGGGCGTTTTGCCGCAGCATGCGCCCATGATCGTGCTGCTGCAGCAGGGCGTGATCCGGCTGTATGAGGGCGGGCGCGTGACCGAAAGCCTTCAGGTCTCCGGCGGCTTTGCCGAGGTGACGCCGACGCGGGTCACCGTGCTGGCCGACGACGCCGTCCCGGTCTGATCCACGGGGCCGCCGGGCATGGCGGTGCTGTCACGACGATATCTGCTGGCGGGCGGCCCGGGACTCCTGGCCGCCCGTTCGGCGTTTGCGCGGGATTACGACCCGACCGTGCCGGGGCCGCAATCGGCGGCGGCCGACCACAGCTATGACCGGGTGGTCCACGATGCCGCCCGGCAGCGCGACATCCCCATCCTGATCCGCCATTCCGCGCGGCGCATGCGGATGCCGGTGATCCTGTTCAGCCATGGGCTGGGCGGCAGCCGCCATGGCCCGAGGTTTCTGCAACGGCGCTGGACCGCGCGCGGCTATGTCACCGTTTTCCTCCAGCACCCGGGGTCGGACGAGGCGGTCTGGCGTGATGTGGCGCCGGCCGAGCGCATGGCGGTGCTGCGCCAGGCCGCGACGCCGGCGCAGCTCTATGCCCGCATGCGCGATGTGGTCGCGGTGCTGGACGCGCTGGCGCTCTGGCAGACCGGGGATGAGCCGCGGCCGCTGGCGGCGGCCATGGACCTGGGCCGCATCGGCCTGGCCGGGCATTCCTTCGGCGCGCTGACGACCCAGGCCGTGGCCGGTCAGCGGCTGCCGCCGATCATCCCCGGCGCCTGGCCGGACCCGCGGATCAAGGCGGCGCTGATCCTGAGCCCCAGCGCGCCGGCCCGCGGCTCGGCGGGCGAGGCCTTTGGCCAGGTGGCGATCCCGTGGATGCTGATGACCGGCACGCATGACGCATCGCCGATCGGGCCGCCGCCGGATCGGCGGGGGGTGTTCCCGGCGCTGCCGGCGGGGCGGAAATACGAGCTGGTGCTGGACCAGGCGGAGCATTCGGCCTTTGGCGATGCGGCGCTGCCGGGTGACCGGCTGCCGCGTGATCCGCGCCATCATCGGGCGGTTCAGGCGCTGAGCGCGGCGTTCTGGGACAGCACGCTGCGCGGCGATGCGGCGGCGGCGGCCTGGCTCGATGGCGACGGGCCGGCCGGCGTGCTGGCGCCGCAGGACGGCTGGGCGCGCAAATAGGGCGCGGCGTACATGCGGGCGCCTCCCGTCCGGGGGTGCCCGGGGGAGCGCAGGGTGGGCGCGGGCCGTGTGGCCGGCGTGGGAGGGGCGCGCGGGTGCAACCCGGGCGGAGCGCGGGCCGAGGGCGCGCGATTCGCCATGGCGGCGCCGCGGCGAAGCGGCGGTTGCTCGCTGCGGCGCTTCGTTGTCAGTTGAATGGCTTGCTGGGGTCGCGTGGGGGGCTTCGGGGTGCGGGGCGTGGCCTGGCTGGCCTGCCAGTCAGCGACCATGGCGTCGAACCGCCGGGCGATTTTCTCCAGCTGGCGGATGGACGCGCGGCATCCCCCGGCGAGCATGGGGTGCTCGCGGGCGTGTTCGGCGATGGCGGCGATCAGGATCTGGATGATCGCGGCGAGCGCCTGGCCGAGGGGGGTGGCCGGGATGTGCTGCATGGTTAGAGATATATGCTAACCGCGACGGAGATGCAAGGGTTTTTTTCACAGGAAGAAAGAATCTTCTTTTTGTGAACAAAAAGAAGCAAAAAAACTTTGCCCATTGGCATCCGGCCTCCCCGGGGAAGACGGGTGCAGGTTGGGAAAAGTTTTTTGGTTCTTTTTTTCAAAAAAGAACCGCTTCCTTATACTTCCCCTAACGCCGCCCGCACCCGCGCCGCGTCTTCCCCGGCGAACTGCCCGTGGCGCAGCAGCAGCCCGGCCAGCACCACCACCACGTTGAACTTGAACGCGTCCGCGTCGTCGCGCAGCGCTTCGGCCAGGCGCGGGAGGGGCCACAGGGTGAAGTTTGCGACCTCGCCGTCGCGCGGGGTGGGGGTGAATGACGCGGGCAGTTCGACTTCGTAGCAATGCAGCAGGTCGCGGCGCAGGCCTTCGGGGCGGGACATGGCGTAGCGCAGGACGCCAGTGCGGCGGGCCTGGCGGGCGAGGGGTTCGGGCATGCCGGCTTCTTCGTCGGCTTCCTTGACCAGGGTTTCCAGCGGGCCGAGCCCTGCGGGGATGCCGCCGGCGGTGATGTGGTCGAGCTTGTCGGGGTCGAGCGCCTTGGTGGGGGCGCGGCGGCCGATCCAGATGTGCCAACCGTCGTCGCGGCGCACCAGGCCGTCGAGGTGGATGCCCTGGGCCTCGATGCCGAAGGCGGGCAGGGCGCCGCGGTCGATGGTGGACAGGACGGGGCCGTCGGGGGTGGCGCGGACGTCGAAGGCCTCGTGGCGGTGGCGCATGTGGCCGTTTCGGGCGAGGTCGCGGGCGATGGCGGGGAGGTCGGCGGCGGCGGCCTGGTCCAGCACCAGGCCGGACGGGGTGCGGGTGATGGCGGGGTAGGCGGCCAGGGCTTCGGCCAGCGCGGGCGCCAGCCAGCCGACCTGGGCCGGGCCGATGGCGAAGGCGATGCGCCCGCCGGGCAGGACGGCGGTGTTCAGCTCGGCGATGCGGCGCAGCAGGGTTTCCATGGCGCTGCGTTAGCGCGGAATGGCTGCCCCGGCCAGGGCCGGCCTTTCCAGCGCGGATGCGACATGCCACATCCTCGCCATGCGACGCACTGCTGGTCACCAGTTGAATCTCTCCGCCGGCCCGCCCCGTTCGGGTCTTCGCACCATTGGCACCCTGTTGCCGTATCTGTGGCCGCGCGACGACTGGGGGGCGCGGGTGCGCGTCGCGATCGCCGCGCTGTTTCTGGTCTGCGCCAAGATCGCCGTGGTTTGGGTGCCGGTGGTGTATTCCCGCGCGGTCGATGCGCTGGTGCCGAATGCCGCGGCGATGTCGGTGGCCGTCGTGCCGGTGGCGCTGATCGCGGGGTATGGGCTGTTGCGCATTGCCGCCAGCGGGTTCGGCGAGATGCGCGACGCGATCTTTGCCGCCGTGCAGCAGCGCACGGTGCGGCGGGTGGCGCTGCAGACCTTCCAGCATCTGCACCGGCTGTCGCTGCGCTTCCACCTGGACCGGCAGACCGGCGGGCTGTCGCGGGCGATCGAGCGCGGCACGGTGGGCATCGAGCAGGTGTTGCGCCTGGCGGTGTTCAACGTGATCCCGACGCTGCTGGAAGTGGTGCTGGTGGTCGGCATCCTTTGGTACATGTTCGACTGGCGCTTTGCGCTGGTGACGCTGGTGGCGGTGTCCTTGTACCTGTCGTTCACGCTGTTCTTCACCAACTGGCGGGTGCGCATTCGCCGGACGATGAACGAGACCGACAGCGATGCGCAGTCCAAGGCGGTGGACAGCCTGCTGAACTACGAGACGGTGAAGTATTTCGGCAACGAGCCGCATGAGGCGCGGCGGTTCGACGAATCCTGGGCGCGGTATGAGCGCGCGGCGGTGAAGAACCAGGTGACGCTGAACATGCTGAACCTGGGCCAGGCGGTGATCATCGCCATCGGGCTTTCGGTGGTGATGCTGATGGCGGCCTGGGGGGTGGCCGATGGCAGCATGACAGTCGGAAAATTCGTGCTGGTGAACACCTATCTGATGCAGCTCTACCAGCCGCTGAACATGCTGGGGTTCGTGTATCGCGAGATCAAGCAGGGGCTGACCGACATGGAGCACCTGTTTCGCCTGTTGTCGCTGAACCAGGAGGTGGCGGACAAGCCGGGCGCGCCGGCGCTGGCCGCACCCGCGGGGCAGCGCGGCGAGGTGGTGTTCGACGATGTGCTGTTCGGCTACGACCCGGCGCGCGAGATCCTGCGCGGGGTGTCGTTCCGGGTGCCGGCGGGCGGGTCGCTGGCGATCGTGGGGCCGACCGGGGCGGGGAAATCGACCATCAACCGGCTGCTGTTCCGCTTCTATGACGTCACCGGCGGCGCGATCCGCATCGAGGGGCAGGACATCCGCGACATCACCCAGGACAGCCTGCGCGCCGCCATCGGCGTGGTGCCGCAGGACACCGTGCTGTTCAACGACACCATCCGCTACAACATCGCCTATGGCCGGCCCGGGGCGACGCAGGCGCAGGTGGAGCACGCCGCGCGCCAGGCGCAGGTGCATGATTTCGTCATGCGGCTGCCGGATGGCTACGACACGCGCGTGGGGGAGCGCGGGCTGAAGCTGTCCGGCGGCGAGAAGCAGCGCGTGGCGATCGCGCGCACCATCCTGAAGGACCCGCCGATCCTGATCCTGGACGAGGCGACCAGCGCGCTGGATACGCGCACCGAGCAGGACATCCAGGCGGCCCTGCGGGCGGTGGCGAGCAGCCGGACCACGCTGACCATCGCGCACCGGCTGTCCACCGTGGTGGAGGCCGACGAGATCATCGTGCTGGACCAGGGGCGGGTGGTGGAGCGCGGCGGGCATGCGGCGCTGGTGGCGCTGGGCGGCGTCTATGCGCGGATGTGGGCGATGCAGGCCGAGCAGCACGAGGAAAGCGTGCCGGCCAAGTGAACCGGGCGAAATAGGCGGTTCCCTTGCGGCCCCGGCGGGGCCATATCGGGGGGCATAGCAGGAGCACGCGCCATGTCCGAGCAATCCGACGGTTTCGACCACACCGGCGCGCCGGCCGATCTGAGCCATGCTGGCGCCGTGGTGGACAAGGCGATCGAGTACATGACCAGCCAGAACATCGGCTCGCTGGCGATCGCCTCCGCATTGCTGGGCGGCGCGATGGGGATGCTGTCGCGCTCGCTGTCCGATGAGGCGGTGGTGCAGGTGCTGACCAACGCCATCGCCTCGGTGCGCGCCGGCGAGTTGCAGCACCAGCGCGAGCACTGATCCGCCTTGGTCTGGCGCCTGTATGCGGGGCTGGCGCGGCTGGCGGCGCCGCTGCTGCGGGTGCTGCTGCGGCGCCGGGCCGGGCGCGGCAAGGAAATTCTTGCGCGGCTGGGGGAGCGGGAGGGGATCGAGGCCAGCGCGCGGCCGGCGGGGCGGCTGATCTGGCTGCATGCCGCCAGTGTGGGGGAGGCGGTGTCGATCCTGCCGGTGCTGGGGGCGTTGCCGGCGGAGGTGCGGGTGCTGCTGACCACCGGGACGGTGACCTCGGCGGCGCTGCTGGCGCGGCGGCTGCCGGAGCTGGGGCTGGATGGGCGGGTGATGCACCGCTTCGTGCCGCTGGATGTGCCGGGCTGGGCGGGGCGGTTCCTGGACCACTGGCGGCCGGAGGTGGCGGGGTTCGTGGAGAGCGAGATCTGGCCGAACCTGCTGGCGGCGTGCCGGGCGCGGGGGATTCCGGCGATGCTGGTCAATGCGCGGATTTCGCCGCGCAGCTTTGCGCGGTGGCAGCGGTTGGGGGGGCTGGGGCGGGCGGTGTTCGCGAGCTTTGCCGTGGCGCAGGCGCAGTCGCCGGCGGTGGCGGGGCGGTTGCGGGCGCTGGGGGTGCGGCGGGTGGTTGACGAAGGGAATTTGAAGTTCGCGGCACCGCCTTTGCCCTGTGATGCGGCGGAGTTGGGGCGGTTGCGGGCCGTGCTGGGTGGGCGGCCGGTGTGGCTGGCGGCGAGCACCAATGCGGGGGAGGAGGCGTTGCTGCTGCCGGTGCATGATGCGCTGGCGGCGCGGTTTGCCGGGCTGCTGACCATCATCGTGCCGCGTCATCCGGAGCGGGGGGCGGAGATTGCGGCGCTGGCGGGGGGGCGGGCGGTTGCGCGGCGGGCGCGGGGGGAGGGGCCGCCCCAGGGGGAAAAGGACGGGGCGGGGGTGTGGGTGGCCGATACGCTGGGCGAGCTGGGGCTGTTCTATCGGCTGGTGGGGCATGCGTTTGTCGGGCGGTCGCTGGTGCCGTTGGGGGGGCAGAACCCGATCGAGCCGGCGCGGCTGGGCTGCGCGGTGGCCGTGGGGCCGCATGTGTTCAATTTCCCCGAGGCGGTGGCGGTGCTGGAAGGCGCCGGGGGGTTGGCGCGGGTGGGTGATGCCCGGGCGCTGGGGGAATGGGTGGCGGGGATGATCGCCGATCCCGGGCGGGCGGCGGCGATGGGGGCGGCGGGGCAGGCGGCGGTGCGCGGGGCGGAGGGGTTGCCGGGGCGCGTGGCCGGGTTGTTGCTGGAGCTGGCCGATGCGCGCGCCTGAGTTCTGGGCGCGGGATGGGGCGCTGGCGCGGCTGCTGGCGCCGCTGGGGGCGGTGTATGCGGCGGTGACGGCGCGGCGGATGGCCAGGCCAGGGTGGCGGGCGCCGGTGCCGGTGCTGTGCGTGGGCAATGCCGGGGTGGGCGGGACGGGCAAGACCACGGTGGTGCTGGACCTGGCGGCGCGGCTCGTCGCGAAGGGGCGGCGGGTGGGGATTCTCACCCGCGGCTATGGCGGGCGGCTGCGGGGGCCGGTGCGGGTTGATCCGGCGCTGCATGGGGCGGGCGAGGTGGGGGACGAGGCGTTGCTGCTGGCGGGGTGTGCGCCGACGTTCGTGGGGGCGGACCGGGCGGCGGCGGCGCGGCTGGCGATCGCGGCGGGGGTGGAAGTGCTGCTGATGGATGACGGGTTGCAGAATCCGGGGCTGGAAAAGACGCTGTCGCTGCTGCTGGTGGATGGGGCGGCGGGGTTCGGCAATGGGCGGGTGATCCCGGCGGGGCCGCTGCGCGAGAAGGTGGCGGCGGCGGCTTCGCGCTGCGGGGCGGCGGTGGTGATCGGGGGGGAGGGGGTGGCGGGGCTGCCGGCGGGATTGCCGGTGGGATTGCCGGCGGGATTGCCGGTGCTGCGGGCGCGGCTGGTGTCCGAGGTGCCGCCGGCGGGGCCGCTGGTGGCGTTTGCGGGGATCGGGCGGCCCGAGAAGTTCCGCGAGACGCTGGCCGCCGCCGGGGGGGAGGTGGTGCGGCTGGTGGCGTTTCCCGACCATCACCGCTATGGCGCGGCCGAGCTGCGGCCGTTGCTGGCGGATGGGGTGACGGTGGTGACCACGCCGAAGGACATGGTGCGGGTGCCGCCGGCGCTGCGCGGGCGCATCACCGCGGTCGGCGTGCGGCTGGACTGGATCGATTCGCCCGAACCCTTGCTGGAGCGGTTTGCATGACCCGGCCTGCGCTGTTGCTCGATCTCGACGGCACCATCATCGATTCCCGGCCGGGGATCGTGGCCAGCCTGCGCGCGGCGCTGCGCGACCTCGGCCATGTGCCGGACCCGGATCAGGACCTGACCTGGATCATCGGGCCGCCGATGGAGCAGGTGATCGGGCGGCTGCTGGCGCCGTTCGGGGATGATCGCACGCAGTTGGCGGTCGATCGCTATCGCGCCAATTATGCGCGCGACGGGTTGGCGGGCAATGCGGTCTATCCCGGCATGGCCGCGGCGATCGCGGAGCTGGCGGGCAGCCATGACCT
>JBIPLY010000324.1:0-5061 GCA_044369385.1 Acetobacteraceae bacterium | reverse complement strand
CAGCCGAAACGAAAGATGCCCCGCAACGGGGCGCGACAGGGAGGATTCGGGGCGCGGCATGAGCCGTTCTGCCATCGACCCCTCCTGTAGAGGGGAGAACGCATGGGACGGCAGATCCTGCACCGGCTGGTGATCTCGTTTCCGGCACTGATCGGCGTGCTCTTCCTGTGCTTCGTGATGATGCAGGTGGCCCCGGCCGACCCCGCCATGATCATCGCCGGGCCGGACGCCAAGCAGGAGACGATCGACGCGATCCGCCTGGAACTCGGGCTCGACCGGCCGATCCTGGTGCAGTTCTTCGAGTACATCATCCGCGTGGTGCAGGGTGATCTCGGCCGCTCCATCATCTCCAACAAGCCGGTCAGCGAAGAGCTGGCCAGCACCATCGGCCCAACCGTGGAGCTGATGATCGGCGGGTTGGCGATGGCCATTCCGCTGGGCATCCTGCTCGGCACGCTGGCTGCGGTGAAGCGCGGCACGCTGGTGGATCGCGCCATCATGGCGATCTCGGTGGCCGGCGTGTCGATGCCGATCTTCTTCATCGGCCTCATCCTGATCCAGTATGTCGGCTTCAAGTGGAACCTGCTGCCCTTCACCGGCCGCACCGGCGCGATCTGGGAGGGCGGGCTGGCCAGCATGGTGCTGCCCAGCCTGACGCTCGGCGCCGTGCTGATCGGCCCGATCGCGCGGCTCACCCGCACGGCGGTGCTGGAGGTGCTGGGGGCGGATTTCGTGCGCACCGCGCGCGCCAAGGGCCTGCGCGAGAGCACGGTCATCATCGGCCATGCGCTGCGCAACGCGCTGATCCCCGTGGTCACCCTGATCGGCCTGCAGGCGGCCTACCTGCTGGGCGGTGCGGTGGTGACCGAGACGATGTTCAGCTGGCCCGGCGTCGGCCGGCTGGCGGTCGGCGCGATCGTCTCCAGCGATTTCCCGACCGCGCAGGGCGCCATCATGATCCTGGCGCTGGCCTTCCTGTCGATCAACCTGATCGTCGACATCTTCTACGTGTATCTCGACCCGAGGATGCAGCGCTGATGAGCACCACGATGGATGCGGCCCCCGCCGCGCCGGCCGCGGGCGAATCGGAGATGGCGCGCGCCTCGCTGCTGCGCCGGCTGCTGCGCGACAAGGTGGCCGCCGTGGCCGCCGTCACCCTGGTCACCATCGTCGTGGCCGCCCTCTTCGCCGAGTTCGTGGCCCCGTACGACCCCTATGCCATCAACCTGCTGAACGTGATGGCAGCACCCGGCGGCGATCACCTACTGGGCACGGACAGCAACGGCCGCGACATCCTCAGCCGGATCATCTACGGCGCGCGCAACACGCTGATGCTCGGCCTGGTCGGCGTGATCTTCGGCGGGATTTTCGGCGGCCTGCTGGGCATCCTGGCGGCGTTCTACAAGCGGCTGGACGGCTGGATCATGCGCCTGGTCGACATCCTGCTCGCCTTCCCGGCGATCCTGATCGGCCTGTCGGTGGCCGCGATCGCCGGCGCCGGCATGGGTGCGGTGCTGATCGCCCTGGTCGTCGCCACCATCCCCGATGTGGCGCGCGTGGCCCGCGGGGCGGCGATCGGCGTGATGGAACAGGAGTTCATCGAGGCCGGGCGCGCGCTCGGCGTGTCCGATTTCACGCTGGCCTGGCGCTATCTGACGCTGAACTGCATCTCGACCATCTTCGTGTTCCTGACGCTGCGCTTCGGGCAGATCATCCTGATCGGCTCGGCGCTGTCCTTCCTCGGCATGGGCGCGCAGCCGCCGACGGCCGAGCTGGGCATGATGGCAGCCCAAGGCCGCGACTTCCTGTTCATGGCGCCGCACATCGCCACCATCCCCTCGCTGGCGATCTTCCTGATCGTGCTCTGCGCCAACCTGCTCGGCGACGCGATCCGCGACGTGCTCGACCCGCGGCTGCAACAATAATCCCCCTCACGACGGAGACGCCGCATGACGCCCCGCCGCACGATCCTTGCCGCCGCCATCGCCGGCACGCTTGCCGCCGGCCTCGCCGCCGCGCCGGCCGACGCACAAACCCTGACCATCATCCGCAACATCGACGCGCCGAACTATGACGGGGTTCGCACCACCTCGGGTGCCACCGGCGAGGTGCTGTTCATGACCGCCGACACGCTGGTGGCGCTGGACTACGACCTCAAGACGGTGCGCCCGTCGCTGGCCACCTCGTGGGAGGTGAGCCCGGACGGCACCACCTATACCTTCAAGCTGCGCGACGACGTGACCTTCTGTTCCGGCAAGAAGCTGACCGCCGACGACGTGGTCTACAGCTTCGAGCGGGTGCTGAACAAGGAGACGCGCGCGCCGTTCATCTGGCGCATGGGGCCGGGAATTTCGGTGACGGCCAAGGACGCCACCACGGTCGAATACAAGATGAGCGCGCCATACAGCGAGTTGCTGCTGAACCTGACCAATTTCCACGCCACCATCCTGAACAAGGACAGCGTGGAGACCCTGGGCAAGGACTATGGCATCAAGGCGATGGACGGCACCGGACCGTACTGCTTCCAGTCCTGGGAGCCGCGCAACCAGACGGTGGCGACGCGCAACAACGCCTACAAATGGGGGCCGCCGGTCTACGAGAACCGCGGCCCGGCGAAGTTCCAGCGCGTGGTCTGGAAGATCGTGCCGGAAGAGGCCGCCCGGCTGGCCACCATGGCCTCCGGCCAGGGCGACCTGACCTATACCATGCCGGACCAGTACCTGCCGCAGATCGGCCGGATGCCGAACATGGCGATCCACCGGCCGGAAGCCGATCTGCAGCTGTTCTACCTGGGCTTCAAGACGACGCGGGAGAACACCGGCGATGTGCGGGTGCGCACCGCGCTGTCGATGGCGATCGACCGCAAGCAGATCGTGGATTCGATCTATTTCGGCAACGGCATCCCGGCCGAAACCTACATCCACCCGAAGGCGCCCGACTACAACCCGGACACGCCCAAGCACCTGGGCAAATACGACCCGGTGGAAGCCGCGCGGCTGCTGGACGAGGCCGGGTGGCGGATGGGCAATGACGGGTTCCGCTACAAGGATGGCAAGAAGCTGACCCTGCTGCTCTACGGCTTCGCCGGCGGGCGTTCGCCCAAGATCGCGGAGGTGACGCAGGGCTTCTGGCGCCGGATCGGCGTCGACCTGCAGCTTCAGATGTGGGACGGCACCATCGTGTTCTCGAAGCTGGCGACCCAGGAATACGACCTGTGGTCGATCAGCTTCCCGTATTCCAGCGCCGGCGACGCGCTGCGGCTGTATTTCCACTCCTCCAACATGCCGGCGCCGAACCGGATGAACTGGAAGGACCCGACGACCGACGCGGCGCTGGATCGCGGAACGACGGCGCTGGACGACGCCACCCGCTTCCGCGCCTTCGCCGAGGTGCAGGACATCGTGCACAAGAACGCGCTGTGGGTGCCCCTGGTGCACCAGGGGCTGGCGCTGGTGTCCAACAAGCGGATCAAGAACGTGCGCGCGCATCACGTCTATGGCTCGCTGATCTACAAGGGGCTGGACCTGGCGCCCTGATCCGGGCGGGCGGCGTCCGGCGCATTGCCGCCGGACGGATGCAAGAAACGGCAATGCCTTCAGGGAGGTCACAATGAGCTGGAAGAATGGAGTCCTCGCCGGGCTGATGTTGTCAGCAGCCCTCGCCTTCGCGCCCCCCGCCGCGGCACAGACGCTGAACATCATGCGCGCCGGCGACGCCCCCACCTTTGACGCGCACCGCACCACCTGGTCGCCCGCCGGCGACATCATCAACATGGTGCAGGACACGCTGGTGGCACTGGACTGGGACGGCAAGACGCCGATCCCCTATCTGGCCAAATCGTGGGAGATCAGCCCGGACGGCCGCACCTACACCTTCAAGCTGCGCGACGACGTCAGCTTCTGCTCCGGCAAGAAGTTCACCGCCGAGGACGTCGCCTACACCATCAGCCGCCTGAAGCACCCGGACACCCGCGCCCCCTTCGGCTGGCGCGCCGGCGAGGTGAAGGCGGTGCGCGCCATCGATGCGACCACGGTGGCCTATGAGCTGACCGAGCCGTTCTCGGACCTGCTGCTGCAGCTCACCATGTTCACCAACGTGATCAAGAACCAGGAGAGCGTGGAGGCCCTGGGCAAGGATTACGGCGTGCGCGGCATGGACGGCACCGGCCCCTGGTGCTTCGCCAACTGGCAGCCGCGCACCGAGGTCAACCTGCGCCGCCACGACGCCTACAAGTGGGGCCCGGCGATGTTCAAGAACCCGGGTCCGGTGAAGTTCGAGCGGATGAACATCCGCATCATCCCCGAGGAATCCAGCCGGGTGGCCGCGGTGATGTCCGGCCGGTTCGATTTCACTGGCGGCTTCCCGCTGAGCTTCATCGCCCAGGCCCGCGCCAACCCGAACCTGACGGTCACCAAGGCCGAGCCGAACTTCCAGCTGCTCTATTTCGGCTACAAGTCCAACCGCCCCCTGGTCTCCGACGTGCGGGTGCGCGAGGCGATGAACATCGCCATCAACCGCGCCGAGATCGCCAAGGGTGTGATGCTGGGCAATGCCGAGCCCGCCTATACCTATGTCGATGCCGCGGCGCCGGACTTCGCGCCGAAGACCGCGGGCATCATCCGCGAGGACCTGGAGCGCGCGCGCCGGCTGCTGGACGAGGCCGGCTGGAAGCCGGGGCCCGACGGCATCCGCGTGAAGGACGGGGTGCGGCTGGCGCCGGTCGTCTATGTCAGTGCCGCCGGCCTGTCGGCCAAGGTGGGCGAGGCGATCCAGGGCTATCTGCGCCGCATCGGCGTCGACTGGCGCCTGCAGGTCTGGGACGCCACCATCGCCGCGGTCAAGATGGGCGAACAGGATTACGAGATCTGGTCCGTGACGGTGCCCTACATGTCCGCCGGCGACCTGATGAGCCTGTATTTCGACAGCCGCAACATCCCCACGCCGAACCGCATGAACTGGAAGAACGAGCAGACCGACCGCTGGCTCGGCCTCGGCAAGGGGGCGCTCACGCCCGCGGACCGCGCGCTGAACTTCGGCTTGGTGCAGGAGCAGGTGACGACC
>JBIPLY010000056.1:0-14128 GCA_044369385.1 Acetobacteraceae bacterium | reverse complement strand
CAGCGTGGCCCAGGCCGCCAACCGGCCGGACCACGTTCCAGCCGCCCCGGCGCTTGAACACCATGCCGCGGCGATGGCGCGGCTGCGCGCCGCCCTGGCCGAAGAGGCCGGGATCGCCGCCGACCCGGCCGGCGCGACCGTCCTGGAGCGGGTGCGCCGCACCCTGGATGAGTTCGACCTGACCGCCCGTGCCGTGCTGGAACACCCCGCCGGCCCCAGCGCCGCGCGGCGCGCCTTCGCCATCGCGGCCGGGCGCCTGGCTGACGATGTGCGGCAGTGGCGCGCCACGCGCTGGCAGATCGCGCAGGCCGCGGCCGCCGAGCTGCGCCAGGTTGTCGATGGCGTGGTGCAATGGGCGATGCTGGCCGGGATTACCGCGATGCTGGTCGGGCTGGCGGCGGCGGCGGCGCTGTGGGCGGTGGTGCGCCGGCTGGGCGGCATCACCGGCGCCATCCTGCGCCTGTCGCGCCACGAGCCGGACGTGGCGATCCCGGGCCGCGCCGATCCCGGCCCGGTCGACGACATGGCCCGCGCGGTCGCCGCCCTGGCGCGCGACGTGCACGAGCTGGAGCGGCGCGAGGAGGCGCAGGCCCAGACGCGCCAGCTCCTCGACGCGGCGCTGAACAGCATGGTCCAGGGCCTGGTCACGCTGGATCGCGCCGGCACGCTGCAGGTGTGGAACCGGCGCCTGGCGGTGCTGCTGCGCCTGCCCGATGACCTGCTGCGCCCCGGCATCGCCCTGGCCGCGGTGCTGGCCGTCTGCCCGGACGGGGCCGCCGCAGCACTCGCCCCCCCCGTGGACGCCACGGCCGAAGGGCATCAGGGCGTGGTGGCGTTGGGCAATGCCCAGGTCCTGCGCGCGCAATGGGTGCGCATGGGCGATGGCGGCTGGCTCGGCACCTTCGAGGACATCACCCGCCAGCACCGCAGCGAGGCCCGGCTGGTCCATCTCGCCCGTCACGACGCGCTGACCGACCTGCCGAACCGCGCCGCCCTGCGCGAGGCGATCGCGCGCGCCATGACCCAGGCGCGGCAGAGCGGGGCGCACGGCGAATCCGTGGTCGCCGTGCACTCGGTGAACCTCGACCGCTTCCGCGCCGTCAACGAATCCCTCGGCCACGAGGTCGGCGACGCCCTGCTGCGCCAGGCCGCCGAACGCCTGCGCCGGGCGGCGCGCGCCGGCGACACCAGCGCGCGCATCGGCGCCGACGGTTTCGCCGTCGTGCAGACCGTCACCGCCCAGCCGGCCAACGCCCAGCCAGCCGGGGCCGAAGCCTTCGCCCACCGGCTGATCGCCGTGCTCAGCGCGCCGTACGAGATCGGCAACACCACCGTGGTGGTCGGCGCCTCGATCGGCATCGCCCTGGCGGACCCCGAAGCCGCCGCCCCCGATCCCGCCGAAGTCGCCCATGGCGCCGACATCCTGCTGCGCAACGCCGACCTGGCCCGCCAGCGCGCGCGCGCGGATGGCGGCGGCACGGCGTGCTTCTTCGAACCCGAAATGGACGAACAGGCCCGCGCCCGCCGCGACCTGGAGATCGACCTGCGCCAGGCGCTGGAGCGCGACGAATTCGACCTGCACTACCAGCCGCTGGTCAGCGTGCGCACGCGGCGCATCAGCGGGTTCGAGGCGCTGTTGCGCTGGCGCCACCCGCAGCGCGGCATGGTCCGCCCGGACATCTTCATCCCGCTGGCCGAGGAGGTCGGGCTGATCGGCACGATCGGCGACTGGGTGCTGCGCCGCGCCTGTGCCGAGGCGGCGGGTTGGCCCGAGGAGGTCAGCGTGGCGGTCAATCTCTCGCCGCTGCAATTCGCCCGCGACGGCCTGGTCGAACAGGTCGAGGCGGCGATCGCCGAAGCCGGCCTGGCGCCCTCGCGCCTGGAGCTGGAGATCACCGAGCGCGTGCTGCTGCGCGAAAGCGCTGACACGCTGGCCATCCTGCACCGGCTGCGCGGCCTGGGCGTGCGCATCTCGATGGACGATTTCGGCACCGGATACTCGTCGCTGAGCTACCTGCGCAGCTTCCCGTTCGACAAGATCAAGATCGACAAGAGCTTCGTGCATGGCCTGGATGCCGGCGCCGATGACGGCGAGGCCGATGCCATCGTGCGCGCCATCGCCGGCCTCGGCCGCTCGCTGGGCATCGCCACCACCGCCGAGGGGGTGGAAACCGTGGCCCAGCTCAACGCCCTGGTCGCCGACGGCTGCACGGAGATGCAGGGCTACCTGTTCAGCCCGCCGCGCCCGGCCGCCGAGGTCGCCGGCCTGCTCGCCGCGGCCCATGCCTGGCCGGCGGTGCCCCAAGGCGCGCAACCCCAAGGCGCGCAGCCACGGGTGGCGATGGCATAGGCGGGGATGGCATAGGCGGCGAAGGGATAGCGGCGCGCGGCGCGACTATCCCCGCAAAAACCGATCAGTGGGTGGGCGGGATGGTGGAGCTGAGCGGGATCGAACCGCTGACCTCGTCATTGCGAACGACGCGCTCTCCCAACTGAGCTACAGCCCCATCCTCGCGGGGGCGGAACATGACCACCCCGCCCCGCCAAGTCAAGCCATGCGGCAAGCGAAGCTGGGTTTCCCGCCAGGGTTGTTTGTCGCCCCCGGCCATGGCACACGACAGGCGCGCCCCCGCCGTGCAACGAGGTCCACGTGCTCAGCATCCTGTTCCAGATCGCCTCCGAAATCCTGAACCTCTACAAATGGGCGGTGATCCTGGCGGCGGTGATGTCGATGCTGGTCGCCTTCAACGTGCTGGACACGCGCAACCGCCTGGTCTGGACCATCGGCGATTTCCTCTACCGCATCACCGAACCCGCCCTGGCCCGCATCCGCCGCGTGCTGCCCAGCTTCGGCAGCATCGACCTCAGCCCGATCGCGCTGATCTTCCTGATATACGTTGCACAGATGCTGCTGGGGCGGATCTATGCCGCGATCGCCTTCGGCAACATCTCCGGGCTGTTCCTGTAGGCCGATGCGCTTCTGGCGCCCCCATGGCGGCGGCAGCGTGCTGGTCGCGGTCAAGGTCCATCCCCGCTCGCGCCG
The DNA here is from genome assembly GCA_044369385.1 of Acetobacteraceae bacterium. Lineage (GTDB taxonomy): Bacteria > Pseudomonadota > Alphaproteobacteria > Acetobacterales > Acetobacteraceae > CAMDGX01. The sequence continues at coordinate 11,085 of JBIPLY010000056.1, read as the reverse complement.
CCCCGGCATCGGCGGCCGCGCCCCCGATGTGGCCGGCGAACGCCTGCGCATCGGCGTGTCCGAAGCCGCCGAGGACGGCCGCGCCAACCGCGCCGCCTGCGCCGTCCTGGCCGCGGCCCTGGGGGTGCGGCAGGCCGAGGTGTCGGTGGCGGCCGGCGCCACCAGCCGCGACAAGACCCTTTTGGTGATGGGCGACGCGGGCCAGCTCGCCGCCCGGCTGGAGGCGCTGTGACCCCCATCGTTGCCCGCGTCATCGACGGCAAGCGCGTGGCCGCCGCTCTGCGCGCCGAGGTCGCCGCCCGCGTCGCCACCCTGCCGTATCGGCCCGGCCTGGTCGTGGTGCTGGTCGGCGACGATCCCGCCAGCCAGGTCTATGTGCGCAGCAAGGACCGCGCGGCGACGGCCACCGGCATCGCCGCGCGCACCATCCGCCTGCCCGCCGACACCAGCCAGGCCGACGTGCTGGCCACCATCCGCACGCTGAACGACGATCCCGCCACCGACGCCATCCTGGTCCAGCTCCCCCTGCCGAAGCACATCGCCACCGAGGCGGTGCTGGACGCCATCGACCCGGCCAAGGATGTCGACGGCCTGACCCCCACCAATGTCGGGCTGCTCGCCGCCGGCCGCCCCGGCCTGGTGCCCTGCACCCCGCTCGGCGTGATGAAGCTGCTCGCCGCCGCCGGGGCGAACCTGGCCGGCACCCGCGCCCTGGTGCTCGGCCGCTCGGTGCTGGTCGGCCGCCCGATGGCCGCCCTGCTCACCGCGGCGGACGCCACCGTCACCCTGGCCCACTCCCGCACCCGGGACCTCGCCGCCGAATGCCGCCGCGCCGAAGTGCTGATCGCCGCCGTCGGCCGGGCGGAGATGGTGCGTGGCGACTGGGTGGCGCAGGAGGCCGTGGTGATCGATGTCGGCATCAACCGCACCGCCGCCGGCACGCTGGTGGGCGACGTGGCCTATGCCGAGGTGGTCGGCCATGCCGGCGCCATCACCCCGGTGCCCGGCGGCGTCGGCCCGATGACCATCGCCTGCCTGCTGGAGAACACATTGACGGCAGCCATCGCGCGCCACGCTTGAAGCGGTTCCCAGGCTGGCGGATATTGTTGCCTCCCTGCAAGAGGACCCCGCCATGAGCATCACCGGATCGGTCGGCCGCGGCGGCACCAACACGCGCGGCGATGTGCTGGCGGTGCAGGTGCTGCTGAACTTCAACCGCGCGCCCGATGCCGCCCCCATCGCCATCGATGGCGGCTACGGCGATCAGACCGGCCGCGCCATCGCCGCCTTCCAGGCCCGCACCCTGGGCACCGCCGCCCCCGATGGCCGCATCGATCCCGGCGGGCGCACCCTGCGCCAGCTCCGCGCCGGCATCCCCGCCGGCCTGCTCGACGGCCCGATCCTGCGCGCCATCATGCCCGCCGCCACCCCCGCCCGCATCGACGCCTACCTGCCCCATCTCCTCGCCGGCATGGCCGCCCGCGCGATCGACACCCCGCTCCGCCGCGCCCATTTCATCGCCCAGCTCGCCCATGAAAGCGGCGCCTTCCGCTACGCCGAGGAACTCGCCGACGGCGCCGCCTATGAGGGCCGCGCCGACCTCGGCAACACCCGCCCCGGCGACGGCCGCCGCTTCAAGGGCCGCGGCCTGATCCAGCTCACCGGCCGGGCCAACTACACCGCCTACGGCACCGCCATCGGCCGCGACCTGGCCGCCGACCCGACCCCGGTCGCCACCGACCCCGCCCTGGCCGTCGATGCCGCCTGCTGGTTCTGGGCCACGCGCGGGCTCAATGCATTGGCCGATGCCGACGATGTCGAGCGCATCACACGGCGCATCAACGGCGGGCTGAACGGCTTCGACGACCGGAAGGACTATCTGCGCCGGGCAAAGTTCTTTCTGGGTGCATAGGAAGACTCTTCCTTAACCCGATCCCGCCATGCTCCCGCCGGAGACCGGGAGCCGCACACCTATGGATTCATCGCCCGACGCCGCCGACCTCGGCGCCAAGATCGACGACCTGCGTCGTTTCGTCGACCGCCGTTTCGCGGAGCTGAGTGCCGAGATTCACGCCTCGGTCCAGATGATCGACTTCAGCGAGACCAACCTGTCCGAGCAGCTCGGCTCGGTGAAGACCCAGCTCGCCGAGGTCCTCGCCGCCCCCCAGGCCGCCACCCGCAACTCCGGCACCGAGCTGGAGGCCGTGGTCCAGACCACGGAGGCCGCCGCCAACCGCATCATGGAAGCCGCCGAGGCGATCGGCGACTGGCTGATCGAAATCCAGGCCGACCCCGCGATGCGCGACCGCATCACCGAAAAGGTCAACACCATCTTCGAGGCCTGCTCGTTCCAGGACCTGACAAGCCAGCGCATCCGCCGCGCCATCGACCACCTGCACCACGTGGATTCGATGCTGACCACCATGGGCGACCCCGTGCCGGCGCCCACCGCCAGCGGCCCGCCGCCGGATCTCGCGCAGGAGGAGATCGACAGGCTTCTCGCAGGTTAAGAAAGAGTCTTCTTTTTGTGAACAAAAAGAAGCAAAAAAACTTTTTCCATTTGCACCCGGCTCTCCCGAGGAAGGCACGGCGCCAACAGATAAAAGTTTTTTGCTTCTTTTTTTCAAAAAAGAAGACGCTTGCTTCCTAAACCCCCCGCCGCGCCCGCACCGCCGCCGCCAGCGTCCCGTCATCCAGCACATCCAGCGCCCCCCCGATCGGCACCCCCTGCGCCACCCGGCTCACCGCCACCCCGCTCGGCCGCAGCTTCTCGGTCAGCCAATGCGTGGTTGTCGCCCCGTCCACCGTCGCCCCCAGCGCCAGGATCACCTCCGCCACCCCGCCCGCCTGCACCCGCGCCAGCAGCCCGCCCAGGTTCAGATCCTCCGGCCCCACGCCCCCCAGCGGCGACAGCGTGCCGCCCAGCACGTGATACGTCCCGCGATGCACATGCGCCCGCTCCAGCGCCCAGAGGTCGCCCACCCCCTCCACCACGCAGATGATGCTGCGGTCGCGATGCGGATCGGCGCAGATCTGACAGGGATCGGTGCTGTCCAGGTTGCCGCAGACCGAACACGCCCGCACCGCGCGCGCCGCGTCCTGCATGGCGTTTGCCAGCGGCAGCAGCCGCGTCGCCGGCTCCTGCAACAGCTTCAGCGCCGTGCGCCTGGCGCTGCGCGGCCCCAACCCCGGCAGGCGCGACAGCAGCGCGATCAGTCGCTCGATCTCGGGGCCGCCCATGCGCTCAGCGTCCTGCCCGCGCAGTTCGTCCGGCTTCGGACGAACGGAGCTGACTAGCCGGCCGCGAATAACAACGGTCTGGTGTCCCGCTCACGGGTGCGTCGAGGCTCGCCATCGGCGTCGGCGGGACACTAGAACGGCAGCTTCATGCCCGGCGGGATCGGCAGCCCGGCGGTCAGCTTCTGCATCTCCTCCTGGCTGGCCGCCTCGGACTTGCGCTTGGCATCGGCATGCGCGGCCAGGATCAGGTCCTGCAACATCTCGCCATCCCCGGCCGCGCCGACCAGCTTCGGATCGATCGCGATCGCCCGCATCTCCCCCTTGCCGCTCAGCGTGATCCGCACCATCCCGGCCCCGGCGCTGCCCTCCACCGCCATGGACGACAACCGCTCCTGCATCTCCTCCATCTTCTGCTGCATCTGCGACGCCTGCTTCAGCATCCCGGCGAGGTTCTTCATGGGCGTCTCCTAAAACTCGAAGCCATCGGCGCCATCCTCATCGGGCGGCGCGAATTCCAGGTCGTCGCTTGGCGACGCGAACTCCATATCTTCGGCCGGCGCCGCGTCCTGCAACAGGCTGGCGGGCGCCGCGGTCAAGCCATAGGCGTCGGCCCGCGCGTCATGCACCGCATCGATGCGCGCCCCGGGAAACGCGGCCAGGATCGCCAGCACGATCGGCGCCTGCGCCGCGGCCAGCCGCCGCCCGGCATCGGCGGCCACCCCCTGCTCGGCCAGCGTCGGCTCACCCGGCTGGGCCGACAGCACGATGGTCCAGCGCGTGCCCGTCGCCTCGGCCAGCAGCGCCGCCAACCGCGCCGCCAGGTCACGCGCCGCATCGGGCTCCGGCCGCAGCTCGATCACCGGCGGGGCGAACCGCACCAGGTGCACGGAATGCACCAGCTGCGCATGCAGCATCGCCTCCCGCCGCTCAGACACCAGCGCCGCCACCTCGCGAAAACTCGACAGAAGCGGCGCCCCGGCGGGCATCGCCATCACCGCCCCCCCGTTCGCCACCGCCCGCACCCCGCCCCCGGGCGATGGCCCCCCGCCACTCCCCCCGCCAGCACTCGGCGCCGCAGCACCGCCGCCACCCTCGCTCAACCGCCGCACCAGCTCCCCTGGCGGCGGCATGTCGGCCATGTGGCACAGCCGGATCAGCACCATCTCGGCCGCCGCGCGCCGGTCCGGCGCCGCCTCTACCTCGGCGATCCCCTTCAGCAGCATCTGCCACGCCCGCCCCAGCACCGGGATCGACAACCGCTCCGCCAGCGCCACCCCGCGCGTGCGCTCGGCCTCCGGCAGGTCGTTGGACGTCCGCAGCGCCGGCACCGCGCGCAGCCGCGTCAGCGTGTGCACCAGGTCCAGCACATCCTGCAGCATGACCCCCAGATCGGCGCCGCGCGCATGCGCCCGGTCGGTGATCTCCAGGGCGGCGGCCGGCTTGCCCCCCATTGCCGCCTCGAACAGGTCGAACACGGCGGCCCGGTCCGCCAGGCCCAGCATGTCCGCCACCTGGTCCGTCCCGATCAGCCCGCCGCTCTCCGTCTGCGCAATCGCCTGGTCCAGCAGCGAAAGCCCGTCGCGCGCCGACCCGTCCGCCGCGCGCGCGATCAGCGTCAGCGCCTCGGGCTCGATGCGCATGCCCTCCTTGTCGCAGATGCGCCCGAAATGCGCCGCCAGCTCCCCGGTGGCGATGCGCCGCAAATCGAAGCGCTGGCAGCGCGACAGCACCGTCACCGGCACCTTGCGGATCTCGGTGGTGGCGAACACGAACTTCACATGCGGCGGCGGCTCCTCCAGCGTCTTCAGCAGCGCGTTGAACGCGTTGCGCGACAGCATGTGGACCTCGTCGATCACGAACACCTTGGCGCGCGCCTGCATCGGGCGGAACCGCGTCGCCTCGATGATCTCGCGCACATCCTCCACCCCGGTGCGGCTGGCCGCATCCATCTCCACCACATCGGGGTGGCGATCGGCCAGGATCGCCGTGCAGTTGGCGCAAACGCCACAGGGATCGGCGCTCGGCCCGCCATTCCCGTCCGCACCCACGCAGTTCAGCGCGCGCGCGATGATCCGCGCCGTGGTGGTCTTTCCCACCCCGCGCACCCCGGTCAGCATGAAGGCATGCGCCACCCGGCCGAGCGCGAAGGCGTTGCGCAGCGTGCGCACCATCGCCTCCTGCCCCACCATGTCGTCGAAGCTCACCGGCCGATACTTGCGCGCCAGCACCCGATAGGCCGGCGCGGCAATCGGCGCCACCGCGGGTGCGGCCTCGCCGAACAGCCCCGGCCCTTGCGGCTCCGGCGCCGGCAGCTTGTCGTCGTCGTCCTGGAACAAGCCCGACATGCGCGGCGCCGTATGGGAAAGGGGTGGGAGGCCGAACAAACGACCCGAGCGGAAACTCGTTGCGGCTGCTTCCTTCCGGACCTGACCGGGTTGGCGAGGCGCCCGTCCGCCGCCGACCTCCCGCCCCTCATATCGGCCATCGCGCCCGCGTGCGCAAGACCCGCTGCACAACACCGGCGCGCCACCTTCCCCCGCTTGGGCCGGCATGGCACCTTGCCCGAAACGACCGTTGGACCGCCCGCATGACCCTGATCCTCGCCAGCCGCCCGAACGCCTATTCCGGCAGCCCGCTCGACCGCGCCGGCCACCTGCGCGACAACACCGACTGGATCGAGGCCGCCCTGGCCTCCCCGGACGCCATCTTCGCCCCGGTCTGGCGCGCCCGCAGCCTGATGCGCGGCGCCGCCGAGGGCCGCCCCGAAGCCGTCTTCCTCACCGGCATCGCGGCTTCCGCCCTGCGCCTGCGCGGCTGGCCCGATGGCGGCATCTGGGCCTTCCTCGGCATGCAGGGCCCGCAGCCCGTCTTCGCCATCGACATCAGCCCGGAGGACGACCCCCTCCCCCTGCTGCCCCCCGAAATGGGCGCCTTCACCGACCTGCGCCAGGTCGCCGGCCTGCTCCCCGCCGGCGAGGCCTCGATCCTCGCCCACGCCCGCGGCCTGATGCACTGGCGCACCAAGCACCGCTTCTGCGGCGTCTGCGGCGCACCCTGCGTGCCGCGAAGCGCCGGGCATTCCACCAAATGCACCGGCTGCGGCGCGCTGCACTTCCCGCGCACCGACCCCGCCGTGATCATGCTGGTCCACAACGGCGACCGCTGCCTGCTCGGCCACTCGAAGCGCTTCCCGAACTCCACCATGTATTCCACGCTGGCCGGCTTCGTCGAACCCGGCGAAACCCTGGAAGAAGCCGTCGCCCGCGAGGTGCTGGAGGAATCCGGCGTGCAGGTCGACGCGGTGCAATACCACTCCAGCCAGCCCTGGCCCTTCCCCGCCTCGATCATGCTCGGCTTCTACGCCCGCGCGCTCACCGAGGCGATCACCATCGACCCCGAGGAACTCACCGACGCCCGCTGGTTCTCCCGCGACGACCTGCGCCGCCACCGCGACCTCGGCTTCCAACTGCCGCGCGCCGATTCGATCGCGCGGCGGTTGATCGAGGATTGGCTGGCGGTGGGATAAGGAAGAATCTTCTTTTTGTGAACAAAAAGAAGCAAAAAAACTTTATCCATTGGCTTCCGGCCTCCCCGGGGCAGCGAATGGATAAAAGTTTTTTGGTTCTTTTTTTCAAAAAAGAACATTCTTGCTTCCTATGCTGAAACCCTTCCTCCGCCACCCCCGCACCCAGGCCGCCCTCGCCTGGCTGATCTGGGCCTACCTCGCCTTCGCCCTGCGCACCACACGCTGGACGCTGCAGGGCGAAGCCCACCTGGCCCCCCACGCCGCCGGCCGCCCCGCCGTGGCCGCGCTCTGGCACGAATGCCTGCCGCTGATGCCCGCGCTGTGGCTGCGCATCCGCCGCCCCGGCGCCCGCGCCCATGCCCCCCGCGCCTATGCCCTGGCCAGCCGCCATCGCGATGGCCTGCTGCTGGGCGCCATCATGCGCCGCTTCGGCCTCGGCCTGGTCCACGGCTCCAGCGCCCGCAATGGCCAGGACAAGGGCGGCGCCGCCGGCGTGCGTGCCCTGCTGGCGGTGCTCCGCGCCGGCAGCCACGTCATCCTCACCCCCGACGGCCCGCGCGGCCCCGCCCACCGCGCCGCCCCCGGCGTGGCCCAGCTCGCCGCCCTGTCCGGCGCCCCGGTGCTGCCCTGCGCCGCCCGCCTCGCCTGGGCCTGGCGCCTGCCCTCCTGGGACCGCATGATCCTGCCCCTGCCATTCGGCCGCGGCGTGCTGGTCGTCGGCGCCGCGATCCCGGTGCCGCGCGAAGGCTGGGAAGCCAGCCTGCCGGCGATCGAGGCGGCGCTCAACGAGGCAGCAAGGCAAGCAAGCAGTTCTTTTTTGAAAAAAAGAACCAAAAAACTTTGATCCGTTCGCCCTCCCCCGGGAGAGCCGGATGCCAACGGATAAAGTTTTTTTGCTTCTTTTTGTTCACAAAAAGAAGACTCTTTCCTACTCCGCCGCCTCCGAAAACCCCCCGGACTGCCGCAGCCACATCCGCGAATAGGCCCCCCCCGCCGCCAGCAGCTCCGCATGCGTGCCCATCTCCACGATGCGCCCATGCTCCATCACCACCAGCCGGTCCATCCGCGCGATCGTCGACAGCCGGTGGGCGATGGCGATCACCGTGCGCCCCTTCATCAGCGTTTCCAACTGCCCCTGGATCGCCGCCTCCACCTCGGAATCCAGCGCCGAGGTCGCCTCGTCCAGCACCAGGATCGGCGCGTTCTTCAGGATCACCCGCGCGATCGCGATTCGCTGCCGCTGCCCGCCGGACAGCTTCACCCCGCGCTCGCCGACATGCGCCTCCATCCCGCTGCGCCCGCCCCAATCCTCCAGCATGCCGATGAACTCGCTCGCCTCGGCCTGGTCCGCCGCCGCCTGGATCTCCGCCTCGCTGGCCCAGGGCCGGCCATAGCGGATATTGTCGCGGATCGAGCGGTGCAGCAGCGAGGTATCCTGCGTCACCATGGCGATCTGCGTGCGCAGGCTCTCCTGCGTCACCCCGGCGATATCCTGCCCGTCGATGGTGATCCGCCCCGCCTCCGGCCGATGGAACCCCAGCAGCAGGTTCACCAGCGTCGACTTCCCCGCCCCGGAATGCCCCACCAGCCCCACCCGCTCGCCCGGCGCGATCGACAGGTTCAGGTCATGCAGCACGCCGCGCGTCGAGCCATAGCCGAAGCGCACATGCTCGAACCGGATCGCCCCCTCGCGCACCTGAAGCTCCGGCGCGCCCTCGGCATCCGGCATCTGCCGCGGCACCGCGATCGAGCGCATGCCCTCCTGCACCACGCCGATATTCTCGAAGATCATGGTGACGTTGTCGCCCACCCAGCCCGCCATGTTGGAGATCTGCCAGGCCAGCGGCAACGCCATCGCCACCGTCCCCACCCCGATCTCGCCCGCCTGCCACAGCCACAGCGAAACGCTGCCGGTCGCCACCATCAGGGCGGCATTGATCAGGTTCAGCGTGATGATGTAGCGCGAGGTCAGCCGCAACTGCCGCCGATGCGTGGCGGTATGCTCGTCCACCGTCGCGCGCACGAAATCGTCCTCGTCGCGCGCCCGGGCGAACAGCTTGACCGTCAGGATATTGGTGTAGCTGTCCACAATCCGCCCGGTCAGCGCCGAGCGCACCTCGCTCATCTCCCGCGAGCGGTCACGCATCCGCGGCACGAAATAGCGCAGCATCACCCCATAGGCCACGAACCACACCAGCATCGGCAGCGCCAGCCGCCCGTCGATGCTGGCCAGCAGCAGCACCGCCGAGCTGCCATAGACGATGATGTACCAAACCGCATTGGTCGCACTGACCACGCTCTCGCGCAGGCTCGGCCCGGTCTGCATCACCCGGTTGGCGATCCGCCCGGCGAAATCGCTCTGGAAGAAGCCCCAGGACTGCCGCACCACATGCCAATGGTTCTGCCACCGCACCAGGTTCATCAGCCCCGACGCAATCGCCTGGTTGGTGATCAGCACCCGCAACAGCAGCGACGCCGGCCGCAGCACCAGCATCACCGCGGCCATGCCCAGCAGCTCATGCCAGTGCTCGCGAAAGATCACCTCGGCCGGCACCCGCCCCACCAGGTCCACCACCCGCCCGATCATCACGGGGATGGTGACATCCAGCAGCGCCACCAGCAGCCCGGCAAAGAACAGCGCCACCAGCAGCCCGCGCACCTGGCGCACGAAATGCAGATAGAACGCCACCAGCCCGCGCTTGCCATCCTCGGGCCGCCCGGACTGCACCGGCGGCGCCGCATCGGGCACAACCTCGGTCGGGCGCAGCAGATTTTCGAAATACTGGAACATGCCCCCGGTTAGAACACCCCCCCGCCCCGCGTCCAGCGCCGGTTCTGCGGGGCTACCCCGCGCGCCCCCGTTGCGGCAGGCTGCCCCCATGGACGACGATGACGAAGACGGCCCGCCGCTCCCCCCCGGCACGAAGAACTACATGACCCCCGCCGGCCACGCCCGCCTGCGCGCCGAGCTGCACGCGCTCTGGGTGGTCGAACGCCCGAAGATCGTCGAAATCGTCTCCTGGGCCGCCGGTAACGGCGACCGCTCGGAGAACGGCGACTACCAGTACGGCAAGAAACGCCTGCGCGAAATCGACCGCCGCGTCCGCTTCCTGCAAAAGCGCCTGGCCATCGCCGAAGTGGTCGACCCCGCCGCCCAGACCCAGCGTGACCGCGTCTTCTTCGGCGCGACGGTGACCTTCATCAACAGCCGCGACGAGGAACGCACGGTGACCATCCTCGGCGTCGACGAGGCGGAGATGACCCGCAACGAAGTCAGCCTCCACGCCCCCATCGCCCGCGCCCTGCTCCGCACCCGCGTCGGCGAGGCGGTGCGCATGATGACGCCGTCGGGGTGGGAGGAGATCGAGGTGGTGGCGGTGAGCTACCCTGACGGATAAGGCTGCCACGAAGCTTTCACCCCCGCCCGGCATTCTGCGCTATGCTGTGTCCTCGGCCCCGGACCCACCCGCGAGTGGAGTGAACATGAGCGATACGCAGGTTCTCGATTTCCTCCGCGCGAATTTCGCCCGCGTGCACGAGCGCCTGGACGGCATGGCGCTCGACATCGCAAACATCAAGGCGCGGATGAATTCCGTCGAAGCCGCCATCGGTCATCTAACCGTCGGCATGGCTGAGCTGAACAGCCGCTTCGATCGTCTTGAAACGCGGGTCGAGCGCATCGAACGCCGCCTCGACCTGGTTCAGGCGCCCTAACCCACCCGCGCCTTCAGCATGTCGGAGACCTTCTCCGCAATCATGATCACCGGCACATTCAAGTTCGCACACGGAATCGTCGGCATCACCGAAGCATCGCACACGCTCAACCCCGCCACCCCCCGCACCGCCCCCGCCGCATCCACCACCGCCATCGCATCCCCCGCCGCCCCCATCCGGCACGTGCCACAAGGATGCCAAACCCCGCCCACCACGCGCCGCAGATACGCCTCCAGCCGGTCGTCATCCCCCGCCAGAACCTCCGGCGCCGGCGCGTTCTCGGTGGCAATCGCCAGCATCCGCCGCCGCAGCGCCCCGCTCGCATCCATCAGCGGCCCCGCCACCCCCATCACCGCCGCATTGCGCACCCCCGGCCGCGCCAGCGCCTTGATCCGCTCCGAATACCCCGACGGAAAGATCTCCAGCACCGCCCCCGCCGCCCGCACCCGCTGCAACACCCGCACGCTCATCCGGAAGCTCTGCATCAGCCGCACCAAATCCCGCCGATCCGACAACATCCGGAAATCCACCTCCGGCGCCCCCTCCACCTCCTCCCCCAGCCTTACCCGCCCCCGCGAATACGATTTGTTCACCCACCCATAAAA
>JBIPLY010000323.1:0-5068 GCA_044369385.1 Acetobacteraceae bacterium | reverse complement strand
AGAGTCAAGCGCGGCCGGACGTTTCCCGCAAAACGAAACGCGCCCGGCCAGGCTGGCCGGGCGCGCCGGAACGGCTCCGAGGGGGAGCGGTTACGGGTCGATGCGGGCGGTGGCGTTGCCCGTCATCACTTCCTTGCCGTCCTGGTTCACGGTGGACAGCGTGAGGTCGACCAGCTTCACCCCGCCTTCCTCGCGGATGGCGGCCACGGTGGCGGAGGCGTCCAGCGTGTCGCCGGGCCACACCTGGTTGGTGAAGCGCACGCCGAACTTGGTCAGGCGCCCGTCGCCCACGTAGTTGGTCAGCATCTTGCCGGTGAGGCCCATGGTGAGCATGCCGTGGGCGAAGACGCTGGGGTAGCCGGCCTTCTGCACGGTGTAGATCTCGTCGGTGTGCAGCGGGTTGTAGTCGCCGGACGAGCCGGCATACTGCACGATCTGGGTGCGCGAGAGGTTGTCCACCACGCGCTCGGAATAGGTGTCGCCCACTTTGAGGGCGGATGCCTTCAGTGCCATGTTCTCTCTCCTCAGCCCTGCGAAACCGGGCGCTCGGTGGTGACGCCGACGCTGCGCGCGGTGATGACCAGGTTGCCGGCCTGGTCGCGATACTCGGTGATGCTCTCGCGGAACATCAGCTTGCCGGCGCGCTTGCTTTCCTTCTCCCAAGCGGCCCCGGGCTTGGTCTCCACCGTCAGCACGTCGCCCGGGCCGATGTGGCGATGGAACTCGAAATGCTGCTCGGCATGCAGCCCGCCCGACGAGCTGGCCTTGCCTTCGACGCCGGTGGCGGTCTTGCCGGAGCCGAACCAGGGCTGGCCGGGCTTCGGGCGCAGGAAGTAGTCCGGGTTGAACTGCGCCACCGATTGGGCGAAGGAGGGCGGCGCGATGATGCCGCCGGCCTCGGTCTTCTTGGCTGCCTCGGCATCGTGGTAGACGGGGTTGGTGTCGCCGATCGAGCGCGCGAACATCATGATGTGCGACGCCTCGACGGGGAATGTGATCTTGGCCAAGGGTGTCCTCCGGTTCTTGCCGCCCTCTGTTGAGGTGTCTATGGGGGGCGTGCGCCAAGCTTAGCCGGCTGCGCTTTGTTGACAAGGTTGACCATGACCCTCCCCGCCAAACCCGACCTTCCCCCGTTGGGCCTGCCCAAGCGCGGCCCCACCTCGCGCACCTTCTTTTCGCAGCGGCTGCGGCTGCACTATGTCGACTGGGGCAACGCGGGGGCGCCGCCGCTGCTGCTGGTGCATGGCGGGCAGGACCATTGCCGCAACTGGGACTGGGTGGCCGAGGAGCTGCGCCGGGACTACCACATCATCGCGCCGGACCTGCGCGGGCACGGCGACAGCGCCTGGGCGGCGGATGGCAACTACACCATGGCCGGCTATGTGGCCGACCTGGCGCAGCTGATCCACCAGCAGAAGCTGGCGCCGGTGACCATCGTGGCGCACTCGCTGGGCGGCAACATCGCGCTGCGCTATGCTGGCATCTACCCGGAGAACGTGAAGAAGCTGGTCGCCATCGAGGGGCTTGGCCCGTCGCCGCGCAGCCAGGCCAAGCGCGAGGCGATCGCGGTGGACGAGCGGATGCGCAGCTGGATCGAGGAGCGCCGCGCGCTGTCGGCGCGCAGCCCGCGGCGGTATCCCTCGATCGAGGAGGCGTTCGCGCGCATGCAGGAGCAGAACAAGCATTTGTCGCCGGCGCAGGCACGGCACCTGACGGAGCAGGGGGTGATCCAGAACGAGGACGGCACCTATTCCTGGAAGTTCGACAACTACGTGCGCGGCTGGCCGCCGGTGGACATGACCTATCGCGAGGTGGAAGCGCTGTGGGCGCGCATCACCTGCCCGACGCTGCTGGTATATGGCAAGGAGAGCTGGGCGTCGAACCCCGGGGATGACGGGCGGATCGGTCATTTCCCCAATGCGCGGGTGGTGGCGTTCGAGAAGGCGGGGCATTGGGTCCACCATGACCGGCTGGATGGCTTCCTCACCGAGGTGCGCGGGTTCCTGGCGGAGTAGGCGGCAGGAACAGCATGAACCGCGCCAGCGGCCGGCGGAACAGCAGCAGGTAGCCGACATGGCCGCCCACCGCCAACAGCATCAGGTTGGCGAACAGCTCGTGCGACTCCTTCAGCAGCTTTTCGCCCAGGCTGCGCGGCGGGCGGTCGCGGCCATCATCGGCCACGGCGCTGCGCACGATCGCGATCTCGGCCAAGCCCATGGCGCGCCCGCGGTCCATGGCGATCCCGGTGCCGGCCGCTCCGATCGTGGCCGCGGCGATGGCGGCGATCAGAACCCGGCTCACCGCAGGGTGGCTCAGCGCGTTGTCGAAGCGCAGCCCGTCGAAATGCGGGTAGAAGCGTTGCAGCCCGAGCTGGCGCGCCCCCACCACCACGCCGCAGGCTGCCACCAGGCGCAGCACGATCACCGCGGCCACGCCATAGCCCAGCCAGGCATGGATCAGCCCCATCTCGCCGCTGAGGTAGGCCAGCGCCGCCAGGACGGCGAGCACGGCATGATAGGCGCGGATCAATGTCATGGGACTTGGCCAGATATCTTCGGCGAGCCTAGCCCCGGCCGCCCCCGCCCGCCTTGATCCAGGGCAATCGCAGCCGGATCAGCTCCCGACCTTCAGCGTGCTCACCAGCCCGCGCAGGCAGGCGAGCACCGAGAGCGGGGTGAGCTTGCCGGTGCGCGGATTGCTCTCGCTGGGCACGTTTTCCACCGTCATGGTCAGCCGCGCGGCGGCGGCCTCCACGCGGATGGTGTGGATGTTGCGGTCCACGCCGGGGTCGGCCCACAGCCGCACCGTGGTCCGCTCCGGGCCGATGCCGGCCAATGCCAGGGCGGCGGCGACGTTGACGTTGGCGGGGAAGCCGGCGGCGGCGTCGTAGGCGTTGCCTTCGAAGATCACCGTGGGCGTGTTGAAGCCGGCGGGGTCGATGCCGTGCTTGACCAGATAGGGGGCACCGGCCCAGCCGCGGGGGTGCTTGCGGCTTTCGATGGTGACGGAGGACACCGCGCCCTCGGCGGCGGCGCGCACGGCATCCAGGCCGAGCAGCGCGCCGGTGGGCACGACGATGCGCGCGCCGTGCTCCTTGGCGAGCGCCACCAGGTGCATGCGCGGCAGCAGCGCGCCGACCGAACTGGGGATGAAGATGCGCCCGGCCGTCAGCGCGGGGACGGCAATCTGCTCGAACACCGCCGCCGGCGCGGCTTCGACCACGATGTCGGCGCGGGCGAGATCGGGCAGGTCGACGACCTCGGGCGGGTGGGCGAAGCCGGCGACATTGGCGCGGGCGCGGTCCCTGTCGCGCGCGCTGACGGCGACGAGCTTCAGCCCGTCGATGCCCTGGTCCAGGGACCTGGCCAGGGCGAGGCCGATAGCCCCCAACCCGCCAATGGCGACCGTCAGGGTCATGCGCTGCGTTCCTGCACGAGAGAAAATCTGGGGCGAACGACGGGGCTCGAACCCGCGACATCCAAGACCACAACCTGGCGCTCTACCAGCTGAGCTACGTCCGCCATCGAGGGGAGGCCCCCGAATTTCCAGAGCGCGGCGTTTACGCCGTCTGCACGGGCGCCGTCAATGCCGGCTTGCCCGCATCCGACGCGCGCTGGCCGAATAGCCGCTCCAGCCGGGCCAGCGCCTCGATCAGCACCTCGTCGCGCTTGCAGAAGGCGAAGCGGGCGAAATGGGTGGGGGCGTCCGGCGCGTCGTAGAACGCGGTGACGGGCACGGCGGTGACCTTCGCCGCCTCGGTGATGTGGCGGCAAAACGCCATGTCGTCGCCGTTGAAGCCCAGCGGGCGGAAATCGGCGCTGATGAAGTAGCTGCCATGGGTGGGCAGCACGCCGAAGCCGATGCGCGCCAGGCCCTCGGCCATCAGGTTGCGCTTGCGCTCCAGCTCGCCGGCCAGGCTGGCGAAATAGGCGTCGTCCTTGGCCAGGCCGACGGCGACGGCGCGCTGGAGGTTCGGCGCGCTGGTGAAGGTGAGGTTCTGGTGCGCCTTGGTCGCCACGCCGGCCAGACGCTTGTCCGCGGTGATGTAGCCGATCTTCCAGCCGGTCAGCGAGAACGTCTTGCCGGCGCTGCCGATGCGCAGGCAGCGCTCGCGCATCCCCGGCAGCGTCATCAGCGGGATGTGCTGCATGCCGTCGAACACCAGGTGCTCATAGACCTCGTCGCACACCGCATAGGCGTCGTGCTTCTGCAGCAGGCCGGCGATGAATTCCAGCTCGTCGCGCGAGAAGATCTTGCCGGTGGGGTTCATCGGCGTGTTCAGCAGGATCGCCTTGGTCTTCGGCCCGAAGGCGGCGGCCAGTTCGGCGCGTGGCAGCTCCCAGTTCGGCGGGCTGAGCCGGACCAGCTTCGGAATGGCGCCCAACAGGCGCACCACCGGGACGTAGGTGTCGTACAGCGGCTCGATCAGCACCACCTCGTCGCCGGGGTTGATCAGGGCCATCAGGCTGGCGGTGATCGCCTCGGTGGCGCCGGAGGTGACCACGACCTCGGTGTTGGGGTCGACCTCCAGGCCGTAGAAGCGCCGGTTGGCCGCGGCGACCGCCTGTCGCAGTTCGGGCACCCCGGTCATCGGCGGATACTGGTTGCGCCCGTCCATCAGCGCGTCGGCGGCCGCCTTCATCACGTCGGGCGGGCCGTCGGTGTCCGGAAAGCCCTGGCCGAGATTGATCGAGCCGTGCTCGACGGCCAGGGCCGACATCACCGTGAAGATGGTGGTGCCAAGCCCGGCAAGCTGGTGGTTCAGGTCCTTCACGGCGGCCGCCCCTCATGTCGCGTCGGACCTGAGTATGGGTACACGGCCCCCCTGGTCAACGCCGCGGCCCATCTGCCCGGGACTGCGGCAGGGCGCGCCCGCAAATGAGGCAAAGCCGGTGCCCGGTTTATGGGCAACCCCCGGGAAAACGGATCGATTGAAGCTTGGCACGCAACATGCAACCCTGCCGCACCGCCTCCCTGCCGTCGGGGATGCGCGGTCCCTGGTGGCATGGAGGAGGCGCCCGGTCATGCCGGGCTCGCAGGCATGAAAAAGATCGAGGCAATCATCAAG
>JBIPLY010000322.1:0-5069 GCA_044369385.1 Acetobacteraceae bacterium | reverse complement strand
CAGCTCGGCGTCGGTCAGCGGGTCGTCGGGGTCGCCATGGCGGGTGGCCTGGTGCTGGCGCAGGGTTTGGCCGCTGGCCAGGGTGATTTCGACCACCGCCGAGCGGGCGCCGGGGAAGGCGGCGTCGCAGCCGGGGTCGATGGCGACGTCGATCTTTTGCATCAGCGCCTGGGTGGCGGGGTCGGCCAGGCGGGCGGGTTCGAAGGCGGCGAGGCGGACATTGCCGTGGACCAGGGCGGTGGCGACGGTGAAGGGGGTGCTGAAGCGGCCCTCGAAGGCAGTGGCGACCTGTTTGCGGCCGGTGACGTCCAGGGTGGCGCGGTAGCCGCCGATCTTGATGCGGGCGACCTGATCCGCGGTGAAGCCGTGCTGGCGTTGCAGGGCCAGGGCGCCGTCGATGGCGGCGAAGGCGTGGCCGCAGCAGCCGTGGTTCTTGAAGGTCATTCTTGTGATGTTGTAGCGCGTGCCGAGCTCGGCGGTGGCTTTTGACCAGTCGGGGTTGACGCTCATGGCGGCGCCGAAGCCGGCAGCACCCTCCAGCACATCCAGCGCGCCGGTGACGCCGTGGGCCGCACCCAGGGCGGCCATGGCGCCGGCGTCGGCCGCGTGGCCGGCGTGCAGCGGCTTGGACATGGCGTCCGAGCGGAAGGCCTGTTGCAGGGCGGCGGCGAAGGTGCCGGCGGTGGCCAGCGCGTGGGCGATGCGCGGGGCGTCGAGCTTCAGGATGCTGGCGACGGCCGCGGCGGCGCCGAAGGTGCCGATCGTGCCGGTGGTGTGCCAGAAGCGGTAATGGCTGGGCTGGACGGCGGCGCCGATGCGGGTGCTGATCTCGTAGCCGACGACGATGGCGCGCAGCAGGGCCTCGCCGTTGGCGCCCTTGGCCTGGGCGGCGGCCAGCGCGGCGCCGATGACGGGGCAGCCGGGGTGGTAGACCGCGTCGCGGAAGATGTCGTCGAACTCGATGGTGTGGCTGGCCGTCGCGTTGATCAGGGCCGCGGCGCGCAGGCTGGCCGGGAGGTTGCGGCCGTAGATGATGGCGCGGCCGTGGCCGATCTCGTCTTCCAGCCCGGCGGCGAGCAGGGTGGCGGGCGGGAGGGCGGTGCCGGGGAGCAGGGCGGCGAACCAGTCGACCAGGGCGCGGCGGGCGTGGTGGCGGACCTCGGCGGAGAGGGGGGCGGTGCGTTCCCGTTCGGCGTAGGCGGCCAGGGTTTCGGCGATCGTGGGCATGGCGGGTTCCTCAGCTGCGCGGGCGGTCGCCGAGCATGGCGGCGAGGTGGGGTTCGATCAAGGCGGCCAGCCTGGCGTGGGCCTGGGCCGTCGGGTGGATCGCGGGTTCCGGCGGGCGCAGCAGGGGGTCGTAGAACTGGGTGCGGTCCAGCGCGCCGGCGCGTTCGTAGAGCTGGGTGGTGTCGAGCAGGGTGACGCCGGGGGTCTTGCCGGCGGCGTGGCGCTGGATGAGGCCGGCGTTGAAGGCGCTGGTGGCCTGGGTGGTCCAATCGCCGCGGTCGCTGGGGGGCAGCGTCAGGACCAGGGTTTTGAGGGCGGGGTGGCGGCGGCGGAGTTCGGCGAGGCAGGCGTCGTGGCCGGCGAGCGAATCGGGCACGGACCAGCGCAGGCGGCCGAAATTGTTGGTGCCGATCAGGAGGATGGCGGCTTTCGGGGACGGGGTGTCGAGCTGGCCGTTGCGGAGGCGCCAGAGCAGGTGGGCGGTGGAATCGCCCTTGAAGCCGAGGTTGATGGCGTGGCGGGGGGCGTAGTGGCGTTGCCAGATGGGGGCGAAGTTCTGTGCGGGGTCGGGGGCGCTGCGTTCCCAGTCCTGGGTGATCGAGTCGCCGATCCAGAGCAGGTCGACGCGGGGGGATTTCAGCTCGCGCAGTTTGGCCGCGTGGCGGTCGGCCCACCATCTGGTGTCCATGCGCGACAGCGGGCGCGCCGCCAGCGGGGGGGCGGGGGCGGCGGCGAGCAGGAGGGGGGCGGCGAGGAGGGTGCGGCGATTCATGCGGGGCGCGGGGCGCGGATCGCCGGCAGGCAGGAAGAATCACATGGAGACGGAGAGGCGAAGAGTCGGCCGCGCATGTCTTTTCCTCTCTGTCTCTCCGTCTCCATGTGGACCTTATGCTTCGGCGAGTCGGCACGCGCGACGTCGGTCATGTGGCCGTCGCCAGCGCGATGGCGGCTTCGTCCAGGCCGGCTTCGGTCAGGACTTCGCGTGTGTGCTCGCCCAGGCGGGGGGCCATGCGGCGGATGCTGGCGGGGGTGGCGGAATAGGTGACGGGGATGCCGAGCAGGGTGATTTCGCCCTCGGTGGGATGGGTGGTGCGGGGGAAAAAACCGACTTCGTGCAGGTAGGCGTCGCGGGCCAGGTCTTCGAGGGAGTTGGCGGGGCCGTGGGGGAGGTCGGCCTGCTTCAGCAGGACCATCCATTCGGCGTTGGTCTTCTGTTTCATGCCCTCGGTGACGATGGCGTAGGCGGCCTCGATGTTCTTGCCGCGCGCCGTGGGGGTGGCGAAGCGGGGGTCGTCGGCCAGCGCCTCCTGGCCGAACAGGGCGAAGAGGCGGCGCCATTGGGCGTGGGTGGCGACCATGACGCAGAGATGGCCGTCGGCGGTGGCAAACGGGCGGCGGTCCGGGGTGAGCATGCGGGGGTAGCCGATGCCCTGGCTCGGTTCGCCGATGGTGTGGCCCCAGAAATGTTCGGGGAGGAGGAAGCTGACCAGCGTGTCCATCATCGGGACGTGGACCGACTGGCCTTGTCCGGTGCGTTCGCGGGCGACCAGGGCCATGGCGACCGAGGAGGCCAGCACGTGGCCGGTCAGCTTGTCGGCCATCACGCTGGGGACGTAGCGCGGACCGTCGGCCTGGGCGCCGAGGCCGTTCAGGTGGGCGATGCCGCCCATGCCCTGGATGATGTCGTCATAGGCGGGGTCTTCCTCCTTGCTGCTGCCGGGGCGGAAGCCGGTGGCGCAGGCGTGGACCAGGGTGGGGTTGACCTTCGCCAGGCTGTCGTAATCGAGGCCGAGGCGGGCGGCGGCGGAGAGGCGCATGTTGTGGACCACCACGTCGACGCCGGCGACCAGGCGCATCAGGGCGGCATGGGCGGCCGGGCGCTTCAGGTCCAGCACCACGCTGCGCTTGTTGCGGTTGAGGTTGAGGAAATAGGCGCCCATGTCCTCGGACCGGCGCGGGCCGAGATAGCGGGTCATGTCGCCGCCGGGGGGCTCGATCTTGATCACGTCCGCGCCGGCGTCGCCGAGGATCTGGGTGCCCATCGGGCCAAGCACGACCTGGGTCAGGTCCAGCACGCGGATGCCGGCCAGCGGGCCGCTCATGCAGCTTGCTCGGCCGTGAAGCCGGCGTCGTCGATGGCGGCGGCCAGAGCGGCTTCGGGCTGGGTGGAGGTGATGTCGACGCGGTGCGTGGCCAGGTCGGCGGCGATGGTGGCGGCGGGGTCGAGGCGCTGGACCGCCTTGGTGATCGAGGCGACGCAGCCGCCGCAGGTCATGTCGGGCACGGTGAACCGGGTCATGGCTTCCTCCTGTTCTTCGGACGGCGCACTATATGGGCTTGTGCGCAGCGCCGCACCTGCGGCGGCTTCACGCCTCGCATGCGGGCGCGGCACCGAATGGAGGGCCGGCATGGCCGACACGAGTGATCCGGGCACCGACCGCAAGGTCGTGGATCTTGGGATCCAGGGCATGACCTGTGCCGCCTGTGTCGCGCGGGTGGAGCGCGTGCTGAAGCGCGTGCCGGGGGTGGCGGCGGCCGAGGTGAACCTGGCCACCAACCGGGCGCGGGTGCAGGCCGGCGACGGGGTGACGGTGGCAGCGCTGGCCGAGGCGGTGGCGCGGGCGGGGTATGCCGCGGTGCCGGTGGAACAGGTGCTGCGGGCCGAGCCCGATCCGGTGTGGCCGGTGGTGGTGGCCGCCCTGCTGACGCTGCCGCTGGTGCTGCCGATGCTGGGCGGGCCGTTCGGGTATGGGCATTCGCTGATGCTGCCGGGCTGGGCGCAGTTCCTGCTGGCGGCGCCGGTGCAGTTCGGCTTCGGGGCGCGGTTCTATCGGGCGGCGTACAAGTCGCTGCGCGGGGGCAGCGGGAGCATGGATGTGCTGGTGGCGCTGGGCACCTCGGCGGCGTTTGCGCTGTCGGTGTACGAGACGCTGGCGGTGTGGCCCGAAGCGACGATGGCGCTGTATTTCGAGGCCTCCGCCGTGGTGATCACGCTGGTGATGCTGGGGCGGTTGCTGGAGCATCGGGCGCGGGCGCGGACGACGGCGGCGATCGAGGCGCTGGCGGCGTTGCGGCCGGAGACGGCGCGGGTGCTGCGCGACGGGGCGGAGGCGGAGATCGCGACCGCGGCGCTGCGGGTTGGCGACCGGCTGGTGGTGCGGCCGGGGGAGCGGATTGCCGCCGATGGCGCGGTGGAGGACGGGCAGGGCAGCGTGGATGAGAGCCTGTTGACCGGGGAGAGCCTGCCGGTGGCCAAGGGGCCGGGCGGGCGGGTGACCGGGGGGGCGATCAACGGCGAGGCGCGGCTGATCGTGCGGGTGACCGGGGTGGGGGCGGAGACAGTGCTGGCGCGGATGGTGCGGATGGTGGAGGACGCGCAGGCGACCAAGCCGCCGATCCAGCGCCTGGCGGACCGGGTCAGCGAGATATTCGTGCCGGTGGTGGTGGCGATCGCCCTGGCGACCTTCGCGGGGTGGTGGCTGTACGGGGCGGGGGCGGGGCCGGCGATCATCCATGCGGTGGCGGTGCTGGTGATCGCGTGCCCCTGTGCGATGGGGCTGGCGACGCCGACGGCGATCATGGTGGGGACCGGGGTGGCGGCGCGGCGGGGCATCCTGATCCGCGATGCCACGGCGCTGGAGCGGGCGCATGCCGTCACCGTGGTGGCGTTCGACAAGACCGGGACGTTGACCGAGGGCAAGCCGCGTCTGCTGGCGCTGCATCCGGCGGCGGGGGTGACGGAAGCGGATGCGTTGCGGCTGGCCGCCGCGTTGCAGGGCGGGAGCGAGCATCCGTTGGCGCGCGCGGTGGTGGCGGCGGCGGATGGGGTTGTGGTTCCGGCG
>JBIPLY010000321.1:0-5088 GCA_044369385.1 Acetobacteraceae bacterium | reverse complement strand
AGCACCGGCACCGCGGCGACGTAGCCGGCGAAGAACATGCCGACCATCCAGCCGGCCTCAGCGCCGCTCAGCTCCCAGCGATCGATGAAGCCGGGCAACAGCGCCGGCAAGGCAAAGGCGCCGATCTGCGCCAGCACCTGGGCTGCCACCACGGCCGCGGCAAGGCGCAGCCCGGTCATGCCCGCATCGCGTCGGCGAACGGCGTCATTGTCACAAAAACTTCGCCCACCCCGGCCATCAATTCGACTATTCGAGTATCATGGAAGCACAAGACATCGCCGCCGCCTTCACCGCGCTGGGACAGCCCACCCGGCTGGACATCTTGCGCAGCCTGATCGCGGCCGGTCCAGGTGGCGTCGCGGCCGGCGAGCTGGCCACGGCGCTGGCAATCCCGGCGTCGACGCTGTCCTTTCATTTGCGGGGGCTGGAACAGGCCGGGCTGGTGGCCGCGACCCGCCACGGCCGCACCCTGGCCTATGCGCCACAGCCCGACCGGTTGCAGGCACTGCACGGCTTCCTGGCCGAGGCCTGTGCCCGGCTGGGTCCGGCCGGGGCCGCGCCGCAGCCCTTCACCGTTCTGTTCCTGTGCAGCCGCAATTCGGCGCGCTCGATCATGGCCGAGGCGATCCTGTCGCGCCTGGCCCCTGGCCGCTTCGTGGCGCTGTCGGCCGGCTCGGTGCCGGCGCCGGACGGGCCGCTGCCGGAGGTGCTGGCGCAGTTGCGGGCGCTGGGGCACGACATCTCCGGCCTGCGATCGAAGTCGTGGAATGAGTTCGCGGGCACCCGCGCCGATTTCGTCATCACCCTGTGCGACATCGCCGTCGGCCAGGTCTGCCCGGAATTCGCCGGGGTGCGCGCCACCGCCGCCTGGCCGCTGCCCGATCCCGCCAGCTTCTCCGGCGGTGCGGCGGAGCGGGCCAGTCTGCTGAACGAGTTGTATGCCGCGCTGCGCCGGCGGCTGGAGGCGTTCACCGCGCTGCCGCTGGCCACACTGGACGGCATCGCGTTGAAGGCGCGGATCGATGAGTTGGCTGATCCGCATCGGAAGGGGGGCTGACCATGCGGATCGGTATCAACGGCATGGGCCGCATCGGGCGCCTGGCGCTGCGTGCGGCATCGGGCGCGGCGGAGCGGGGAGCGGACGATCCGCGCGCCGGCAACCGGCTGGAGGTGGTGCATCTGAACGAGATCAAGGGCGGGGCGGAGGCCACTGCGCACCTGATCGAGTTCGACAGCGTGCAGGGGCGCTGGCGGGTGCCGATCGCGGCCGAGGACGGCGCGGTGCGGATTGGCGACCGGCGGCTGGGGTTCACGGCGCATGCCGTGCCGGAGGCGATTCCCTGGCGCGAGCTGGGGGTGGACGTGGTGCTGGAATGCACCGGAAAATTCCTGACGCCCGAGGTTCTGCGCGGCCACCTGGACCGTGGGGCAAAGCGGGTGATCGTGGCCGCGCCGGTGAAATTCGACACGGTGCTGAATGCGGTGGTGGGCGTGAACCATGCGCTCTACGACCCGGCGCGCCACCCGATCGTCACCGCGGCGTCCTGCACCACCAACTGCCTGGCGCCGGTGGTCAAGGTGGTGCACGAGGCGATCGGCATCCGCCATGGCCAGATCACCACGATCCACAACCCGACCAACACCAACCTGGTTCACGACGCGCCGCACCGGGACCTGCGCCGCGCCCGCAGCGCGCTGCTCAGCCTCCAGCCGACCACCACCGGCAGCGCCACCGCGATCGCGCTGATCTATCCGGAGCTGAAGGGCAAGCTGAACGGCCATGCGGTGCGCGCGCCGGTGCTGAACGCCAGCCTGACCGATTGCGTGTTCGAGCTGCGGCGCGAGACCACCGCCGAGGAGGTCAATGCGCTGTTCCGCGCCGCCGCCGCGGGGGCGCTGGCGGGCATCCTGGGCTACGAGGCGCGGCCGCTGGTCAGCGCCGATTTTGCCCGCGACACCCGCAGCGCGATCGTCGACGCGCCGTCGACGCTGGTGACGGACGGCACGATGCTGAAGGTCTATGCCTGGTACGACAACGAGATGGGCTATGCCTGCCGGATGATCGACCTGGCCTGCCACATGCGTGACGTGGGGATCTAGGCCGGTGGCGGCCGGGCGCCACTATGGCATCGTCACCGCGGCGTATTTCCTGTTCACGCTGACCGATGGCGCGGTGCGGATGCTGGTGCTGCTGCACTTCCATCAGCTGGGCTACACGCCGTTCATGCTGGCCAGCCTGTTCCTGCTGTATGAGACCGCGGGGATCGTGACCAATGCCATCGGCGGCTGGCTGGCGGTGCGCTTCGGCATCCCGCGCATGCTGGCCTGCGGCATCGGGCTGCAGGTGGTGGGGCTGGGGCTGCTGTCGGCGCTTGATCCCGGTTGGGGGGTGGCGGTGTCGGTGGCCTGGGTGGTGGCGTCGCAGGGGCTGTGCGGCATCGCCAAGGACCTGACCAAGACCGCGGCGAAAAGCGCGATCAAGGCGACCGCCGGGGCAGGGCAGTTGTTCCGTTGGGTCGCCTGGTTCACCGGCAGCAAGAACGCCACCAAGGGGCTCGGCTTCTTTGCCGGGGGCGCGCTGCTGGCGCTGGTCGGGTTCCGCCCGGCGCTGTGGGCGATGGTGGCCCTGCTGCTGGGCGTGCTGGTGCTGGTCTGGGCGGGGTTGCCGCGCGGGCTTGGGCGGGCGAAGGCCTCGCGCAGCCTGGGCGAGTGGTTCGCCCGGGCGCCGGCGGTGAACCTGCTGGCGGCCGCGCGCATCTTCCTGTTCGGCGCGCGCGACGTGTGGTTCGTCGTCGGGCTGCCGGTGTTCCTGTATGGCGCCGGCTGGGGCTTTGCCGAAGTGGCCGGCTTCCTGGCGCTGTGGACGATCGGCTACGGCGGGGTACAGGCGCTGGCGCCGCGGCTGGTGCGCCGCAGCGCCGACGGGTTGGGCGCCGAAGTGGCGGCGGCACGAAGCTGGAGTGCGGCGCTGGCGGCGATCCCGGTGGTCCTGGCGCTGCTGCTGCTGGCGGTGCCGACGGGGCGGCCCGACCTGGTGCTGGCCGCCGGGCTGTGCCTGTTCGGGGTGGTGTTCGCGGTGATGTCCTCGCTGCATTCCTATCTGGTGCTGGCCTATGCCGGTTCCGAGAAGGCGGCGGAGGATGTGGGGTTCTACTATGCCGCCAACGCCGCCGGGCGGCTGATCGGCATTGTGCTGTCCGGGGCGCTGGCGGGGTGGGGCGGGATTGTCGCCTGCCTGTGGGGCTCGGCGGCGATGCTGGCGGCGTGCTGGGCGCTGACCCTGCTGCTGCCGCGTCAGAAATAGGAACCGGGCAGGACCAGCACCGTCGGCGCGGCCGGCAGGGTGGCCCGGCTGACGGTGAAATGGGTGCCCTCGGCGCGCACGATCGCCGCGGTGTCGCGCATGCGGGCCAGAAAGCGGGCCAGCACTTCCTCGTTCCAGTAATGCATCGGCAGGATCAGGCGCGGGTTGAGCTGCCCGATCACCTCGACCATGTCGCCCTGGTTGGCGGTCCAGGCGCCATCGATCGGCACCATGACGATGTCGAGCTGGCCCAGCGTGGCCAGGTCATCGGCGGTCAACAGGTGATGCAAGTGGCCGAGATGGGCGATGCACAGCCCGGCAGCCTCGAACACGAAGATCGAGTTGCCGTAGCGCCGTGTGCCGCCGTCGTAGTTGCGGATGTTGGTGGGCAGGTTGCGCACCCGCAGGTCGCTCAGCTTCATGTCGTGCTGCGCCGGCCCCCCATCCGCCCGCCAGCCGCGCAGGACATGGGCGATGCGCGGATCGGGGGTGTCGGTGTAGTGGGTGGAGTGGGCGTGGTTCATGGTCACGATCTCCGGCACCCGCGGCGGCGTATGCCGGCCGGAGAAGTCGGTGACCGCCAGGACCCCGCCCGGCGATTCGATGGCGAAGCTGGCATGGCCCAGGAACGTGATCGCCACCACGCCGGCCTCGGCCGAGACCAGGTTGGCCCCCAGGTTGGCCCCCACGCTGGCCCCCAGGTTGGCACGATGCAGCAGCCTGTTCTGCGCCGAGACGCCGCAGGCCAGGGCCAGGCCCGGCATCAAAAGACCCGGCAGCAGCCATGCCGGCAGGAAGCTCGCGCGCACCAGCCAAGCCATGGCAGCCCCCGTTGCCGTTTGCCCGATCCTGCCGAAACCCTGCCGTCCACGTCACCAAGAATCCGCTATGGCAGGATCCGCGCGGCGCGATAGGCGGCGATCTGCCCCAGCAGGTGCGATGGCGTGTCCAGGCACGCGGCAAACCCCGCCTGGCGCAGCCGCGTGGTGGACGCGAACAGGTCGTGCTCCAGCCCGAAGACGAAATCGGCGAAATCCCACCGCGCCACGGCTTCCAGCGGCAGCTCCAGCCCGTGGCGCGCGCGCAGCCGCCCCCACACCGGCGCCTTGTCGGCCATCCAGGCGGCCAGCTTCATCGGCCGGACGATGCCGCACGGCAGGGCGAACGCCGCGGCAAGACGCGGCCACAGGCGCTGCCAGCGGAACACGTCGCCATTGGTGACGTTGAACGCCTGGCCCCGGGCCGCCGGCGCGTCGAGCATCCAGAACACGGCGCGGCCCAGCAGGGTGGCGTCGGTGACCTCGTTCAGCGATGCGAAGGCGGCCGGGCTGCCGGGGAAGTCGAGCGCGCAGCCCAGCTCGCGGCACAGCGCGGCATAGGCACCCAGCGTGGAGGCCAGGTTGCGCGCCCGCCCCGGCGCGACATCGACGATGAAGCCCGGCCGGCTGGCTGACCAGCCCCAGCCGCCCGCCGCCGCGCGGGCCGCCAGCCGGTCCTGCTGGTCATAGTAGAAATTCGGCGGCAAGTGGCGCGGGTCGTCCTCCATGGCTGGGGTAGGGTAGGGGCCGATATGCATCCCGTACCACTTGGTGCCCTCCACCAGGTGGATGTGGCGCAGCGCCGGCCCCTCGGCGGCATCGATCAGCGCGTCGAGCATGGCGAGATTGGCCGGCACGTCCTCCACGCCCCCCTCGCCAAAGGCCGCACGCGCGGCATAGACGGCATGGCTCACCCCCTGCGGCGCGGCGGCGCGCACGCCATCCCGGCAGGCGGCGGGATCGGCT
>JBIPLY010000320.1:0-5104 GCA_044369385.1 Acetobacteraceae bacterium | reverse complement strand
ACGAAGGAGCAAGGCAAGGCGAGGAGAGCCGGGTGGTGGCGCTTGCGGAGGATAAAGTTTTTTTGCTTCTTTTTGTTCACAAAAAGAAGAGTCTTGCTTGCCTACTTGACCAGTGCCGGGGTTCGGGCGGGTTTGCGGGTGAGTTCGTAGACGCCGCGGTTTTCGGCGACGATTTCGAACCAGTCGGTGATGCCGAGCACGGTTTCCGCGCCGCCGAGATAGAGCAGGCCGTCCGGGGCCATCTGGCGCGCGATCGCATCGAGCACCCGGGTCTTGGTGGGGCGGTCGAAGTAGATCAGCACGTTGCGGCAGAACACGACGTCGAACTGGCCGAGCGGGCGCGGGTCCGCCAGCAGGTTCCATTCGCGGAAGCTGACCATGGCGCGGATCGTCTCGTTCAGGCGCCAGTTCAGCCCGTCCTTCTTGAAGTATTTCACCAGGAACTGCATCGGCAGGCCACGCTGGACCTCGAACTGGCTGTAGGTGCCGTCCTGGGCGCGCAGCACCTGTTCGCGCGAGAGGTCGGTGCCGACGATCTCGACGGTGCGGCCGCCGAGCTGGGCGCGCATTTCGGCGACGATCATCGCCAGCGAATAGGCTTCCTGCCCGGAGGAGGAGGCGGCCGACCAGACGCGGATGCGCGCCCCGGGCGGGCGGGCGGCGATCAGGCGCGGCAGGGCGGTGGTGCGGAAATGGGTGAAGGGCTTCTCGTCGCGGAAGAAGAAGCTCTCGTTGGTGGTCATCGCCTCGATGATGCGGCGCTCGACCTCCGCGTTGCGCCCGCCGGGGGCGGCCAGGCGATCGGCGAGCGCGTCGAGGTCGGGCGCACCGAGGTCGCGCATGATGCCGGCCAGGCGGGTTTCAAGCAGGTACTGCTTTTCGGGGCCGATCACCAGGCCGGAGCCGCGCTGGAGCAGGCCGGCGAAGAGGTCGAAGCTGCGCGGTTTCATGGCCGTCCTGTCCTGAAAATGTCGAGCACCCGGGCGGCGAGACCCGCCAGGGGAAGCACGGCGCTGCACAACCCGGCCTGGGCCACCGCGCCGGGCATGCCCCAGACCACGCTGGTCGCCTCATCCTGTGCCAGCACGGCGCCGCCGGCGGAGACCACCTGGCGCGAGCCGGCCAGGCCGTCATGACCCATGCCGGTCAGCATCACCATCAGCAGCCGCCCGCCAACGGCCTGGGCCGCGCTGCGCAGCATCGGATCCACCGAGGGGCGGCAGAAATTCTCCGGCGGGCCATCCGACAGGCGGGCGCGCAGCGCGCCGGGGGCGCCCTCGACCAGCATGTGGCGGTCGCCGGGGGCGAGATAGGCGTGGCCGGGCAGCAGCGGCTGGCCGTCGGTGGCCTCCGCGCAGGGCAGGGCGCCAAGCCGGTTGAGGTGATCGGCCAGGATCGGGGTGAAGGCCGCGGGCATGTGCTGGGTCAGCACCAGCGGCACCGGAAGCGTCTTGCCCAGGCCCTGGAACAGGGTGAACAGCGCCTGCGGCCCGCCGGTGGAACTGCCGACGGCGAGAAGCTGCGGCGCGCGGGCCAGCGCGCCGCGCAGGGCAAGCGGGGTGGGCGGCGCGGCGGGTGCGGCGCCGGCGCGCGCGGTGCGGACCCGGGCCAGGCCCTTGATCTTGGCCAGCAGGTCGGTGCGGAAACTGTCGTCGGCGATCTGCGCCGCGGCCGGCTTGGCCACATAGTCCGCCGCCCCCAGGCGCAGCGCGCGCAGCGCGATGTCCGCGCCGCGGGTGGTCAGCGTGCTGGCCATCAGCACCCGGATCGCCGGATCGGCGGCCAGGATCAGCGGCAGTGCGGTCATGCCGTCCATCACCGGCATCTCGATGTCCAGCACGACGACGTCGATCGGCGTGCCGGCCTTTGCCCGCCGCGCGATCTCGTCGACCGCCTGCTGGCCGTTGCCGGCGCGGGCGACGACCTCGATCTGCGGGTCGGCATCCAGCATCCGGGCGATGGCGCCGCGGATCACCAGGCTGTCGTCGCACAGCATCACCCGCGCGGTGGTCTTGGCCGCCGGCGCGCCGCGGGCCGGCCCGGGCGGGGACCCGGGCGGCGGATGGGCGGGCCGGATGATGGCGGATCCGGTCACGCCAGCCCGACCTGCGCGAACTTGCCCATCAGGATCTCGGCATCGAAGGGCTTCATGATGAATTCCTGCGCGCCGTGCTCGATGGCCTGCTCGATGAAGGAGATGTCGTTCTCCGTGGTGCAGAACAGCACCGGCGGATTGCCCGGGCCGAATTCCTGGCGCAGCGCCTTGAGGAAATCGATGCCGTTCATCACCGGCATGTTCCAGTCCAGCAGGACGCTGTCGGGCATCTGCGCGCGCACGGCGTCCAGCGCCTGTTGCCCGTCCTCGGCCTCGGCCACGGTGAAGCCGTGTCCTTCGAGGATGCGGCGCGCGACCTTGCGCACCACGCGGCTGTCATCGACCACAAGACATGTCGGCATCACGCCCTCCCGTTGGCAGAGGGACCGAGCGAGAGCAGGCGGGCGACATCGAGCACCACCAGCAGCCGGTCCTGCAGGCGATAGATGCCCGCGCTGAAATCCGACCACTGCGGCGGCAGGGTCGGCGGATTCTGTTCGAAGGCGGTGGCCGGAAGGGTCATCACCTCGGCGACGCTGTCGACCAGGAGCGCATAGAGCTCGCCGCCCTGCTCGGCGACGACGGACATGCGGGGGGTTCCGGCTTCGGGATCGGGCAGGCCCAGGCGGCGGCGCAGGTCGATGGCGGTGACGATGCGCCCGCGCAGGTTGAGGCTGCCGGCGATCTCGCGCGTGGCCAGCGGGATGCGGGTGATGACCTGCTCGCCGAGCACGTCGCGCACGCCGAGCACGGGAATGCCGCAGAGCTGGTCGGCGACGGTCAGGGTGACGAAGGTGGCATCGTCGGCCCGGCCATCCTCGGCGCGGGCGCGGACGGGGCGTTCAAGGGTGGTGGTGGTCATGCTTGCTCCTGTCGTTCAGGCGGCAAAGGTATGGGCGGCAGGCGCGGGGCGGGCGGCGGCCAGGCAGTCGCGCAGGCTGGCCAGCAGGGCCTCGCGCTCGAACTTGGCGACGTAGTCGGTGAAGCCCGCCTCGCGCCCGGCATCCACGGCCTCCGGGCTGGTCATGCCGGTCAGCGCGATCACCGGAAGCTGCGCCCAGGGTCCGCCGGCGCGGATCTGGCGAACCAGGGCGCGGCCGTCGATCTGCGGCATCTCGATGTCCGACACGATGACATCGAACATGGCGCCGCCGTCGCGCAGGCGCAGCGCCTCGTGCGCATCGGCCGCGGCGGTGACGCGGTAGCCGGCGGCGGTCAGGGTGGGGACCAGGAGCTGGCGGAAGAAGTCGCTGTCCTCGACCACCAGCACGCGGGGCGGGGCGGCGCCGCCCGGGGCGCTGCGCTCGGCGCGGCGGAACCAGTCCTGGCTGGCGGCGGTGAGCCAGTGGCCGATGTCGATCACGTCGGTGGCCTTTCCGGCGATCACCGCGGTGCCGAGCAGGCCGGGGCGGTCGCCGGAGAGCTGGATGTTCAGCGCCTCGTCCACCACATCGACGATCTCGTCGACCAGCAGGCCCATCGAGCGTTCGCCCTGGCCCTGGCCGTCGGTGAAGACCAGCACGGCGTAGCGCTCGGCGGCCGGGTCGATATGGCCGGCGAAGGGAACCAGCGGCATCAGCCGGCCGCGATACTGGGTGACCGGCTGGCCGGCGGAGTATTCGATCTTCTCGCGCGGCAGGTCTTCGAGACGGGCGACGACGCCCAGCGGCACCGCCTTGGGATCCGGCCCGCCGGCGCGGAACAGCAGCATCGCGGTGGTGCTGCTGGAGCGCGCGGCGAGATAGGCGGCATCGGTGTCGGTGCGTTCGCCAC
Organism: Acetobacteraceae bacterium; assembly: GCA_044369385.1. Taxonomy (GTDB): domain Bacteria; phylum Pseudomonadota; class Alphaproteobacteria; order Acetobacterales; family Acetobacteraceae; genus CAMDGX01. The sequence goes on along the minus strand of JBIPLY010000320.1, from coordinate 1,236 downwards.
CATGGGCGCCGCCGCGGCGGTCGGCGGCGGCAGCCCCGGTGGTGCGGGCGATGCCGTTGGGATCGAGGATCATGATCACCGAGCCGTCGCCCAGGATGGTGTTGCCGCTGAACATGGTGATGTGGCGCAGGATCGGGGCGACCGGCTTGACCACGATCTCCTCGGTGTCGAAGACGCGGTCGACGATGATGCCCAGCATGGTGCGCCCGACCTGGGCGACGACGACATGCACGCTGCGCTCGGCGGCCTGGCGCGCCGGCAGGGCCAGCAGGTCGGTGAGGTTGACCAGCGGCAGGAGATGGTCGCGCAGGCGCAGCACCGGGGTGCCGTGGATATGCTCCACGATCGGGGTGGTGCTGTCGTCCGGGTTGGGGTCCAGGCGGGCGCGGACCAGTTCGACCACGCTGATCTGCGGGATGGCGAAGCGCTCGCTGCCGGCCTCCACGATCAGGGCCGAGACGATGGCCAGCGTCAGCGGGATCTTGATGGTGAAGGTCGTGCCGCGGCCGGGCTCGGATTTCAGGTCGATGGTGCCGCCGATCTTCTCGATGTTGGTCTTGACCACGTCCATGCCGACGCCGCGGCCGGAGACGGCGGTGACCTGGGCGGCGGTGGAGAAGCCGGCGCGGAAGATGAAGCGCTGGATGTCGGCATCCGTCATGCCGGCGAGTTCGGCGTCGGTGGCCAGGCCCTTGGACAGCACCTTGGCGCGGATGCGGTCGACATGCAGGCCGGTGCCGTCGTCGGCGACCTCGATGATGATGTGGCCGCCTTCGTGATAGGCGTTGAGCATGATGCGGCCGGTCTCCGGCTTGCCGGCGGCGCGCCGCGCGGCGGCGGTCTCCAGGCCGTGATCGCCGGAATTGCGCACCATGTGGGTGAGCGGGTCCTTGATCAGTTCGAGAACCTGGCGGTCGAGCTCGGTCTCCGCGCCGCGCATGACCAGCTCGATCTTCTTGCCGACATCGCGGGCCAGGTCGCGCACCAGGCGCGGCAGCTTCTGCCAGGCGTTGCCGATCGGCTGCATGCGGGTCTTCATCACCCCCTCCTGCAGGTCCGAGGTGATGTGCGACAGGCGTTGCAGGGGAACGGTGAAGCCGCTGGCCTCGTTGTCGCGCGCTTCGTGGGAGCGGGCGAGCTGCAGCAGCTGGTTGCGGGTCAGCACCAGTTCGCTGACCAGGGTCATGAGGTCTTCGAGCACGTCGACGCCGACGCGGATGGTCTGCGGGCCCATCT
>JBIPLY010000319.1:0-5134 GCA_044369385.1 Acetobacteraceae bacterium | reverse complement strand
AAGCGTCGAGGCTGACGATCTGCGGCGCCTCCTTCACCACATCCGGTGCGGAGCCTTTCTCGCCACCCTCTTCCACAGGCATTTGCTTCGGAGGAGCGACATAGCGAAAACGCAAACCGAACCGCACCTGCGGATCGGCAAATGCGGTAATCGCATGGAGTGGGACGATCAGCGTGCTTGGGACCCCGCCAAATGACAGCCCGATACTCACTTGGCCAGAAAATGGTGTGCCATCACCCTCGTCCACTGCAAGGTCCCAGAATTGGTGCTGCAGTACGATAGTCATCTCCTGTGGGTACTGGCTTCGCAGGCGCGGCGGGATCACCGTGCCCGCATCGTCCGTGCGGAACGTGAGGTAGAAATGATGCTCGCCTGGCAACCCATCGCGCGCGGCATACACAAGCGCTTGGACCGCCACATGGCGCATCGCCTGCTCGGTCCATAGATCATACGGGATCAAACTTTCCGGCGTATCCTGGCCGGGGTCGTCGGGGTCTTCTTCCATCTTTCGCCTCGCGTGACGAGGAAACCCATAGCGCTTGATACAGCCGCGGGGAAGACCGGCGCTTGAAGAGCGTTCTGCTTCATTCGCTTTGCCATGGGGGATTCAGCAATGCGATTCGAGCAAATGCCGGGCAATCCTTTGAATGGGCACCAGGCAGCCAGCCCAAGCTGGCCAGAAACTCGCTGACGATCTCTGTGCCGGTGAAACGAAATGTGGCGCGAAACAACTGCACCCATGTGGACTTGTCGCGTGGATGATGCGCGTCCAGCCACCCGGCGAAGCCGCAATGGGTTGCGCGCATTCCCCTCACAACGATTGCATTTGCAATGATCGCCTCCACTTTCCGCCGATTGCGGATGATCCCCTTGTCAGCCAAAAGCCTCGCTTTTTCGCAAGCGCCATAGTCGGCGATGCGGTCGACGTCGTACCCTTCAAAGGCTGCTCGCATCGTCTCGCGCCTACGAAGGACAGTGTCCCACGATAGGCCCGCCTGCATGATTTCCATACACAATCGTTCAAACAGAACGGCTTCATCGCGGGATGGCACGCCATGCTCATGGTCGTGGTAAAATGTGTGAGCAGGACGACTCGCCGCGAATGCACAGTAACTGGACATGCTTCGAGATTGACTCACCCACCAGAGCCGCGCAAGGCGCCGCCTATCAAGTTGCATTTGGGGCGGTTAGCGAGGTCTACAGGATGTCGCAAAAAGTGGGGGGCTTCTGTTGCCCGGTGCCCCCCGAACCGCGCTTATCGCTTATGCAGCGACAGCGAGCGCCTCATGATTGTCATTGGCACTTGTGATACGGCCCGATGACGGCGGAACCATGCCGGGCAAAAGATGAGTCTTTACCACGCGTGTCGAGCCTGTTTCGCCCCCAAAGCCCTGCCTAGGCAGGATGGTGGAGGCGCCGGGCACTGCCCCCGGGTCCACAACGCTTATTCCAATCACCGTTTATCGCCATAGTCGGCAAGCCGACGAACCACATATAGACGGTATGGACTCGGATTCAAAGGGGTAGAGGGTGACGACCGCGCTTGGCCGAGGTATTTCGGACGCGCTTAACAGGAATCCGCGCCATGCCCCTCAACGCTGAGCAGCAAGCCGAGATCGACGCCCAGCGCAGCCAGCACGCCGATACGCGCCGCGCCACGGTTCCGGCGCTGGAGGCGATGCTGTTCACCGCCATCCCTGTCCTCGACCACGGCTTCGTCCGGGCAATCGACTACATGGGCGACGATGCCGCTGTGGTCCAGGCTGCCCGTGTCTCCTACGGCCGCGGCACCCGCCGTGTGTCGGAAGATGCCGGCTTGATCCGCTACCTAATGCGCCACCACCACACCACGCCGTTCGAGATGTGCGAGATCAAGTTGCACGTGAAGCTGCCGATATTCATAGCCCGCCAGTGGATCCGCCACCGCACCGCCAACGTGAACGAGTACTCTGCCCGCTATTCTATTCTCGATCGAGAATTCTACCTCCCCTCCCCCGAGCATCTCGCTGCTCAATCCGCCAGCAATCGCCAGGGCCGCGGCGCGGTGCTGGAAGGCGAGGAAGCCGCCCAGGTCCTTGACCTGCTGCGCCAGGACGCCATCCGCACCTACGACCACTACCTCGCCATGCTGAATGAAGCCACTGTAGACACGCCGGCCGATCCCAATCGCCAAGGCCTAGCCCGTGAACTCGCCCGCATGAACCTGACGCTCAACACCTACACCCAGTGGTACTGGAAGACCGACCTCCACAACCTGTTGCACTTCCTCAGTCTGCGTGCCGACTCCCATGCTCAATATGAGATCCGTGCCTATGCCGAGGCGATACTCGATTTCGTACGTGCATGGGTCCCCCAGACCTACGCCGCCTTTGCCGACTACCGTCTGGGCGCTGTCACATTTTCAGCTGCGATGCTGGAGGTGCTGAAACGCCGCTTGGCTGGCGAAGCGGTTGATCAGACGGGCAGCGGCCTATCGAAGCGCGAGTGGAGCGAGATGATGGCGGCACTGGGCCTAGACGCATGATACTCACCTTCGGGTCGATCAATCTTGACTTAATCTTTCCGCTCCCGCTGTTGCCAGCCCCCGGAGAGACGGTTTTGGGTCCCGGCATGACCATTGAGCCTGGTGGCAAGGGCGCCAATCAGGCCGTCGCCGCCGCTCGCGACGGTGCAGGTGTCATCTTGGTCGGCGCTGTCGGTGCCGACGCCTTGGCCCAGGACGCACTGCGCCTGATCCGCGCCACCGGCATAGACATCACCCGAGTCGCCATTGCCGATGCCACCACCGGGTGCGCCACCATCTGTGTCGACCCCCAGGGCCGCAACCTGATCGCGGTGGCCAGCGGTGCCAACCTCGCCGCCCGTGCGGCTCAAGTCGAGGATGCGCTTCTCAGCCCCGAAACGACCCTGCTGTTGCAGATGGAAGTGCCACCTTCAGAAACGGAGGCGCTGATTGCCCGCGCCCGAGGCGCCTGCTGTCGCATCGTGCTAAACCTCGCTCCTGTCGCAACGCTTGCCGAGTCGGCCCTTCGTGCGCTTGATGTACTGGTGGTCAACGAGGGCGAGGCCGCCTGTCTGGCCGACCATCTCGGCTGCCCTGCCACCGCGGCCGCGCTGCACGCCCGCCTCGGCGTCACGATCGTAGTCACGCTCGGCGAGGCCGGCCTGGACGCGATGGCAACCACAGGGGCTATCCGTCTGAACGCTCATACAGTCCACGCCATCGATACCACCGGCGCGGGCGACTGCTTCACCGGGGTGCTTGCATCTCATCTCGATCGCGGCGGCACGCTGGCCGAAGCACTCGCCCGCGCCAACATGGCCGCGGCCCTTTGCTGTACCCGCCGTGGCACCCAGGGTAGCATGCCCTTCGCGGCAGAAACGGAAGCAGCCCTCAGGAAATGACGATGCGCGGCCCAGCCTTCGCCGCACCACCTACCACAGTTGCCCAAAGCCTCGCCGCCAGCGCGACATAAGCGCGCGCGCCCTCGCTTTCTGGTGCGCTTGCCACGATCGGCGTGCCGGCATCCGCGGCGGCGCGGATATCCAGCAGCAGCGGGATCTCGCCCAGGAACGGCGTCCCTAGCTTTGCCGCCTCAGCCCGTGCCCCGCCATGTCCGAAAATCTCGCTGCGATGCCCGCAACTCGGGCAACAGAAGAAGCTCATGTTCTCGACCAGCCCCAGCACCGGCACCCGCGTGCGCTCGAACATGCTCACCCCGCGCCGCGCATCCAGCAGCGCGATGTCCTGCGGCGTCGACACGATCACCGCACCGGTCATGGTAACCCGCTGCGCCATCGTCAATTGCGCGTCCCCGGTGCCGGGGGGCATATCGACGATCATAATATCCAGTTCGCCCCACGCCACTTGGCCCATCATCTGCTCCAGCGCGCCCATCACCATTGGCCCGCGCCAAATCATTGCCGTCTCCTCCTCCACCAGAAAGCCGATCGACATCGCTTTCAGCCCCCAGGCCTCCAACGGGATCATCCGGTCGCCGCGTAACTCCGGCTTGCGCGCCAAACCAAGCATCCGTGGCAGGCTAGGGCCGTAGATGTCGGCATCCAGAAGCCCCACCCGCAACCCCAGTCGAGCAAGCGCTACCGCCAAGTTCACCGCAACGGTCGACTTTCCCACCCCTCCCTTTCCAGATGCCACCGCCACAATGTGCTTCACTTGCGACAACAGTACCGGCTTCTCCGCCGCCGTGCGACCGTGCAAGTGACCACGCTGGTTCCCCTGGGCAGTAGCGGGCGACTTGTGCGCCGTTAGCACCGCCGCGACGTTTTGCACGCCGCGTTGTGCGGCCAGCACCGCCTCCGCTGCCTGGCGCACTGGCTCCATTGCTTGGGCATTGGCGCGATCGGTCAACAGGCTGACTTGCGCCATCACGCCATGAGGCCCTGGCCGCACCTCTACCCCCTCCACCAATCCCGCCGCGACGATGTCCTTGCCGCTGGCCGGATCGGTCACGCTGCGCAGCGCTTCGGTCAGCGAAGCAGGGGTCGGTTGGCTCATGCGCTTGAAAACCCTTCTCACCCAGTCAATATGAAGCGATGTCATGCTTTGGATATGGCGGTTCCCGCCGCCCGTGCCAATGGCCAGACGCGATGAGCAGCAGCACGATATCAGGAGGCCAAGCTTCGATGAGTTCGACAACCGGTGGACACGGCCAGTCCGGCGACTTTTCGGCCATGCCCTCCGGCAGTGGTGGCGGTGGCCCCTGGGGCATGCCGCCCGGGGGCGGGCCCCGCCAGAACGGCCCCCAGGGGCCATGGGGAGGCGGCCCGCGTGGCCCCTCCGGCAGTGGCGGCGGCGGACAGCCTCCGGACCTCGATGAGTTGATCTCCCGCGTCCAGTCGATGTTCCGCGGGGGAGGCTCCTCCGGCGGAGGTCCGCGCTGGCCGTCGCTTCCCGGCGGCGGACTAGGCTTGGCCCTGGTCGCAGCCCTGGTCGCAGTCGGCTGGATGTTCAGCGGTATCTACCGTGTCCAGCCGGATGAGCAGGGCGTGGTGCTGCGGTTCGGCGCCTATCACCGAACGGCATTTCCCGGCTTGAACTATCACCTGCCCTGGCCGATGGAGCGCGTGATTCGCCCGGCAGTTACGCGCATCAATCGCGTCGACGTGGGAA
>JBIPLY010000318.1:0-5138 GCA_044369385.1 Acetobacteraceae bacterium | reverse complement strand
TGCGGCGATCGCCGAAGCCCGGCGCCTTCACGGCGGCAACCTTCAGCCCGCCGCGCAGCTTGTTCACCACCAGGGTGGCCAGGGCCTCGCCCTCGATGTCCTCGGCGATGATCAGCAGCGGGCGGCCCGACTGCACGATGCTCTCCAGCAGCGGCAGCATCGGCTGCAGCCCGGACAGCTTCTTCTCGTGGATCAGGATGTAGGGCTGATCCAGGTCGACGACCATCTTCTCGGCGTTGGTGATGAAGTACGGCGACACGTAGCCGCGGTCGAACTGCATGCCCTCGACGACGTCGAGCTCGGTCTGGATGCCCTTGGCTTCCTCAACCGTGATCACGCCCTCGTTGCCGACCTTCTGCATGGCCTCGGAGATCATCTTGCCGATCTCGGATTCGCCATTGGCGGAGATCGTGCCGACCTGGGCCGTCTCGGCCTGGGTGGTGATCTTGCGGCTGCGCTTCTTCAGCTCCTCGACCAGGGCGACGACCGCCTTGTCGATGCCGCGCTTCAGGTCCATCGGGTTCATGCCGGCAGCAACCGACTTCGCACCCTCGCGGACGATCGCCTGGGCCAGGACGGTGGCGGTGGTGGTGCCGTCGCCGGCGGTGTCGTTGGTCTTCGAGGCCACTTCGCGCACCATCTGGGCGCCCATGTTCTCGAACTTGTCGGCCAGCTCGATCTCCTTGGCGACGGTGACACCGTCCTTGGTGATGCGGGGCGCGCCGAAGCTCTTGTCGATCACCACGTTGCGGCCCTTGGGGCCCAGGGTCACCTTCACCGCGTCGGCGAGGATGTCGACGCCGCGCAGCATGCGGGCGCGGGCGTCGCCGCCGAAACGAACTTCCTTGGCAGCCATATTGCTATTCCTTGTGTTTGGTCGGGTCAGTCGAGGCGATGGGCCAGGCGAAGCGGGCTAAGAGCCCTTCTTCTTCGATGCCGGGGCCGGCGCCGGAGTGGCCTCGATGATGCCCATGATGTCGGACTCCTTCATGATCAACAGGTCTTCCCCGTCGATCTTGACTTCGGTGCCCGACCACTTGCCGAACAGAACGCGGTCGCCCGCCTTCACATCCAGCGCCACGATGGCGCCGGTCTCGTTGCGCGCGCCGGCGCCGGCGGCGATCACCTCGCCCTCCATCGGCTTCTCTTGTGCCGTGTCGGGGATGATGATGCCACCCTTGGTCTTCTCCTCGGCGGTCAGCCGCCGGACCACGACCCGGTCGTGCAGGGGACGGAACTTCATGCGGATCGCTCCTGAAACTTGATGGCCGCCAGCTTCGCCGAGACATCGGGGAAAAGGGGCGGGCGGCCGGGTTGTTAGCACTCCCCACCAGGGAGTGCCAGCGATCTAGGCGCTCGGCCGGAGCGAGTCAAGGGAGGCTTGGCACTCTTCGTCGCCGAGTGCCAAGAAAGCCGCCGCGGCGAATGAATCAGCCCGGCAGATGCAGCCAGGGCGGCAGCGCCGGGCTGAGCGCGATGCCGCCGCAGGTCAGGGCGGCGCCGAGACTGTCCAGCCGCAGCGTGGCCAGCGCGGCCCGGTCACGGCCGGAGCGCAGCGTGCCGACCTCGGTGCCGTCGCGCAGCACCGGGGTGCCCGGCGGCGGCAGGTCGCCGGCCAGGACCACCGGCACCAGCCGGCGCTTGATCAGGCCGCGATACTTGGTGCGCGCGGTCAGCTCCTGGCCCATGTAGCAGCCCTTGGTCCAGGAGACGCCGGCCAGCTCGTCGAACCCGGCTTCCAGCAGCACGGTCTTGTCCGCCTCCAGGTCGCGCGAGCCGTCCGGCAGGCCGAGGGCCAGGCGATGGGCGTCCCATTCCTCCGGCGTGGCGGTCGCCGGCAGCAGGGCGGGCGAGAGCAGCCGCCACCCGGCTTCCGGCAGCCGTGGATCGGGGGCGGCGACGGTGCCGGCGGGGTCCGGCGTGCCGCCCCAGGCGACATGGACGTGCCAGTCCAGCGCGGCGATCGCCACCTTGGCGCGCAGGCGAAACCGCGAAAGCTTCTGCGCCAGCATCGCCGCCTGGCCGCGCTCCACATCCAGCAGCAGGCGTTCGCCATCGGCGAGCACGAAGAAATCGGCCAGCCACTTGCCCTGCGGCGTCAGCAGCGCGGCCCAGACGGCGCGGCCGGGGGCGGCCAGCGCCACGTCGTTGGAGACCAGGCCCTGGAGGAAGTCGACGCGGTCCGGGCCGGTCACTTCCAGCACGGCGCGGTCGGGGAGCGGCGCGATCTGTGTCATCCTCTGCGAAATGGTCTCGCGCCACCCGCGTCGCAAGAGGGTTGCATCGCGGCGCCGGCTGGCGGAAACGCTGGGCGGCAGCGGGAGCGACGGGATGGCACATTTCGACCTGGTGATCCGCGGCGGCACGTGTGTGCTGCCCTGGGGCATGGAGCAGACCAGCGTGGGGGTGCGCGACGGGCGCATCGCCGCGTTGGGCGTGGGGGCGGATGCGACCGCCGAGGAGACGATCGAGGCGGCCGGGCTGCATGTGCTGCCCGGGCTGATCGACCCGCATGTGCATCTGCGCGATCCCGGCGATGCCAGCGTGGAGAGCATCCCGACCGGCACCAAGGCCGCCGTGCTGGGCGGATTGACCGCCGTTTTCGACATGCCGAACACGTCGCCGTCGATCACCAATGCCGACAGTCTGGCGTGGAAGCAGGCCTATGCCGAGGAAAAGGCCTGGTGCGACATGGGCCTCTATATCGGCGGCACCAAGACCAATATTCCCCACCTCGCCGCGCTGGAGACCGGGCGCGGGGTGTGCGCGATCAAGGTGTTTGCCGGCTCGTCGACCGGCGACCTGATGGTGGAGGACGACGAGCATCTGGAACTTGTGATGCGCGCCGGGCGGCGGCGGATCAGCTACCACAGCGAGGATGAGTACCGGCTCCAGGAGCGCAAGCCGATGTTCAAGTCCGGCGATCCCTATGCGAACCACATGGTCTGGCGCGACGAGGAGGCGGCCTTCCTGGGCACCCGCCGGCTGATGGCGCTGGCGCGGCGCACCGGACGGCCGGCGCATATCCTGCACGTCTCGACCTGGCAGGAACTCGACTATCTCAAGGACTACCGCGATGTCGCCACGGTCGAGCTGCTGGTCAATCACCTGACGCAGTCGGCACCCGATGTCTATGACCGGCTGAAGGGCTTCGGGGTGATGAACCCGCCGATCCGCGGGCCGGAGCACATGGAGGCCGCTTGGCGCGCGGTGCGCGACGGCACGGTGGACACGATCGGCTCCGACCACGCGCCCCACCCGCATGCCGCCAAGCTGAAGCCCTGGCCCGATTGCCCGGCCGGGCTGACCGGGGTGCAGACGCTGGTGCCGGTGATGCTGGACCATGTGAACGCGGGGCGGCTGTCGCTCTCCCGGATGGTCGACCTGATGTGCGCCGGGCCGGCGCGGGTCTATGGCGCGATCGGCAAGGGGCGGCTGGCGGCCGGCTACGACGCCGATTTCACCCTGGTCGACATGCGCCGGCAGCGGACGATCGAGAATTCCTGGATCGCCTCGCCCTGTGGCTGGACGCCGTTCGACGGGATGCGGGTGACCGGCTGGCCGGTGGCCACCATCATCCGGGGGGCGGCGGTGATGCGCGAAGACGAGGTGCTGGGCGCGCCGCGCGGCAGGCTGGTGCGCTTCGCCGGCTAGAGCATGATCCGCGCTGATAGAAGCGCGGCCCATGCTCTAGCCCTTTGTTTGATCGCGTGATTCACGTCGCCGGCGATTCCGCCTCCGACGATCACGCTCCAGGCGCTTCCGGTGGTGCGGGATTTGCATGGCGGGTGCCATGGTCCTGCATCATGGTGTCGCCTGACATGAGTTCCTCTCGCCCGGGCATCGCCCGCCGCGCCGGTTTTCTGATTGTGTCGCGCGGTGCGCGCGCGCTGATGGTGTCGCGCGGTGCGCGCGCGCTGATGGTGTCGCGCGGTGCGCGCGCCCTGGGTGTGTCGCGCGGTGCGTGCGCCCTGGGTGTGTCGCGCGGTGCGCGCGGGGTGCGGGCATGAGCGCCGGGCCGCTTGCGCGGGCGCGCCAGGCGTTGGCGCGCGACGCGGCGGTGGCCGATCCGGCGATCTGGATCACCCGCCGGCCGGATGCCGCCATCCTGGCGCGGGCCGCGGCGCTGGAGGACGCGGGGCCGCTGCCGCTGCGCGGCCTGACGGTGGCGGTGAAGGACAATATCGACGTCGCCGGGCTGCCCACCTCGGCGGCTTGCCCGGGCTACGCCTATGCCCCCGCGGCCGATGCCGTCGCCGTGGCCCGGCTGCTGGCGGCCGGGGCGAATGTGATCGGCAAGACCAATCTGGACCAGTTCGCCACCGGGCTGGTGGGCGTGCGCAGCCCCCATGGCGTGCCGCGCAACGTGTTCAGCGCGCGCCATGTGCCCGGCGGCTCCTCCTCCGGCTCGGCGGTGGCCGTTGCGGCGGGCATCGTGGATGTGGCGCTGGGCACCGACACCGCGGGCTCCGGCCGGGTGCCGGCGGCGTTCGGCAACATCGTCGGGCTGAAGCCCACGCTGGGCAGCGTGCCGGCCATCGGGATGGTGCCGGCCTGCCGCTCGGTCGACACGATCTCGGTGTTTGCCCGCTCGGTCGATGCGGCGCTGGCGGTGCAGCGGGTGATCGCCGGGTATCACGCGGCGGACCCGTATTCGCGCCCCGCGCCCGCCGGGTATCTGCGCCGTGCCGCCCTGCCGCCCGGGCTGCGGGTGGCGGTGGCCGATGTGGCCGGGCTGTGCGACCCCGGCTGGGCCGCCGGCTATCGCGCCGCCGCGGCGCTGTTCGAGACCAGGCCGGTCGATCTGGCCCCGTTCCTCGGCATCGCCCGCCTGCTCTATGACGGTCCCTGGGTTGCCGAACGCAGCTCCGCCCTGCGCGAGGTGGTGGAGGGGCGGCCGGAGATCATGCACCCCGTCACCCGCGCCATCGTGGCTGGCGGGATGGCGCGGCGCACGGTGGATGCCTTCGACGCGTTCCACGCCCTGGCGCAGGTGCGCCGCCAGGCGGCCGAGCTGTTCGCCGGGGTCGAGGCGCTGCTGCTGCCGACGGCGCCGTTCTGCCCCACCCTGGCGGAGCTGGCGGCGGACCCGATCGGGCCCAATGCCCGGCTGGGCACCTTCACCAATTTCGTCAATC
>JBIPLY010000317.1:0-5142 GCA_044369385.1 Acetobacteraceae bacterium | reverse complement strand
CCCCGCACATGGCCGCCTATGCCGCCAGGACCCGCCCGATGGTGGCCAGCCGCGTCATCCACGTGCTGAAGAACGGCTGAGTCCGTGGCTGACGTCGCCCGGCTGCTCGATGCTGACGAGCCCTCGCCGATCCTGCTGCACCCGCCCGGCGCCGATGTGCCGGCCTGGGCGGCGGCGGATGGCGCGGTCCTGTTGGCCGCCGACCACGCCGGGCGGCGCCTGCCCCGCCGCCTCGGCGATCTCGGCATCAGCGAGGCCGAGCTGCGCCGCCATATCGGCTGGGACATCGGCATCTGGGGCGTCACCACCCGCCTGGCCGACGCGCTCGGCGCGCTCGCGATCGGCCAGGCCTATTCGCGCCTGGTGATCGACTGCAACCGCCATCCGGACTGGCCCAGCGCCTGCCCCGCGGTCAGCGAGAGCACCCCGATCCCCGGCAACGCCGCCCTCTCCCCCGCCGACCGCGCCGCCCGCGTCGCCGAAATCCACGCGCCCTACCACGCCGCCCTGGCCGCCGCCGTCGCCGCCCGCTGCGCGCCGCCGCCGGGCCGCCCGCTGCTGTACGTGGCGATGCACAGCTTCACCCCGATCTACAAGGGCATCGCCCGCCCCTGGCACGCCGGCGTGCTGTTCGATGTCGACGACCACGCCACGCGCGCCCTGGCCGAGGCGATGCTGGCCGAGCTGCGCGCCGAACCCGGCCTGGTGGTCGGCGCCAACGAGCCTTACGTGCTGTCGGCCAGCTCCGACCACGCCGTGCCGACCCACGCCCAGGCCAATGGCGTGCCATACCTGGAGCTGGAAATCCGCCAGGACCTGATCGCGGAGCCCGCCGGCCAGGCCGAATGGGCGGCCCGGCTGGCGCGGATGATCCCGGCCGCCTGGGCGCGGTTTCGCCGATAGCCCGCCAAACGCGATGGCATGCATCGCGTCCCAAAATCATCGAATCCGCCGCGCCGCGCGTGCCAATTTCGGTCCCGCGTGCCGCGGCGCTGCGCGGTTTCCGCTGTTTTGTGCGGCGCAGCATACCTGGGTATTATTGACGACCATTAACGAAATATTGGCGTGCGCCATGACGGCGCGCCGGTTTCATTTCCCTGGAATTCAAGCCGCTCGGAGCCGTTCCGCGCCGCCGAACCCAGGGAAATGCCGATCATGCCGAATGTCACCATCGCCGGCGCCGGCGGCGCCACCGTCACGCTGAGCTTCGATTCCGCAACCAACGCCGCACTCGCCCGCACCCTGGCCGGCGCGGTCAGCGCCGGGGTCGCCGCGGGCAGCATCGTGCCCGCCAGCAGCACCAATGGCCTGCCGCCCGCCGTGCCCGCCGGCAAGATCGGCGAATGGCTGCAGCAGACCAAGGGCAGCACCGCCCTGCCCGCCGGCTACGGCGCCATCGTCGCCACCAAGGCCGCGACCATCCTGGGCACCGGCGAAACGAACGCCACCGTGCTGTCCAGCGGCGGCCTGGTCTTCCACAGCGGCGGCGGCTCCGGCACCGTGGTGGCCGGCGGCGGCGCCAACCGCATCGTGATCCCGCAGGCCGCCGGCGACTGGTCGATCAACACCGGCGCGGGCAACGACAGCATCCTGGCCCTGGGCGACGGCGACGACACCGTGCGCGCCGGGGCCGGGCGCAACGTCATCCAGCTCGGCGACGGCGCCGACCTGGTGCTGTCCGAGGGCCGCGACCGCATCGTGCTCGGCGCCGGCAGCGCCACCATCCTGGCCAGCGGCGGCGGCTGCGGCGATGACGCCGCGCAACAGGTCTGGGGCGGCAGCGGCACGCTGTTCTTCGTCGGCGCCGGGGCGGCGACCGTCTTCGGCGGCACCGGCAGCGCCACGATCCACGGCGGCGACGGACCGAACGAGTTCCGCGGCGGCAGCGCCGGCAACAACGTCATGTACGCCGGCGGCGGCCGCGCCACGCTCTTTGCCGGCGGCGACGGCGACATCCTCTATGCCGAAGGCAGCCACAAGCAGGAGCTGCACGGCAGCACCGGCGCCAGCACCCTGTTCGGCGCCCTGGCCGACGGCAACAACAGCTTCTTCGCCGGCAGCGGCGTCACGGCCATCACCGGCGGCTGGGGCAATGACCGCTTCGTCGGCGGCGCCGGCGATTCCACCATCACCGGCGGCCCCGGCAAGGACATCTACAGCTTCATCAACGGGCTGAGCGGCGGCGAGGACCTGATCTACGGCTTCGACTCCAACGACCGCATCAAGCTCGACGGCTACGGCAAGCACGCGGTCGCGAACGCGCTGGCCAGCCAGGAATCGATCCCCGGCGGCGTGCGCATCACCCTGGCCGACGACACCCTGGTCACCTTCATGGGCCTGGACAAGCTGACCAAGTCCGACTTCGGCTGACCCCTGGAGCCCGGCGGCGCCGCGCGGTAGGCTTCCCGAACCCTCGGGAGGACTCCAGCCATGACCGCCTATGTCTTCGAGCACATCCACCTGCGCAGCCCGGACCCGGACGCCACCGCGGACTGGTTCGGCCGCATGTTCGGCGCCGAGGTGATCCGCTCGGTCGTCGCCGGCGCGCCGCGGGTGGATGTGAAGCTGGGCGGCATGGACATCTTCATCGCGCCCGCCAAGGGCGGCACCGCGCCCGCGCACCCGCATCTCGGCCTCGACCATTTCGGCCTGCGCGTGACCGACCTCGATGCCGCCATCGCCGAGCTGAAATCCCGCGGCGCGGTCTTCACCATGGAGGCGACGAACCTGCGCCCGGGCCTGCGCATCGCCTTCCTCACCGGCCCCGAGGACGTCTCCATCGAGCTGCTCCAGCGCGACCCCGCCTGAGGACCCGAGCCATGACAATCGTCACCCACGCCAAGGACGCCAGCTTCGAACGCGGCCTGCGCGCCTTCTTCGAATACCGCCATCTCGGCATCCCCCAGGCCACCGGGGGAAAATTCGGCGCCCACGTCATCCGCGCCATCCCGGACACCCACGCCCAGCCGCAATGGCACCTGCACGAGCTGGACTTCCAGTTCGTCTACATCCTGAAGGGCTGGGTGGAATTCGAATACGAGGATGCCGGCTTCGTCCGCCTGGAAGCCGGCAGCTCCGTCCTGCAGCCCCCGCGCGTCAAGCACCGCGAAATCCGCCACAGCGACGATATCGAGATCCTGGAAGTCACCTCCCCGGCCGAATTCGAGACCCGCATGGTGGAGGCGCCCGCCGGCTGACCGGCCCGCCGGCGAACGCCGCGCCTACCCCCGCACATCCCCCACCACCCGCGCGCGCACGCGCAGCGAGTTGCCGGGCAGATAGGCGATCGGGATGTCCTCCTGGTCCACCAGCACCACGCTGCCCGGCGCGGCACCCGCGCGCACGGCCCGCTCCGTGGCCAGGTGCCGCGCCTGGTCCAGCGCCGCCTCGCGCGTCAGCCCCTGGAACACCTGGTCCACCTCCCCGCTCACCTGCGCGATCGCCGCCCCCAGCGCATTGGCCACCCCCTGGTGGGCGACGCGCACCACGCCGCTGATCCCCGGCATCCCGTCCGGCACCAGGAAGGCGGCACCGCCGACGGCCACCAGCGGGCGCGGCACGGCATCCGCCCGCATCCGATCCACCGCATCGCCCGCCATGGCATGGATGCGCGCCAGCGCCGCGCGCACGAAGCCGCGATCGAGCCCCGCGACGCGGCCCGGATCGCCCAGCGCCACCAGCCCCGCGGCCACCGCGATGTCGGTGCAGGTCAGATCCGGCCCCCCGAACACGCGCGCCCGCTCCGGCAGGCGAAACCCCACGCTCACCGGCCCGATCCGCCCCGGGTCCGCCGGATCGACCAGCGTGCCGCCGCCCAGCGCGATGCTGACCAGGTCCGGCATCCGGAACAGCGTCCGCACCCCGCCCACCTCCACCACATTGTTCGCCTCGCGCGGAAACCCGGCCACCAGGCTGCCGACATCCGCCGTGGTGCCGCCCACATCCACCACCATCGCGTCGGCCAGGCCGGAGAGAAACGCCGCCCCACGCAGCGAGTTGGTCGGGCCGGAGGCGAAGCTGCGCACCGGAAACCGCGCCGCCTCCTCGGCGGTGGCCACCGTGCCGTCGTTCTGGGTGATGTAGAGCGGCGCATCGATCCCCGCCTCCGCCAGCGCCGCGCGGAACGCCGCCACCGTCCGCGCCGCCATCGGCGCCAGCGCAGCGTTCAGCAGCGCCACGTTCTCCCGCGCCAGCAGCCCGATCCGCCCCAGCTCGTGCGACAGCGTCACCGAAACCCCCGGCGCCAGCTCCGCCAGCACCGCCGCCGCGCGCGCCTCGTCCGCGGCGTTCAACGGCGCGAACACCGCGCACACCCCCGCCGCCGCCACCCCGCTCGCCGCGATGCGCCGTGCCGCCGCGCGCATCGCATCCGCGTCGAACGGCACCAGCGCGCGGCCATCGACCTCATGCCCGCCGCGGATCATCGCCACCGGCCCTTCCACCACCGCCCGCAGATCGGCCGGCCAATCGACGAAGGGCGGCAGCGTGGCCGCGGCCGGCAGCCCCACGCGCAGCGCGGCGATGCGCGCCAGCCCGCGCCGCTGCACCACCGCGTTGGTGAAATGCGTGGTGCCGATCATCACCGCGCCGATGCGCCCCGCCGCAATCCCCGCCCCCTGCAGCACGGCGGCCAGCGCCGCCAGGATGCCGCCGGTCACATCCGCGGTGGTCCCCGCCTTGGCGGCATGCAGCACCGTGGTGCCGTCCAGCAGCACCGCATCGGTGTTGGTGCCGCCGACATCGATGCCGACCCGGATCATGGCGCGGCCCCGAACAGCGGCCGGAAATCGAGGTCGTAGCCGAAGGCGCGCGGCCCGACATGGGCCAGGCCCTTGGGCGTCGTCAGCACCGGCGGCGCGGCCAGCGCGATCACCGACACGCGCTGGCCGAAGCGCACCGTCTCCGTGCCGATCGCCTCGCCCGAGGCGCTGTCGAGCAGGATCACCAGGTCGGGCACCGTGGCCACCACCGCGTCGTCCTTCCAGGCCACCGACCACTCGTTCTGGAAGTCGATGCGCATCGCATGCCCGGCATCCGCGTCGAGCCCCTCCAGCCGCACCGTGCCGCGCAGCCAGCCCTCCGTGGCGCGGCGCATCACGTCGGCCACCTTGCCGCCGAACAGCATCATCCCGCCCTCGCTCG
>JBIPLY010000316.1:0-5152 GCA_044369385.1 Acetobacteraceae bacterium | reverse complement strand
GTTCGGACCGATGATCGAGAACACCTCGCCCTGCTGCACGTCGAAGCTGACGCCCTCCACGGCACGGATGCCGCCGAAGCGCATGGCCAGGTCCTTGGCTGCAAAATAACCGCTCACCGCAGCCGCTCCGACTTGGCGTAGGATTTCTGCCGGCGGAAGGCCGCGCGCCGGTGCAGCGGGAAGCTCCCGGCCCAGCGCTTCAGCTTCATCCACCGCCCGTTGATCCCGGCCGGCTCGAACATGATCACCAGCACCAGGATCAGCCCGAACAGGCTCGGCTCCAGCCCCGGCAGCCGCCCGATGCCGAAGGGCAGGTCGTCGCGCACCAGGGCGATGGCCTGCGGCAGCATGGCGACGAAGGCCGCGCCGAACACCGCGCCGTGCAGGGAGCCCAGCCCGCCGATGAAGACGATGGTGACCAGCTGGATCGACAGCAGCACGCCGAACGAATCCGGCGCCAGGTGGCGCACGTAATGCCCGAACAGCGCGCCGGCCAGCCCGGTGATCCCGGCCGAGATGGCGAATGCCACCGTCTTGTAGAAGGCCAGGTGGATGCCCATCGACTGCGCCGAGATCTCGCTGTCGCGGATCGCCACCATGGCCCGGCCCAAGGGCGCGCGCAGGATGTTCATCGCCAGCAGCAGCACCACGATCAGGATGGCCAGCGCCATGTAATACACCGCCGCCGGCCCCTCGATGCGAAAGCCCAGCACGGTGGGCGTCGGCACCGGGAAGCCGTCGAAGCCGCCGGTCAGGCTGTGCCATTTCTCGCCGACCAGGATCACGATGGTGCCGAAGGCCAGGGTGGCGATCGCCAGGTACAGCCCGCTCATGCGCAGCGTCGGCACCCCGATCACCACGCCGGCCGCGGCCGCCATCAGCCCTGCCGCCGGCAGCGAAACGGCGAACGGCACGCCCTTGGACAGCAGGATCGCATTGCCATAGGCGCCGATGCCCAGGAACGCCGCATGGCCCAGGCTGACCAGGCCGGTATAGCCGGTCAGCAGCATCAGCCCGACGCCGGCGATGGCATAGATGAAGACGAAGGAGATCTCGCCGACATAGAACTCCCCGGCGAAGAACGGCAGCGCCACCAGCCCGGCCAGCAGCAGCAGATACCACCCCACCGTCCGCCGGCTGCCCGCCAGCTTCAGATCCTGCGCATAGTCGGTCTTCAGGCTCATGGTTCGGCCCCTACACGCGCTTGCGGATGACCTGACCGAACAGGCCCTGGGGCCAGACGATCAGCACCCCCAGCAGCACGATGTTCGAGGTCAGTTCCATCGACCCGGCCGGCAGGTAGTAGCCGGCCAGCTGCTCCACGATGCCCACCACGATGCCGCCGACCAGCGCCCCGGGGATCGAGCCGAACCCGCCCAGCACCGCGGCGGCAAACGCCTTGATCCCCACGATGCCCATGTTCACGTCGATCATCTGCACCGGCACCAGCAGCATCGCCGCCACCGCGGAGACGCCCGCGCTGATCGCCCAGATCAGCGAGAACACGGTGCGCACCGGAATGCCCATGTAGTAGGCGGCCAACTGGTTCTGCGAGCTGGCCTGCATGGCGATGCCCAGCCGCGTGCGGCTGAAGAACAGGTAGAGCACCGCGCACAGGATCACGGTGCCGATGATGATCGAGACATTGTCCTGCCCCAGCACCACGCCGCCGCCGAAATTCGCCACCTTGTTGGTGAACGGCGTGGTGAAGCCGACCGCGTCATAGCCCCAGACCGCCCCGGCCACGGCGCGGAAGATGAAGGCCAGGCCGAGCGTCAGCATCACCACGGCGAATTGCGGCTGGCCGATCACCCGGCGCAGCACCACGGCATCCAGCGCATAACCGAAGGCCGCCGTGGTGGCGATCGCCAGCAGGAAGCCGACCCAGTAATCCAGCCCCATCAGCCCGACAAAGGTGTAGGCGAAGAAGGCGCCGAGCATCATCAGCTCGCCCTGGGCGAAGTTCACCATCTCGGTGGCCTTGTAGATCAGCACAAATCCAAGTGCGACCAGACCATAGATGCAGCCCGCGGCCGTGCCGTTTACAGCAAGCTGCAGCAGGCGAACGAGTTCGTCCATCCCGGCGCGTATCCTCTCCCGGCGCGGACGTTTTTCGTCACAACGCTTCGTTGACTGCGACGTTAGGCAGGCGATTCGACTGGCGTCAATGATCCTTTCGCGGCAATCACGACCCGGCGGCAAAATGCCTCAGCGCAGCGGCGCCATAAGCTGCCCGTTCCAGCCGAAGCTGCGCGTGCATTCCACAGCCGCGCAGTCCTCGCCGCCGGTCACCACCAGCCGCGCCGGGCGCTGGGCGCGATCGACCGACCAGCGCCGCGCCTTCCAGCCGCCGCCATAGCCGGACTGGCTGGACAGGTAGACATCCAGCTTGCAGCCCGCCGGCGTGCAATACAGGTCGCGCACCGCGGCACAGCCGGCCGTGGCGTCAAGCAGGTGGTCCGGCTGGCCGTCGCCATCGAGGTCGGCGACCTCGCGCACCAGCGCCGACAGCGCCGGCACTTTCTGCTTGGCCTCCCGGCACTCATGCTGCAGCCCGCTGGCCGGCCCGGCGACGTAGCGCGGCGGGTCGGCGGCCCAGGCTGGGGTGGCCAGCAGCAGCGCCAGCAGGGCCGCGATCACGCCGGGCCGGTCATGCGGCACCCGTGATCGGCGGGCGATGCCCCGCCCAGGGCCGCGCCTGTTCCAGCATCCCCGCCAGCCGCAGCATGTCGGTCTCCGCGCCCCAGGGGGCGACGATCTGCAATCCCGTCGGCAGCCCGTCCACCCCGAAGCCGGAGGGGATGGTCAGCGCCGGATGCCCGGTCAGGTTGAAGGGATACTGGTAGGCGGTCCACCCCTGGCGGGTGATGCCGGTCGGCACGCCATCCACCATCACCTGGTCATTGGCGGCATCGTGGGTGACGGGCAGGGCGGTGCGGGCCATGGTCGGCATCACCAGCAGGTCATAGGTCTCGAACAGCCCCTGCACGGCGCGGAACAGCGCGGTGCGCGCCCATTCCGCCTCCCGCCACTCCGCCAGCGAGAAGCCGCGCCCGCGCTCGGCAAATGCCAGCGTCACCGGGTCCATCTGGTTCTGCCATTTCGGCAGGAACTTCGCCATGCCCACGGCGATGCCGGCCTGGTACAGCACCCGGCCCGGCGGCTCGGCCCAGTCGAAGCTTTCCGTCATCTCCTCGACCTCCGCGCCCAGGTCGGCGAGTGCCGCCAGCATGGCATGGGTGTTGGCAGTGACATCGGCGGCGACGCGGGGGTTGGCGCAGCGCGCGATGTAGCCCACGCGCAGCCCGACCGCCTCGGCGCCGATGAGCCCCGGGCGCAGCCGGCCCTGCGGCGCGGGCGTGATCGCCCAGGGGTCCAGGCTCAGCGGGGCCGGGCCGCCGTCGCCCGCCAGCACCGCATGCATGATCGCGGCATCGGTCACGGTGCGGGTGATCGGCCCGGCATAGGTGGTGTTGCCCAGCGCATCGGCCGGGTCCTCGCGCGGCACCACGCCCAGGGTCTGCTTCAGCCCGACCAGCCCGCAGGCCGCCGCCGGGCCGCGGATCGAGCCGGCGCCGTCGGTGCCCAGCGCCAGCGGCCCCAGCCCCGCCGCCACCGCCGCCGCCGCGCCCCCGGAGGAGCCGCCCGGCGTGCGATCGAGGTTCCAGGGATTGCGGGTGATGCCGAAACTCGGCCCGTCGGTCAGCGCCTTGACCCCGAATTCCGGCGTGGCGGTCTTGCCGATGATGATGGCGCCGGCGGCGCGCAGCCGCTGCACCACGATGTCGTCCTTCTCCCCGATGGCGTCAGCGAAGATCGCGGTGCCGCGGCGGAACGGCACGCCATCCACCTCCACCAGGTCCTTGATGCTGACCGGCACGCCATGCAGCGGGCCGAGATCGTCACCGCGCCGGACCGATTGCTCGGCGGCCATGGCGCTGCGGCGGGCATGCAGGGCCATGACGTGGCTGAAGGCGTTCAGCTTCGGGTTGGCCCGCTCGATGCCGGCCAGCACGACGTCGACATACTCGACCGGCGAGAGTTTCCCCGCGCGGATCAGGGCGGCGGCGCGGGCGGCGGACATGAACAGCAGGTCGGAGTCGGACATCGCATCCTCGCGCGCAGATCGTGGCGCAGCAGACCACCGCACTTCGGCGGCGGCAAGCCGTGTCGGGCCGTGGCCGCCGGTCACGCCCCCCGCATCGCCAGGGCGTGGCCGGCGAAGACCGCGCCCAGGCACAGCACCACCGACAGCGCCATATTCGCTGCCGCCCCGGCCCAGTCGCCGGCGCGCATCAGGTCCAGCGTCTGCAGGCTGAAGGCGGAGAACGTGGTGAAGCCGCCGCACAGCCCGGTCATCACCAGCAGCCGGACCTCCTGGCTCGCTGCCCCATGGGCGGTGGCGAACCAGCCGATCACGAAGCTGCCCAGCACGTTGATGGCAATCGTGCTCCAGGGAAAGCCGCCCCAGCCGAGCCAGCCCGCCGCCAACGTCGCCCAGTAGCGCAGCACGCTGCCCGCCGCCCCGCCCAGCGCCACCGCCAATGTCCCCGCCATGTGCCCGCCTTCGGTTCGCCGCCCCGCGCCGGGCGTGCCATGCTCCTACAGCACATCGAAGGAGCGGATCATGCAACTGGCGGGACAGGTGGCGCTGGTCACCGGCGGATCGCGCGGCATCGGGCGGGCGACGGCGCTGGCCTTTGCGCGCGAGGGCGCGGATATCGGCTTCTGCCACCTCGCCGATGACGACAAGGCCGCCGAGACGGCCGCCGAGATCCGGGCGCTGGGCCGGCGCGTGGTGCAGCGCGGCTGCGACGTGGCCGATACGGCCGCCGGACGGGCGTTTGCCGCCTGGGTCGCCGAAGAGCTCGGCCCGGTCGACATCCTGTTCAACAACGCCGGCAGCAACATCCGCAAACCCTTTGAACTGGTGACGGAAGCCGACTTCGACACCATCCTGGACACCCATCTGCGCGGCATGTTCTTCATGGCCCAGAACGTCTATCCCGCCATGCTGGCGCGCGGGCGCGGCTGCATCATCAACATCGCCAGCCAGCTCGGCATCAAGGGCGGGCCGGACATCGCGCCGTATTGCGCCGCCAAGGCGGGCATTGCCGGCTTCACCCGGGCGCTCGCGTGGGAGGCCGCCCCG
>JBIPLY010000315.1:0-5162 GCA_044369385.1 Acetobacteraceae bacterium | reverse complement strand
CGCTGGCGGAGAGCGTGGGCAGCGACATCGTGCTGCCCTGTGATGTCGGCGACGATGCCAGCATGGATGCGGCCTTTGCGGCGATCGCCGAGCGCTGGGGCAAGCTGGATTTCCTGCTGCATGCGATCGGCTACGCCGACAAGAACTTCCTGCGCGGGCGGTATGTGGATACGCCGCGCGCCGTGTTCCTGCAGGCGATGGACATCTCCTGCTTCAGCTTCGCGGCGGTGGCGCAGCGGGCGGCGGCGATCATGCACCCGGGCGGGTCGATGCTGACGCTGTCGTATCTCGGCGCCGAGCGGGTGATCCCGCACTACAACGTCATGGGCGTGGCCAAGGCGGCGCTGGAGGCCTCGGTGCGGTATCTGGCCAGCGACCTGGGGCCGCAGGGCATTCGGGTGAACGCGATCTCCGCCGGGCCGATCCGCACCCTGGCGGCCAGCGGGATCGGGGATTTCCGCTACATCCTGCGCTGGAACCAGTACAACTCGCCGCTGCGGCGCAATGTGACGATCGAGGATGTGGGCGGGGCGGGGCTGTATCTGCTCAGCGACCTGGCCAGCGGGGTGAGCGGCGAGGTGCATCATGTCGATGCCGGCTATCACTCGATCGGGATGAAGAACCCGGATGCGCCGGATATCTCGGTGGTGCACGAGTAGCCATGTCGCATAATTCCTTCGGCCACCTGTTCCGGGTCACCACCTGGGGCGAGAGCCATGGGCCGGCGATCGGGGGCGTGGTGGATGGCTGCCCGCCGGGGCTTTCGCTGTCGGAGGCGGATATCCAGCCCTGGCTGGACCGCCGGCGGCCGGGGCAGTCGAAATTCACCACCCAGCGCCAGGAGCCGGACGAGGTCCGCATCCTGTCCGGGGTGTTCGAGGGGCGGACCACCGGCACGCCGATCGCCTTCATCATCGAGAACGTGGACCAGCGCTCCAAGGATTACGGCGAGATCGCGCAGCGCTTCCGGCCCGGCCATGCCGACCTGACCTATGCGCTGAAATACGGCGTGCGGGATTATCGCGGCGGCGGGCGGTCGAGTGCGCGGGAGACGGCGATGCGGGTGGCGGCCGGGGCGGTGGCGCGCCGTGTGCTGGACGGGGTCGTGATCCGTGGTGCGCTGGTGCAGATGGGGCCGCACCGGATCGACCGGGCGCGCTGGGACTGGGCGCAGGTGGCGGAAAACCCGTTCTTCTGCCCCGATCCGGTCGCGGCCGTCGCGTGGGAGGAATACCTGTCCGCCATCCGCAAATCGGGCAGCTCCTGTGGCGCGGTGATCGAGCTGGTCGCCGAAGGGGTTCCGCCCGGCCTGGGGGCGCCGATCTACGGCAAGCTGGATGCCGACATCGCCGGCGCGCTGATGAGCATCAACGCCGTCAAAGGGGTGGAGATTGGCGACGGGTTTGCGTCCGCAGAGCTCTCCGGCGAGGACAATGCCGACGAGATGACCATGGACGACGGCCGGGTGCTGTTCGGATCGAACCATGCCGGCGGCGTGCTGGGTGGGATTTCGACCAGCCAGCCGATCGTGGCGCGCTTCGCGGTGAAGCCGACCAGCTCGATCCTCGCCCCCCGCCGCAGCGTGGACATGCAGGGGCGGGAAGTGGAGCTGGTCACCAAGGGGCGGCACGATCCCTGTGTCGGCATCCGCGCCGTGCCGGTGGGCGAGGCGATGCTGGCCTGCGTGCTGGCCGATCACCTGCTGCGCCATCGCGCGCAGAACCCGGATGCGCCGACGGAGGCCCGGCTGCCGCGCAATTGATCCAACATCGCGCGCCGGACGTATGATGATCGTATCTAAGCGTACGAGGGTCCGATGCCCGTCACCTGTCTGCCCGCGCCCAAGCCGGCCGCCATTGCCGC
This sequence comes from Acetobacteraceae bacterium, assembly GCA_044369385.1. Classification (GTDB taxonomy): domain Bacteria; phylum Pseudomonadota; class Alphaproteobacteria; order Acetobacterales; family Acetobacteraceae; genus CAMDGX01. Next base: position 3,299 of record JBIPLY010000315.1, on the reverse strand, counting down.
CTTTGTGAAAATTGCCGGGGCCGTGCCCTGGCGCCGGCGGATGGCCGAGTTGGCGGAGCGGGCGCGGTCCGGGCCGCATGGCGGGCGGGGGGTGATCCAGCGCCATGCCATCGAGCTGACGCTGGACCGCCAGGCGCGCGGGGCGGCGATCGCCAGCCGGGCGGAGCGGATGGTGGCCGAGCTGGCGCGCGAGGCGGTGGCGACCCATGCCGCGCTGACCGCCGAGGGGCGGGAGCGGCTGCGCGAGCGGATGCGCGACGCGCTGATGGGCGAGGCGACGTTGGCGCCGCTGTTCCATCTGCTGCGCACCGCGGCGTTGCAGCGCGCGCGCGGATTTGCCGTGCATCACGCCGGGCTGGCGGAGGGGGCGGCGCATGACCTGGTCATCGCGCGCGACGGGGCGGAGGCGGAGATCGCCTGTGACACCGTCTCCGCTGAGGAGGGGCGCGATGTGCGGCGCGGGGCGTGGATGAACCTGTGCGACCGGATCGACCCCGACTTGCAGACCTGGCTGGCGGCGCATCCCGGGCGGTATCTGCTGAAGCTGACCCTGCCGCAGGGGTTGCGCGCCGAGGGCGGCGATCTGGCGCAATTGCATGCCCGCATCCGGGCGATGCTGTCCGGGCAGATCCGCGCCGATCACGATGCGGCCGCCGTGCTGCGGCTGGATCCGCTGATGCTGGCCGGGGCCCAGGCGAGTGGGTTGATGGGCTCGCTGCGCGCCGCGTTCGGGGCGGAGGCGAACCTGGCGGTGACGACATGTGGCGGCGCGGTGTTCGTGATGGCGGCGCGGGCGTCGCGAGCCGACGAGGTGGCGGTGGCGATCCGCCGGCGGCTGGCGGCGATCGCGCCGATGCGGCTGTCCGGCACGCGGCCGGGCATCCTGGCGCTGCTGGTCGAGGACACCGACCGGGTGGAGTGGCGGGCGCTGCGCGAGCGGCTGGAACTGGAGGGGGAGGCGCGGCAGTTCCTGGCCTATCCGTCCTCGCGCGGGGTGCTGGCGGTGACCTGTGCCTCGCGGCTGGAGATGCTTGGGGCGCCGGATGCGGCGGAGGATGGCGAGCTGCGGTTCCGCAATCCGGCGCATGCGGCGGCGAAGCTGGGGGCGCTGGGGCCGGCGGTGGCGTCGACCGTGTGAAGGAAGGCTTCTTCTTTTTGTGAACAAAAAAAAGCAAAAAAACTTTATCCGCTTGCAAGCCTGTCGGCTTCGGATAAAAGTTTTTTGGTTCTTTTTTTCAAAAAAGAACTGCTTTCTTGCTTGTGAGCGCCGATGACCGAGTCCGTTCTGGCCACTTACCACATCCGCGCCGAGGCCTCGGCGATCGAGGCGCGTGCCCTGGGCATTGCCGTGGAGCAGAGCGTGGAGATGCCGCTCTCGGCGATCACCGACGCACGGGTGCTGGCCGAGGTGGTGGGCCAGGTGCGGGAGATTTCCGACCTGGGCGGTGGCGTGTTCGCGGTGCGCATCGCGCTGGCCGCGGCGACGATCGGCGCGGATGCCGGGCAGTTGCTGAACATGCTGTTCGGCAACACCTCCCTGCACGAGGACGTGACGCTGCAGGATGTCGAGGTGCCGGCGGGGATGGCGGCCGCGTTTGGCGGGCCGAGCCTGGGGGCGGCGGGCATGCGGTCGCTTGTGGGGGCCGGCACGCGGGCGCTGACCTGTTCGGCGATCAAGCCGCAGGGCGCGCCGGTGGCGTTGCTGGCCGGGCTGGCCGGGGCGTTCGCGATGGGCGGGATCGACTGGATCAAGGACGATCACGGCATGGCCGACCAGGAATATGGCCGGTTCGCGCATCGGGTGGCGGCCTGTGCGGCGGCGGTGCGGGTGGCCGCACGGCGCACGGGGCACATGACGCGCTATGCGCCGAGCCTGTCCGGCACGCTGGTGGATATGCGGCGGCAGATCGGCCAGGCGCGGGACTGCGGGCTGGATTCGGTGGTGGTGGCGCCGATGGTGGCGGGGGTTGCGACCTTCCACGCGCTGGTGCGGGAGAACCCGGATTTCGTCTTCCTGGCGCATCCCAGCATGGGCGGGGCGGCACGGATTGCGCCGCCGGCGCTGATCGGCAAGCTGTTCCGGCTGCTGGGCGCCGATGCCGTCGTGTTCCCCAGCCATGGCGGGCGGTTCGGCTATTCCCGCCAGACCTGCGCCGCGCTGGCCGGCGCGGCGCGGGGCGCGTGGCACGGGCTGCGCCCCGCGGTGCCGACGCCGGCCGGGGGCATGACGCTGGCCCGGGTGGGGGAGATCCTTGACTTCTACGGCGCGGAGACGATGGTTCTGATCGGCGGCAGCCTGCTGGAGGCGCGCGAGCGCCTGGCCGAGGAGACCGCCGCCTTCACCCGCGCCGTTGCCACCCACCGCTTCGCATAGGTTTGCCATGGACAGCGAGATCGCCGGCACCGTCCGCCCGTTTGCCGACTGGCAGTGGGAGGGCGTGCCGCTTCACCCCTACAAGGAAGACGGCGTCGCCCCGTTCCGCGCCATCACCCGCCAGACCCTGTTCAACGATCCCGGCTTCGGCTGCGAGCTGCGCTATTTCGAGATGGCGGCCGGCGGGCACTCCAGCCTGGAGCGGCATGAGCACATGCACGCGGTGCTGATCCTGCGCGGCGAGGGCCACTGCCTGCTGGGCGAGACGGTGCATGCGATCAAGCAGAACGACCTGGTGACGATCCCGCCCTGGGTCTGGCACCAGTTCCGCGCCACGGCCGGCGCACCGATGGGGTTCCTGTGCATGGTCAACGCGGCGCGGGACAAGCCGCAATTGCCGAGTGGCGACGAGTTGGCGGCGATGCGGCGCGTGCCGGCGGTGGCGGCGTTTTTGGACCACAAGTAAGAATCTTCTTTTTGTGAACAAAAAGACGCAAAAAAACTTTATCCGTTGGCAGCCGGCTCTCCCGGGGGGAGCCGAGCGCAAACGGGAAAAAGTTTTTTGGTTCTTTTTTTCAAAAAAGAACTTCTTCCTTCCTACGCGATCTGCAAATTCTGCACCGCCGCCTCCACCTCCTGGAAGCTCGGCATGAACTGGTTCGGCGCCATCTTGCGGCCGGTTTCCACGCTGACCTGCGGCGCGTTGCCGTGCAGGTGGGCGACCAGCACGGCGCGGATCACATCGAAGTATTTCGACTCCTCCTCGACCACGCCCTTGAGCCGGGCGGCGCAGGGGCCGACCATGCCGTAGGCCATCAGCACGCCCATGAAGGTGCCGACCAGCGCGCCGCCGATCATGCCGCCGAGCACCGCGGGCGGCTCGTTGATCGAGGACATGGTCTTGATCACGCCCAGCACGGCGGCG
>JBIPLY010000314.1:0-5180 GCA_044369385.1 Acetobacteraceae bacterium | reverse complement strand
GGCCGGCCGAGCCGGGGGAGTTCAGCCGCCGCGCCTTCCTGAACGGGCGGATCGACCTGGTCGAGGCCGAGGCGATGGCCGACCTGGTGGCCGCCGAGACCTCGGCCCAGCGGCGCCAGGCGCTGCGGCAGATGGAGGGCGGGCTGGGGGCGGTGCTGGCGGGCTGGGCGGCGCGCCTGACCCGGCTGTTGGCGCAGCAGGAAGCGCTGATCGACTTTCCCGATGAAGACTTGCCGCCGGAGGTGGAGGCCGGGATCGTGGCGGAGCTGCGGGACCTGCTGGGCGCGCTGCGCGCGCATCTGGATGACGGGCGGCGGGGGGAGCGGCTGCGCGAGGGGCTGGTGTTTGCCGTGCTCGGCGCGCCGAATGCGGGAAAATCGACCCTGGTCAATGCCTTGGCGGACCGCGAGATCGCCATCGTCTCGCCGTTGCCCGGCACCACGCGCGACGTGCTGGAGGCGCGGGTGGAGCTGGGCGGGGTGCCGGTGACGTTGCTGGACACGGCCGGATTGCGCGAAGGCGGGGATGCGATCGAGGCCGAGGGCATGCGCCGGGCACGGGTGCGCGCGGCGGCGGCGGATGCGCTGATCGTGCTGGCGGCGGGTGACGCGCCGGTGCCGCACGATGTGCCGGAGCATCCCCGAGTGGTGCGGGTTTGGGCGAAGGCGGATATCGGGCCGCCGGCCGACGACGACGGACTGGCGGTCAGCGCACGGACCGGGGCGGGGATGGCGGCGTTGCTGGCGGTGCTGGGCGCGCATGCGCAGGCGCTGACCCAGGCCGAGGGGCCGCCCCCCCTGACGAGGGCGCGGCATCGCGCGGCGCTGACGGCGGCAGCGTCGCGGCTGGCAGCGGCGCTGGACGCGCCGGCACCGGAGCTGCGCGGCGAGGACCTGCGCCTGGCGCTGCGGGCGCTGGGGCGGATCACCGGGCGGGTGGGCGTGGAAGACATTCTGGATTCGATCTTCCGTCAGTTCTGCATTGGCAAGTAGAACCCGGCTGGGCTTTCCGGTCGGGTTGGGTGGAGTACGGGGCATGCGGCGCTGCGATGTTGTGGTGATCGGCGGCGGGCACGCCGGCTGCGAGGCGGCGGCGGCGGCGGCGCGGCTGGGGGCGCGGGTTGTGCTGGTGACGCACAAGCGGGCGACGATCGGCGAGATGTCGTGCAACCCGGCGATCGGGGGGATCGGCAAGGGGCATCTGGTGCGCGAGGTCGATGCGCTGGACGGGCTGATGGGCCGTGCGGCGGATATGGCCGGCATCCACTTCAAGCTGCTGAACCGCAGCAAGGGACCGGCGGTGCGCGGGCCGCGGGCCCAGGCGGATCGGGCGCTGTATCGCCAGGCGATCCAGGGGCTTCTGGCAGCACAGCCTGGGTTGGAGATCGTCGAGGCCGGGGTGGAGGACCTGGTGGTGGATGCGGCGGGGTGCGTGAGCGGGGTGGTGACGGCGGCGGGGGAGACCATTGGCGCCGGGGCGGTGGTGCTGACGGCGGGCACCTTCCTGCGCGGCATGATCCATATCGGAACGGTGAGCCATCCGGCCGGGCGGGTGGGCGACGCGCCGGCGATCGGGCTGGCGCGTCGGCTGGAGGCAATGGGGCTGCCGATGGGGCGGCTGAAGACCGGGACGCCGCCGCGGCTGGACGGGCGCTCGATCGCCTGGGAGCGGCTGGGCAGCGACCATGGCGATACGGTGCCGGAGTTCTTCAGCACCATGACTTCGGGGCTCGTCAACCGGCAGGTGGCCTGCGGCGTGACCGCGACGTCGCCGGCGACCCATGCGCTGATCCGCGACAATCTGCACCTGTCCGCGGTCTATGGCGGGCAGATCGCGGGGCGGGGCCCGCGCTATTGCCCGTCGATCGAGGACAAGGTGGTGCGGTTCGCCGATCGTGAACGCCATCAGATCTTCCTGGAGCCTGAGGGGCTGGAGGACGACACCGTCTATCCGAACGGAATTTCCACCAGCCTGCCGGAGGACGTGCAGCGGGCGATGATCGCCACCATCCCGGGGCTGGAGCATGCGCGCATCCTGCGGCCAGGCTATGCGGTGGAGTATGACCACATCGATCCGCGGGCGCTGACCGCCGGGCTGGAGCTTCGCGCCGTGCCGGGGCTGTTCCTGGCCGGGCAGGTGAACGGCACCACCGGCTATGAGGAGGCGGCGGCGCAGGGGATCATGGCCGGGATCAATGCGGCGCGGCGGGCGGGCGGCGAGGCGCCGGTGCTGCTGGATCGCGCCGAGGCCTATATCGCGGTTTTGATTGACGACCTGACAACCCAAGGGGTGAGCGAGCCGTATCGGATGTTCACCTCGCGCGCCGAATATCGGCTGACATTGCGGGCGGACAATGCCGACTTGCGGCTGACCGACAAGGGGATCGCGTGGGGGGTGGTCGGCGCTGCGCGAGGCCGGTCGCACACCAGCCATTCGACGGCAGTTGCGGCAGCTGAGCAGCAGGCGCGCGCGGAGATGGTGTCGGCGGGCGGTATGCGGCGGCGCGGGGCGGCCGTGGCGGGCGAGGGCGAGGGGCGTTCCGCCCTGGCTTGGATTGGCGATGCTCGGCTGGACGAGGCCGCCTTGGCGGCGGCATTTCCCTGGTTTGGCGCGCTGCCGGCGCGCGCGCGGGAGCAGTTGCGGGCCACGGCCCTGTATGACGGCTATCTGGACCGGCAACAGCGGGATATCGCCGGGTTCCGGCGGGAAGAGGCGGTGCGGCTGCCAGCGGGGCTTGACTATCGCGGGATCGGCGGCTTGTCGGCCGAGATGCGCGAGCGGCTCGCGGCGGCACAACCGCCGACCTTGGGGGCCGCCAGTCGGGTGCCGGGGGTGACGCCAGCGGCGGTGACGGCGGTCCTGGCGCATGTCCGCAAGGGGCCGGCCAACGGCGAGTGTTTCACGTGAAACAACACGCCGCGTGCTGGCCCGATGTTTCACGTGAAACATCTGAGCGGCTGGAACGGTTCGCAGCCCTGGTGCTGACCTGGAACCAGACGATCAACCTGGTATCCCGACGTGATGCCGCGCACTTGCGCGAACGGCACATCGCGGACTCGCTCAATCTACTCCCCTATCTCCCTCCCGGCTTTGACCGCGCCATCGATCTGGGCTCCGGCGGTGGGTTTCCCGGCCTCGTGCTGGCAATCGCCACCGGGCGCCACTTCGACCTGGTCGAGTCCGACCAGCGCAAGGCCGCGTTCCTGCGTGAAGCGGCCCGCATCCTTGAAGCGCCAGCGCAGGTCCATGCGGAACGGATCGAGGCGGTGCGCCTGCCCCCTGCCCCGCTGGTCACCGCCCGCGCACTGGCCCCGCTGTCGACGCTGATTGCCTGGGCCGCGCCGCTCCTTGCACCGGGCGGCGCCTGCGTGTTCCCGAAGGGCCGGACCGTCGACGAGGAATTGACGCGGGCCCGATCAGAGTGGCACATGCGGGTGGAGCAGTGGCCGAGCGCACTCGATCCCTCCGCAAGGATCCTCCGATTGAGCGAGATCACGCGTGGCTGACCCGTCGCAAGCCGCCGCCCCCCGAATCCTGGCCATCGTCAACCAGAAGGGGGGCGTGGGCAAAACCACGACGGCGATCAATCTCGCCACCGCCCTGGCCACCGCCGGGCAGAGCGTGCTGATGGTCGATCTCGATCCGCAGGGCAATGCCTCCACGGGCATCGGCATTGGCGCCCAACAGCGCGACACCGGCACCTATGCCCTGCTGCTCGACGACATCGATCCGGCGCGCGCGGTGCGGCCCAGCTTCGTGCCAAACCTGTCGATCATTCCAGCCGAGCCGGATCTGGCCGGGGCGGAGATCGAGCTGGTCAGCACCCCATCGCGGGAGTATCGGCTGCGCGCCGCCCTGCGATCGCCGGCGCTGGCGCATTTCGCCTATATCCTGATCGACTGCCCGCCCAGCCTTGGCCTTCTCACCCTGAACGGCCTGGTTGCCGCCGATGCGGTGCTGGTGCCGCTGCAATGCGAGTTCTTCGCCCTGGAAGGGCTGAGCCAGCTGATGCGCACCATCGAGCGGGTGCGCCAGGCGTTCAACCCGCAGCTGGCCTTGCAGGGCATCGTGCTGACCATGTTCGATCGCCGCAACAACCTCTCCGACCTGGTCGCCGCCGATGCCCGCGGCTTCTTCGGTGCGCAGGTCTACGACACCGTGATCCCGCGCAACATCCGTGTCTCGGAGGCGCCGAGCCACGGCAAGCCGGTGCTGATCTACGATCACCGGTCCCCCGGCGCGCAGGCCTACATCAAGCTGGCGCAGGAATTGCTGCGGCGGGAACGAAGCCTCAAGGAGCCACGCGCATGAGCAAGGAACCCGGCCCCCGGCTCGGACGCGGCCTCGCCGCGCTGCTGGGCGATGCACCCTCGCCGATCGCGGCCCAGCCCGGCGGCGCCACCGCGGGCGTGGCCGAGACCCCGATCGAACAGCTGGAGCCCGGCCCGTTCCAGCCGCGCGGGGATTTCGACCCGGCGAACATGGCCGAGCTGGTCGATTCCATCCGCGCCAGCGGCGTGCTGCAGCCGCTGCTCGCCCGCCCGCACCCCGACAAGCCAGGCCGCCTGCAGATCATCGCCGGCGAGCGCCGCTGGCGGGCCGCGCAGCAGGCCGGGCTGCACAGCGTGCCCACCCTCATCCGGCCGCTGGGCGATGTCGAGGCGATGGCCGCGGCATTGGTCGAGAACCTGCAACGCCAGGACCTCAATGCCATCGAGGAAGCCCAGGGCTTCCACCGCCTGATCGAGGAGTTCGGCCTGACCCAGGAGCGCCTGGCCGAAGCGGTCGGCAAGTCGCGCAGCCACGTCGCCAATACCTTGCGCCTGCGCCAGTTGCCACCGTCAGTTCAGGCGGAGGTGCGCAAAGGCGTGCTGACCGCCGGCCATGCGCGCGCCCTGCTCGCGCATCCCGAACCCGCCAAGGCGGCCATGACGGTGATCGCCCGCGGCTTGAACGTGCGCCAGACCGAGGCGCTCGCGCCGGGGAAGGCCGCGCGGCGTGCCCTTGCCGCGCCCGGGGCCGGCAAGGACACGGAGACCGTGGCGCTGGAACGGGAATTGTCGGAGCGGCTGGGGCTGAAGGTCGAGATCATGTTCGACGGCAAAGGTGGGGCGGTGCGCATCCAGTATCGGTCGCTGGATCAGCTTGATGGGATTGTTGCGCTGCTCATGCCAGCGGGA